>NZ_JAYKTT020000005.1:0-296552 GCF_038404745.2 Chlorogloeopsis sp. ULAP02 | reverse complement strand
TTTCATCCACTACCATAAACCCATGCAACGGCAGTGTTCTGCTTCTTCTAAGTCGTGCGTTGTCACCAAAAACATTGTACCGTAAAGGATAAAGTCTTCAATTAAGCGCCAAAATTATCGCCGTGCTAAGGGATCGACACCGGATGTTGGATCATCTAGAAATTATTGCCCTTTCAAATTTTTCCGTTTTTAAACCCAATCACCAGTCCCCAGTCCTTTTCACTCTTTAAAATTTGTAAATTCAGATTAGATATTTATTAACTAAAATTACATCTGTCTGGTATCTCTTTGTAAGATCAACATTGATAGATTTGGATTTTAATTTGTTCGGCTTGCAATTCCTAACTCTTGTCAAGATACATTAACTTTTTACAATGAAAATATTAATTGTCGAGGATGATGAGTTTGTTGCTCATGCACTTGCCGCTGTCCTTACTAGTTACAATTATGCTGTGGAAATTGCCTTAGATGGTCAGGCAGCATGGGATTTAATACAGACATTCGATTATGATGTAATTCTATTAGATCTTATCTTGCCGCGGATAGATGGAATTACTCTTTGCCGTCAAATCAGATCCCACGGTTTACGAATGCCAATTTTGTTGTTGACGGGTTGTGATAGCAGCCACGAAAAGGCGATAGGGTTAGACGCAGGAGCAGATGATTATCTTGTTAAACCTTTTAATCAAGAGGAATTAGTTGCTAGAATCCGAGCACTTTTACGTCGTGGTAATTTAATATCACAACCAATTCTAGGATGGGGTGATCTACAGTTTGATCCTACAAGTTGTGAAGTAACATATGCTGATAAATTGTTGTCATTAACTCCTAAAGAATATGCACTGTTAGAACTATTTTTACGAAACAGTCGCCGGGTGTTTAGCTGTGGGATGATTTTAGAACATCTGTGGACTTATGAGGATACTCCTGGAGAAGAAGCTGTTCGCACCCATATCAAAGGATTGCGGCAGAAATTAAAAGCTGTGGGAGCATCAGGAGATTTAATTGAAACAGTCTATGGCATTGGTTATCGTTTGAAGCCACTGAAAGAAGACGCGGGGAGATGGGGACACAAAGACGCGGAGAATAGTTCTCTCTCCGTGTCACCGCGTCTGGTTGTCTCCGCGTCTTCTCAAACTGCTTCTTCTGAAACCACATCTACTCAGCAGCAGACTCTCCAAGCTATTGCCGGATTGTGGAACCGCTTTCAACCGAGAATTGAAGCACAGGTAGCGTTACTAGAGCAAGCAGCTAGTGCTGCTCGCCAAAAATCTTTGCATCAAAAACTGTACAAACAAGCACAACAAGAAGCACATACTCTAGCAGGTTCTTTAGGCACTTTTGGTTATGCTGTTGGCTCTAAATTGGCACGCAAAATAGAGCATTTACTTAAAGCAAAGAAAACTTTGACAAAAGACGATACTATCCAGTTTGTGCATTGGGTAGAGCAATTACGTCAAGAAATAACCCGTAATGACCAAACTACAGTTTCTGCCCTTCCTTGTACAGAGCAGGAGTATCCCTTAATCTTGGTAGTCGATCGCGATCGCCTACTTGCTGAACAGATCCAGGTAGAATCCGCAATCAAAGGCTTGGAAGTTACTATTGCTACTAGTATCGAAATAGCCAAAAATAAGCTGTACCGAGAGCATCCAAGTGTAGTGCTTTTAGATCCAAGCGTTTCGTCAGATATTGAGGACAGCTTTAGCCTGTTGGCAGAATTAAAACAGCGTAAACCTCCTGTACCAGTAGTAGTTTTTACAGAACAAAGTGATTTTAACAACCGCTTGCAAGTCGCTCGTAAAGGCGGACACACCTTTTTGCAAAAGCCCATGCCCATTACTCAGGTGCTAGAGGCAGTCACGCAAGTATTACAAGAAGCTCCCTACGCTGAAGCTCATATATTGGCTATAGATGACGATCCGAAAATTGGTGCGTTATTGCAAACTTTGCTCAATCCTTGGGGCATTAAAGTCACAACTTTAGAAGATCCGCGCCGCTTTTGGGAAACTCTGCAAACTGTAAATCCTGATTTGCTGATTCTAGATGTGGAACTTCCTCAGTTTAGCGGAATTGAGATTTGCCAAGTAGTACGTAATGATCCCCAATGGAGCGAATTGCCAATTTTATTTTTGACAGTTCACAGCGATGCCGACATTGTTAATCAGGTTTTTGCTGTTGGTGCAGATGACTTTGTGAGTAAGCCCATTGTAGGGCCAGAATTGGTAACGCGGATCATCAATCGTCTAGAACGAATTAAACTACGACGAGGAATGAAGCAAAGCGATCGCTTGTTGGAAAATGAAGACAAGTTAACAGAAGAAAAACTCAACATTCGCATTAGTCAAGAAGCTACAGTAGCTCAATTAGGACAATCAGCTCTTTTGGGCAAAGAACTTTCTAGCCTCATGGATGAAGCAGTAACACTAGTGGCGCAAAACTTGGGAGTTGAATATTGCAAACTCTTGAAATTACTTCCCGAAGAAAATACCATGCTGTTATGTGCTGGTGTAGGCTGGCGTGAAGGACTTGTAGGCAAAGCAAAGATTCACTCAGATTCTTCTGGCTCTGGTTATACTTTAGTGGTACAGCAACCAGTTATTATTGAAGACTTACGCACAGAAACGCGATTTCAGCCTTCTGCTCTACTCCGAGAACATAGAATAATTAGTGGCTTAAGTGTACCGATTCCCAAACAAAATGGTTCCTATGGAGTTTTGGGAGTATATTCTACAACAAAACAGACTTTTACCGATCGCGATATTAATTTTGTTCAATCTGTTGCAAATATACTTTCGGCAGCATTGGAAAGACAACATACAGAACAGGCTTTACGTCAAGCCAAGGACGATTTAGAACTGCGAGTCGCAGAGCGTACAGCAGAGTTAACTCGGATTAACGAGCAACTCCAATCTGAGCTAAACGAGCGCCAACGCGCTCAGGCAGAACTGCGAAATTCGCAGGCAATGTTTGCTGGGATTGTATCAATTGCAGATGATGCAATCATTTCTATTGACAGCAATCAAAATATTACTTTATTTAACCAAGGAGCCGAGAAAATTTTTAGCTACGAGGAAAGGGAAGTGCTTGGGCAGCCATTAGACTTACTCCTGCCATTACGGTATATCCAAGCACATCGTCACTATGTTTCAGACTTCGGCAGTTCTGCAAAAGTTGCTCGCCGCATGGGAGAACGCCGCGAAATATACGGACGCCGCAAAGATGGCACGGAGTTTCCAGCAGAGGCTTCTATTTCTAAATTAAAGCTGGGGCAAGAGATAGTATATACCGTTTACTTGCAAGATATTAGCGATCGCAAGCAAGTGGAACGGATGAAAGATGAATTTGTTTCTGTTGTCAGTCACGAACTCCGCACACCCCTAACTTCAATTCACGGCTCTTTGGGAATGTTAGCCAGCGGTTTAATTCAGCCAGAGTCTGAGCAGGGAAAACGCTTGCTACAAATTGCTGTAGACAGTACAGAACGCTTAGTCAGGCTGATAAATGACATCCTTGATATTGAGCGCATCGAGTCGGGCAAAGTCAAAATGGAAAAACAAAGTTGTGATGTTGCTGACTTGATTGCAGAAGCAGTAAATGTGATGCAGCCCCTTGCTGATCAAGCAGGAGTTTCCATCTCGGTTTCAAGTTTATCTCAACAAATCTGGGCAGATCCCGATCGCATTGTCCAAACTCTGACAAATCTTCTTAGTAATGCCATCAAATTCTCGCCTGCTGGTTCTACTGTTTGGTTGAGCGCAGAGGAGGGGAAAGGGGATAGGGGGAATCAAGAGGACATGTGGAGGTGGAGACAAGGAGACACGGAGAAGAATTCTTCCCTATCTTCCTCATCTGTTTCTCCCCCACTCTCCGCGTCTTTCCCATCCCCCAGCATCTTATTTACTGTTTACGACAACGGGCGTGGCATTCCGGCAGATAAACTCGAAAGTATTTTTGAGCGCTTCCAACAAGTTGATTCTTCCGATTCCCGCAACCATGATGGTACTGGTTTGGGCTTGGCTATCTGTAAGAGTATTGTCCAACAACATGGCGGACAAATTTGGGTAGATAGCGAATTGGGCAAGGGTAGTACTTTTTACTTTACGATTCCCCTGTCTTTAACATCGGGGTGTTCCCAAGATACTGCACGGCAGCCTGCACAAGTCGAAAAATCTGTCGTGTTTGAGACAGACACAAAGTACCTCCCCTATTCGCCTCTAGTACTCGTCTGCGACGATGATGCAGAAGTTCGTACAGAATTGCAAAATCTGCTGGAAAAACGTCACTATCGGGTAGTGGCGGTATCTAATGGAGAAGAAGCGATCGCTGCTGCATCTGCTCAACATCCAGATGCGATCATCTTGGATCTGCTGATGCCCGGTATGAATGGCTGGGAAACAATGGCAATTTTGAAGGAACGAGCAGATACTCAGAATATTCCAATCATTATTTGTAGTGTCTGTGGACTTGTCAAGACTAGCCAAAAAAAGCAGGATTTTGTCAATTGGGTGAGTAAGCCACTAGAAGAAAGCTTGTTATTTCAGTCATTACGACAGGCGCTGCAACATTCCTGCAAACTAGTTCGCGTGCTGTTGGTTGAGGACGATCCCAACTTAGCAGAAGTTCTGCAAACCCTGTTTGAGCAATATAATATTGAAACTTTCCATGCCAAAACTGGAAAGGAAGCAATCCACCTCTCTCAAGAGGTAAATCCCGATTTGCTCATTCTCGATTTAGTTCTGCCGGAAGGCGACGGTTTCAGTGTTGTGGGATGGTTGCAACAACATCATCATCTTTGTAAAATTCCCCTAATGGTTTATTCGGCTAAAGAATTGGAAGAATCAGAAAGAACACGATTGAAATTAGGACATACGGAATTTCTCAACAAAGGGCAAGTAACACCCCACGAATTTGAGCAACGAGTAATGACACTACTACACGAAATTACTCAAAATTCCGCACAGGATGGTCATAATGACTAATAAAAAAATTTTAGTAGTGGATAACGAAGAATATATTCAAGAAGTTGCCAAAATTTGCTTGGAAACTGTAGCAGGATGGGAAGTGCTGACAGCAAGTTCTGGCAAAGAAGGTATCACTAAAGCCGAGACTTTTCAACCAGATGCAATTCTCTTGGATGTGATGATGCCAGATATGGATGGTTTAGCGACATTTGAGAAATTACAAAATAATCCGGCAACAAAATCGATTCCGGTAATTTTATTGACGGCTAAAATTCAAGCTTCCGATCGCCGCCGCTATGCCCAACTAGGTATGACAGCAGCGATCGCCAAACCCTTCAATCCTTTAGAATTAGCACCTCAAGTGGCATCAGCTTTGGGATGGAGTTTTTAACATCTGCCACCGCTCTTAATATAATGTTGTGCTCGGTTAACACTCTTGTCTTCACTTTCGATTTACTAGAGTGGCGATCGCATTTACCAATATATCTGGCTCCACAGGTTTAGGAATATGCTGTTGAAATCCAGATGCTAGTGCTTGTTTTTGATCGTACTCTCCGGCATAGGCAGTGAGAGCGATCGCGCTCACCAACCCACCTTGTTCGGGCGATCTGCTGCGAATTTGCTGCATTAGCATATAGCCGTCAATCTCTGGCATCCCAATGTCACTAATGAAGATATCGGGAGGTTGGCGATCAAACACCATCAGTACTTCAGCTGCGGTGGCTGCAACTATCACTTGCGCTCCTTGCTGCTCTAAAATCACCTGGATCAACTCTCTCATATCCTCGTCGTCATCAACCACTAAAATTGTGAGTTGACTTAAATCAACAGATTGCTCGGTGGTTAAATGTTCTTCTGTTGCCTCTTTACCTTTAGTCATCAAAGGCAATCTCACAATAAATGTAGCTCCCTGTCCCTCTCCTGGGCTTTTAGCATCAACAGTTCCCCCATGTAGTTCAGCCAAATGGCGAACGATCGCTAAACCTAAGCCCAATCCCCCAAACTTGCGAGTTGTGGTGCCATCTTCTTGACGAAAGTAGTCAAACACATAGGGTAAAAAATCTGGATTAATGCCCTTTCCGGTATCCTTAACCTGAATTTGGGCATAATTACCAATTTGATCCAAACAAATTTCAACTTCTCCCCCATCAGGGGTGAATTTAACAGCATTAGAGAGCAAATTCCAGACAATTTGTTGTAGCCGGGCAGCATCACCACAAACCTGTGTGTTCTTGAGGGATATAGCAGTTCGGATGTGAATCTGTTTGGCTTCTGCCGCCAGTTGCACCGTTTCTAGAGCGGATTCAACAATAGTAACCAAGTTAACAGGGCAAACATTTAATACCATCTTGCCTCGCAAAATTCGAGACACATCTAATAAATCCTCAATCAGTTGAACTTGCAACTTGGCATTGCGCTCAATTGTTTGTAGAGCATTTTTTGCCCCTTTTGCGTCAAATTGGCGTGTTTGCAATAGTCTTGACCAACCGAGAATCGGGTTGAGAGGCGATCGCAATTCATGGGATAATACAGCCAGAAATTCATCTTTGATCCGGTTTGCTTGCTCTGCCGCTTCTCGTGCGGCTTGTTCTTGTTGCAAAACCCGTTCGCGCTCGCGTTCGAGCTGTACTCGCTCGGTAATGTCGTTGGAAATTCCAATTAAACCAATCACTTCCCCTGCCTCGTTCCGGTAGGGCGCTTTCATAGCGATAAATGTCCGCACACCATCGGGTGATTCTTCAACCACTTCCGTGTGTCCGGATTCCATAATCCGCCGATCATTTTCCATTACTCTTGCTGCGTCTTTAGGGTTTGGATAGAGATCGCAATCTCGATAACCAATTACCTCCTCAGCAGTTTTACCGAGTACTTCCAGCGTGGCAGGATTAGCATAGATGATATGTCCTTGTCGATCCTTGACAAAAATTGGTGTGGGTGCCGACTCATTAATCACGTTCAAAATCGCATTCTTTTGCCGCAGTTCTTCTTCGGTGCGTTTGCGAATCTCCTCAAGGCGTTTGGCAGCAGTAATATCAATGCAAAGATTCACAATGCCATCGGGGGTTGGATATACTCGATTTTCAAACCAGCGATCCCATGTAGAATAGTAATATTCAAACTGAGTCGGAATTTGTTCGCGTACAACTTGATGCAAGCGATCGTAAAAATCAGTTCCAACCAAATCGGGAAATAGATCCCACATACTTCTGCCTAAAATCTCTTCACGGGGCATTCTCATTGTTTCGGCAGCTTGAGCATTGAGATAGACAATTCGCCAATTGCGATCAAACAAAACAAAATCTTCTCGAATGCTTGCTAAAACTTCTTGCAGTTTAGATTCTGCGGCTTCTGCCAAGGAGCGTAAAACTTGTTCGTGTTGCAGCAGCTGTTCTCGTTCTGCCTCTGCTTGTTTGCGATCAGTAATATCGAGGGCTACACCGAGCCAATAAGCAATCTTGCCGCTTTCATCGCTCACGGGCAGCGCACGGGTGTATAACCAGCGATAAACACCGTCAGCGCGGCGGAATGGAATTTCAATGTCGTACTCACAAACTTCTGTGATTGCAGTTTGCCAAACTTTGTAAACGCGATCGCGATACTCTGGATGAATATACTCAGCCCAACCATCACCTTGCAACTCTTCGAGCGATCGACCGATAAATTCTAGTCCCCTTTGATTGTAATAAGTGAGGTAGCCATCTGCTCGACTCATAAATACAATTTGCGGCGATAGTTCCGTCAAAACTCGATAACGTTCTTCGCTTTTCTGCCATGCCTCTTCTGTTTGCTTGCGATCATTAATGTCGGTGTTTGTGCCAAACCACTGCACAATCTGCCCTTGCTCGTTACGAATTGGAATCGCCCGACTTAAGAACCAACGATAGGCTTTGTCAGAGGAACGTTTGAGACGAAATTCAGTTTGATACAAAGTCCCAGATGTAAGACATTTTTTCCAAGTCGCATACGTCAACTCTATGTCGTCGGGATGGATAACCTGTTGAATCTCGTTCTCATTTTTGGTCTGTTCGAGTGTTAATCCGGTATATTCTGTCCATTGCTGACTAACATATTCAGCTTCGCCATTAGCGTTGGTGATCCAAACAAGCTGTGGCATGGCATCAGCTAGCTGACGAAACTGCGCTTCTCGTTGGTGTAGTGCTGACTCAATTTGTTTACGTTCGGTGATATCAGCCAGAAAAACCGTCAGTCCATCAGGCGAAGGGTAAATTCGATGATCGTGCCAACAATTCCAAGGGACGTAAAGATAATCAAACTGGAGTGGCGTTTGCTCAGTTATTGCCCGGTGGAATTGCACGTAAGCATCGGTGTTAACGGCATCAGGAAAAAGATGCCAAATGCTTTGCCCCAGCAGCGCTGATCGCGGCATTCCTACCATTTCACAATAGCGATCGTTGACGTAAGTGTAACACCAGTTGCGATCAAGGACATAAAACCCATCATTGATACTCGACAAAATGGTTTCTACGGTTTGCTTGGCGGCTTCTGCTTCCAGCCTAAGTGCCTGCTCCCGTTGACTGGCTTCTCGTCGCAGTTGTGCCAGTTTCAAGGTTGCCTCAACTCGCGCTAACAATTCACGGGCAGAAAATGGCTTGATCAAATAGTCGTCGGCTGCTGCCTCTAGCCCCTCGACGCGAGCTTCTTCCCCAGCGCGAGCAGACAACATAATAATGGGAATTTCTCTCGTAGTTGAGGCTGTTCGCAACTCTCGCAATAGCCCAAAGCCATCTAATCGGGGCATCATCACATCCGTGAGGACGAGATCGGGGATTTGTTGCTCAATTACAGCTAACGCCGCCATCCCATCAGCGGCAGTTTCTACCTCATATCCCTGGCTGATCAATAACCGTTTTACATAGTTGCGCATATCGGTATTGTCATCGGCGAGCAAGATTCGAGCTGTAAGGGGTGATGGGGTAACAGGGTGATGGGGAAACGCTTCTGAAGATGCGGAGAGAGAAAAATTCCCCGTGTCTTCTTTCCCTCCCTGCCCTTGTTTTTTTGTTCCCGTGTCCTCTTCCGGTAGCCAACGCAAAGCTTCTTCCAAGTAAGGAGCTGCACCTAAGGCAGTCGAAGCCAGGTTTCGTGTTGCCTGAATTCGATCCGAGGGCAAATGAGCCATCCCAGTCGGAATCGTGACAGTGAAAGTTGTGCCTTCTCCCTCAATGCTTTCAACCTGTACTTGTCCTCCATGTAGTCGTACTAGCTCCTGCACGAGTGCCAAACCAATTCCAGAACCTTCTTGGGTTCTTCCTCTTGCCCCCTCCACCCGGTGAAACCTTTCAAACAAACGAGGCAATTCTGCGGTTGGAATGCCAATGCCGGTATCGCGCACAGTCAATTCAACCTGGTTATGCACTTGCTTGAGAGTTACTGCAATCTCGCCTGAAAAGGTGAATTTAAAAGCATTTGAGAGGAGATTTAGAACAATTTTTTCCCACATCTGGCGATCAACATAAATCTCTGTCGATAGTGGTTTGCAGGAGATCATAAACTGTAAGCCTGCTTGCTTGATCGCCGACTGAAACACACTGGCTAACTCGGTTGTATATGCGGCTAAATCTGTTGGTTCATATACCGCTTGGATTCGCCCAGCTTCGATGCGTGAGAAGTCAAGGAGGGTGTTCACCAGTTTTAGTAATCGCAATGAGTTGCGATGGATGAGTTCAATTTGCTGTTGTTGTTCGGGTGGAATTAAGCTCTCAGTTGCCAGCATATCCTCTAAAGGCCCTAGCATGAGCGTTAGTGGTGTGCGGAATTCGTGAGAGACATTGCTGAAAAATATGGTTTTAGCGCGATCAAGTTCTGCTAGAGCCTCAGCCCGTTTGCGCTCTTCTTCGTAGGCAAAGGCGCTAGCGATCGCGTTAGCAATATGCCCCGTTGTCATCTCCAAAAATTGATGTTGATCGTCATCTAACGCCCGATAGGGATTCACCCCAAGCACAAGCACCCCCACAATTGAGTCTTGAGTTGAAGCTCGAATTGGCATAGCGATCGCCCCCCTAAGGGGAATGTGTAAGGGGCCGACTGGAAATTCTCCCCAACATTGCGCTACATTCTCTAAAATAAACAGTTGATTGTTTTGTACAACTGAAGCAAGTGCTTGTGTAAATAAATCATTGGGTTGGTTCAGATCCAGTTCTGCCGGGGCAATTAAAGCCTGAATTTGAGGAGTTTGGGCTTGTAAATTTGCCTGAGTTTGCTCAGAATTTAACAAATAAAGTAGAGCAACAGGAATATCTGATGAGTTTTCTGAAAGAGTCTGTATCGCCTTTTGACAGGCTTGCTCAACCGTTTTGGATTGCCCAGTTTGAGCAGCTAAATTACGTAATGTGGCTAATCGACGTTCTCCTACGACTCGCTGGGTTGTCTCAGCAACTGCGGTGAAGGCTCCTCCCACTTCTGTTGTTTCTAAATAAATTGGACTGTAAGAATAGGTGAAATAGGCTTCCTCAGTATATCCGTACCGATTGACTAATAATAATAGATCGTCTGACCAAGTTGCTTTGCCAGTCGTGAGGACGCTACGCAGCTGTGTCCCAACAATGTCCCAAATTTCTGACCAAACTTCCTGTCCTGGTTTTCCTAATGCTTGCGGATGTTTGTTGCCCAAAATTGGTTGCCACGCATCATTATACAGTAGAGTCAACTCTTCACCCCACCAAATCACCATTGGAAAACGCGAGTTCAAGCAGATATTAACTGCTATTTTTAAACTCTGTGGCCAATGCTCAACACTGCCAAGGGGCGTTTGTGTCCAATCGTGCAAGCGCATGAGTAGCGCCATCTCACTGTCGCCAACAAAAATTTCTGCCGCGATCGCCTGTGGTTGCGTTGCACTCATGATTTTGACTCGCCTTCTGGAAAATATTTTGTTCGCAATGCCTCGCCGCGATCGCCTAACTGTCCTAGCAAAATGTCAATTTGCTTCAGTGCTAGAGGAGAAGGTGTAGCGTGTCCATTCTCCCAACGATTAATCGTGGGGAAAGTCATTCCTAATTCCTGGGCAAACTTTTCCTGAGATAAATTCATTGCTTGCCGTAATTCTCGAACCAGTTTGCCGATCAGCGGTTGTTCTGGACTCAGCCGCTTTACCTTCAAAGCCATTGCCACAATTAGGTATAAAGAGCTTTATATTTATCAATTTTGAACTGATGTAATGCGATCTCTATCTACCTCAAGATAGACAGTAAACCGAAAATTTGATGCTATCTGTTCTACTTCCCCGTGTCCCCGCGTCCCCGCGTCCCCTTCTTCTATCCTCACAAGTTCCTCAAATTATTTTCCTAACTTGAAGATAGAGCCGGAATTTACAACGGTTGATCCCCGTTAATTGACTAGTTCAAAAGCAAAGTTTTATAAAGCGTAAAAAAGGAAAAGGATATGTCTTTAATTCATTGGCAACCTTTAAGAGAAATTAATGCTCTACGGCAACAAATGAATAGTCTGTTTGATGAGTGGATGCATGGTGAGCGTACAACAAGCTTGTTGCCAACATCAAATTTGGCTTGGGTTCCGGCAATTGAACTCAAAGAAACCGACACAGACATTATCCTAAAAGCTGAAATTCCAGGTATTGAAGCTAAAGATTTAAATGTAGAAGTTAGCACAGATGCAGTGTTAATTACTGGAGAATATCAAAGAGAAAGACGCGAACCAGATAAAGGATTTATTCGCTCTGAATTTCGTTATGGACAGTTCCAGCGAGTAGTACCTTTACCCATACCAATACAAAACGATCAGATCAAAGCGGAATTTAAGAATGGTGTTCTCACACTTACACTTCCCAAAGTTGAGGCAGCCAAACGCAACGTAGTAAAACTCGATCTCAGTACAGAACAAGCAGCACGTCAAGCAATGACTAAAGAACGTCAACACCAAGAACACTTGCAACAGACAATGCACGCCCGCACCTTAAAAGAATTAGAAAATCAAACTAGCAATGTCGTTAAAGAAGAAGCCAGAGAATCCTTAGTTGAACAGCGCCAGTACAAACAACACTTGCAAGGTACAATGCACACTCGTGCAGCTGCTGAAGTCAGTACACCTGATAAATAGGCTAGTACAAATAGAGTTAACTAGGTAGGTCGTCATTCGTCGGGACAGGTTTATTTAGATATTTCGTTATTTGAGAGAAATTGTTGTTAAAACCCGCCCGTATTTCCAGCTATTTTACATTCCTGAACGCACATTGCTTTGATTGTTGCCTACCTACTTATGCCTACTTAAAAGTCTTTATTAGAGAGCTAATTGTCAGAAAAAGCATAGATATTTCTGGAAAAATTTTTAAGTTTATTAATCAGCGGGAGATAGTTATGAAAACCCAACATATTCATTTAATTAATCAAGAGACTATTGTTGGTTTTGCACTACTCCTGCTAGCTGCCGTGGGAGGAGGTGCGTGGTGGGCATGGCAAACTACAACACCTAAATCAGTAAATCAAACACCTATTCCTTCACGAGTAGAAAAAGCTCCAGTGGCAACGGTACCACCAACTGTAATTCCTTACCACACCCAAAAACCATCTGTGATGACGGTACCGCCAAGAGTAATTCCTCACCAAACCCAAAAACCACCTGTTGCAAAGGTACCGCCAAGAGTAATTCCTACGCCATTAAAGACATCAACGCCAGAAATTAACCAGCCAGTAACACAACTCCAAGCACAAATTTACTGGCTGCAAGTGACAGGTGAGCAAATTCGTTTAATACCACAAGAAGTTGCCCTTAAACCAGAAAATTCATCAGAAGTTGCTCTTAAAACCGCATTTGACAATCTTTTTACCAGTTCTAAACCTTCTCACTTAACTACTACCATTCCTGCTGGTACTCGATTACTTGATTTGCAAGTTACTAAAACAGGAATTTATGTGAACCTCTCTGGAGAGTTCACTCAAGGAGGAGGCAGTACTTCGATGATTGGTAGAGTGGCGCAGGTACTTTATACCGCCACTAGTGTCGAGCCTGAAGCCAGAGTATTTCTTTCTGTAGAAGGGCAACTCATAAATGAGGAGAATCCTCTGGGTGGTGAAGGAATAATATTGACAGAACCTCTCACACGACAGCAGTTTGCTCAAGATTTTGCCATTCAAGCATAAAATTTCAACTAAAAAATCAGGAGAAGTTTGTATGAATAACAATACAAAGCAACATGGAATCTTGCAAGCAATATTAGAGCTTCCTCAGAAAGTTATTCGTTATGTTTCTAGCGCAGCCGTAAGAATTTTTAGTCCCCCAGATGACAATTACCCAGAAACAGGAGTACAACCATTTGAGGGAGAACCCGCGAAGAAAAAAGACTGAAATCATGTACGCTGGATGTTGTATATCTTTCGTTATAAACGTCATTAGTCATTTGTGTTTTGTCCTTCGTGTGAAATAATGACTAATGACAAATTATAAGTTCATCAATATAAATCTATCCAAAGGATGATTAAAAAATACTGTTACGGGTAGATAAGAATATAAGATGATGTAATTCCCAAAAAACTATTATTGACTCTGATCCAGATTTATTGAAACCCTGGACATTACCATTACTAGGAGTTCACTTGGGTGAAGGTCATTCCTTCATGAAAATATTATTAATAGAAGATGATCCATCTGTAGCTCAATTTCTTTCCAACACGCTGACTGCCTATCGGTATACTGTAGATACCGCAGCAGACGGTCAGTTGGGCTTGGAGTTGGCTAATCAAGGAGAGTATGCTGCCATCTTACTTGACCTCATGGTTCCTAAGATAGATGGACTCAGCCTCTGCCGTCATTTACGCCGTCAGGGATGTCAAACTCCAATCTTGATCCTGACAGCGAAAGACTCAGACGAGGATATTGTAACTGGACTTGATGCCGGAGCGGACGTTTATGTGACAAAGCCTTGTGAGCCTTCTCAGTTGATAGCACGAATTCGTGCTTTGTTGCGCCGCCAGGGAAGTGCTGTCTCATCTCCAGTTTTAAAATGGGGATCGTTGTGTCTCGATCCAGGTTTAATTCAGGTAACTTATCAACAACAAATCATTACTCTTAGCCCCAAGGAATATAGTTTACTAGAGCTATTTTTACGCCATCCTCAACGCATTTTTAGTCGTAGTGCCATTATCGATCATCTATGGTCAATTGATGAATCACCCACCGATGCTGCTGTGACTAACCTGATCAAAGATTTGCGACGCAGGTTAAAATCGGCGGGCATTATGGAGGATGTGATTGAAACGGTGTATAGATTGGGATATCGGTTAAGAGTTCCACCACTAGGAGAAAAAAAACAGAACGAAGAACAGGTATATTGGACACAGCAACAAGAAAGTTACCTCAGACAAGAAGGGTTGGTTCTATTTGATGAAGCGCTCCAAGATTTTCAAGCTTCCTTGGAGAAACGGCTTGAAGTTTTGGACAGAACCAAAACATTACTCGAACTAAATCATCTCGACTCCTCAGAACGAGAACAAGTCGTAGAAGAAGCACATCGATTGGCTGGTGGTTTAGGAACATTTGGATATATCAGGGGATCGGAATTGGCCCGATCGCTTGAACATTTGTTGGTGGAAGAAACGCTTCATGGGGAGCAGCTTTATACCCAGTTCTGTTACTTGTTGGAGGAACTTAAGCAAGAAATTGCCAAACCACCAACCTATTTAACTACTAATACTCCACAAACTGCTTCTACTCCATTGGTGTTAGTTATTGATCATGACAATTCATTCCTAGAAGCATTACGACAAGAAGCAAAAAATCGAGGATTTCGAGTCGATGTTGCTCCTGGGCAAGTAAATGACTGGCATTGGGAAGTACAAGAGGTTCCCAGCGTAATTTTGTTGAGTCTTCAGGGTACTTCTATGCAAGAGAATGAACTGTCTGTGCTTCAAAATCTGAAGTCGCAGTTCCCAGCTATACCAGTGCTAGTACTTGCCAAGCAAGATCGTTTGGATGAGCGAGTTAGTGTTGCTCGCTTTCGGAATGTTCGTTATCTGCTCAAACCAACGGTAGCAGAAGATTTATTTGAGACGATCGCCACAATTCTGGCACAAAATACAATCTCCGATGCCAAGGTGATGGTTGTTGACGACGATCCAGTAGTGCTAAAAACGCTCACTGCGCTGTTGCAACCTTGCGGACTTCAAGTCACGACTGTTCCTCATCCAGAGATGTTTTGGCACGTACTTAAATTTACAGAACCAGATGTATTACTGTTAGACTTGAAGATGCCGACATTCGACGGAATCGACCTATGTCGTGTTGTGCGGCAAGATTCTGCCTACGCAGATTTACCGATTGTAGTTGTCACTGCTCATACTGATATAGATTCCATTCAGCAAGCATTGGCAGCAGGCGCTGATGATTTTCTTTGCAAGCCGATCGTCGGTTCAGACTTAGTAACTCGCGTGATTAATCGGATTGAGCGATCGCGTAGCTTTACTGGTGGCAATTCGCGCTCACAGCAACAACAGCTAAAATTACCCCAAGATGAACCTCAGACAGTGCAACGTGAGGTAAATACAGATTCACTGACAAAGGTTGCCTCTGGACAATATTTTTATGAATTTTTCGCTCAGGTGTGGCAACGTCTTAGCTGTGAGCAAGCCCCTCTTTCCCTGATTTTATGTGATGTAGATAACTTTACGTCTTATAACGACAGTCACGGTTTTCAAGCAGGAAATTTTTGCTTGCAGCAAATTGCCAACGCAGTCAAAGAATGCATTAACCCCAACAGCGATCTCGTAGCTCGGTATGGAGGGGATAAATTTGCCGTGATTTTACCAAATTCTAGCCCCAACGCGGCATTACAGGTTGTAGAGCGGATTCAACTTAGAGTTGCGAATCTACAGATTCCCCATAATTCATCAAATACAACTCATCAGTTTGCTGTGAGTTTAGGTGTCACCAGTACTCTACCAACACCAGAAAAATCTCTCCAAAATGCAATTGCGATCGCCACTCAAGCACTGTATGCTGCCAAATCAAGAGGAGGCAATACTTACTGCTTGTATCCATCATGACCGAATCGTCAAATTCATTTCAACGCCTGCAAGAATATTTTGCCAAAATTCCGCTATGTGTAATACTCGTAGTTCCATTTGTCTTGCAGCTTTTAGCGAGTGTTGGAGTCATTGGCTATATTTGCTACGCAGCTTGGCAGCGCTCTACACAAAAAGTGGCAAATCAGGTAATGAAAGAAGTTGGCGATCGTGTACAGCACTATTTGAGTGATTATTTAGAAACTCCTCAACTCATTAATCGTCTCAACGCTAATGCTATCCGTTTAGAACAAATAGATATCAATAATTCCACAAGTTTAGAACGCCATTTTTTACAACAAATTCAAACATTTAATTCGGTAAGTAGTATTCATTTTAGCAATCCTCAAGGCGGATACATTTCCGCTGGGAATGATGAACGTGGGCTTTCAGTTGCGTTCACAGACAATTTTGTCAAAGGGACTCTTTATGTATACGGAGTAGATAGCAAAGGTAACCGCACAAAGCGATTTATTTATAAACAAAATTATGATGCTAGTCAGCGACCATTCTATCAAAATGCTGTCAAAGCAGGTCAACCGATATGGACTTCCATTTATAACTACATCCCTGCTTCTATGGGTTTAGGGATTGCCGCTAGCTATCCTCTCTACGATCAAGCAAATCAACTCCAAGGCGTTTTATCAACTGATATAAACCTGACAAAAATTAATAAATTCCTGAGTAATCTAAATATTTTCACACAAGGAGAGGTTTTAATCTTAGAGCGGTCTGGACTGATTGTAGCTTCTTCAACCTCCGAACTACCTTTTTTTATAAGTGCTAATCAAAGCCAAACCAGACGACTCAAAGCCATTGAAAGTCAGGATCTCTTAGTTCGTTCTACAGCCCAACATTTGCTTTCCTATTTTGGTGACTTAACCAAGATTGAAACACCACAGCAACTTCAGTTTGACGTCAAAGGTAAACGATTATTTCTCCAAGTCAACCCTTTTCGGGATCGCTTTAATCTTGATTGGCTTATCGTCACAGTACTGCCAGAATCTGATTTGATCATAGACATTGATAGTAACAACCAACGAATACTATTTTTGTCTGGCTTCACTCTAGTATTAGCAATTGGCACAGGAATTGTCACAGCTTGCTGGATTGCTCTTCCCATGCGTCGCTTGCAAAAAGCAGCCAAGGCTATTACGAAAGGAGATTTGGCTCATCCGATCGCCACAGGTGGAGTTGGAGAAGTTGCTCAATTAGCTCAAGCTTTCCAGCTCATGGCAAATCAGCTTGATAGTTCCTTTCAAGCCCTAAAAGCCAGCGAGCACAAATTTGCAATCCTTTTGAGTAATGTTCCAATTGGAATTAGCGTTTTTGATGCCCAAGAAAATCCGATTCTGATTAATAAAGCTGGTGAAGAAATTCTCGGACGCGGTTTAGTATCTGACATCCGGCTAGCTCAACACTCTCAAGAATATCAGATTTACGTGGCAGGAACCAATCAGCTTTACCCTACCGAGCAGTTACCAGCGACACGAGGATTGCAGGGAGAAACCGCATTAATCGATGATCTTGAAATTGTCGTCAATGGGAGACGAAAACCGTTAGAGGTACACACTATTCCCGTGTTTACCGATAGTGGCAATGTAGCTTATGTTATTAACGCTTTCCAGGATATTACAGAACGACGTCAAGCTGAAAAACTGCGCTCAGATTACGAACGAGAACTAAAACGCTGGGTTGACGAAAAAACAGCAGCCTTGCGCCAAAGCGAGGAAAGATTTCGATTGGCTATCAATCATGCCCCCGATGTCTTTGTAATTTATGATCGCGATCGCCGTTATTTGTACGTCAATGAAAAAGCGCGAGAACGAACAGGATGGACACTTGATCGCTTTATTGGTTATCGAGACGAAGATTTGTTCGCACCTGAGTTGACTACACATTATCTGCCGATTCTGCAAAAAACAATTTCGACAAAAAAATTACAAACCGGAGAGTTTACCGTTAGGTTACCTAGACAAAAGCCTTCCACATTTATTGTCAAGTATGTACCTTTACTGGATGAACAAGGCGAAATTCAACAAATATTAGGAATTACGTTTGATATTAGCAATCGCAAACACATTGAAGAAGTCTTGCGCCAAAGCGAAGCTCGCTTGACAATGGCTCAACGCGTTGCCCAAGTAGGCAGTTGGGAATTTGATCTAGAGAACCAAAATATTACTTGGTCAGAAGAAACATTCTATCATTGGGGATTCGATCTAACTCAAGGCGAACCAAGTTATCCCGAACTGCTGCAAAGGGTTCATCCTGAAGATCGAGAAATTCTCAACCAATTTTTTGAACAGGCGATCGCTCAAGGAATTCCCTTTATTCTAGATTTACGAATCTTGCGCCCAGATGGTTCTATTCGCTACCTGGATTATCGAGGTGAGCCTTTATGTGATGCCCAAGGACGAGTCATTAAAGTAATTGGTACATCAATAGATATTAGCGATCACAAATGGACAGAAGAAGCCCTACGCCAAAGCGAAGCTCTGAATCGCGCGATCGTCAATGCCCTACCCGATTTGATGATTCGGATGCATCGGGATGGAACTTATTTAGATGTCAAGCCAACAACTGCATTTCTCACCTCTGCCTCACCCCTAGTAGTAGGGCAAAATGTGCGAGCCGTTCTTTCTCCTCAAGTAGCACAACAAAGAATGGCTGCCATAGAAAATGCCCTACAAACAGGAGAAATTCAAATTTACGAGTTTCCATTTGTCGTTCAAGGAAAATCTCTCTGGCAAGAAGTACGAGTCACGCCGCTCGATGCCGATGAAGTTTTAGTGCTGATTCGCGATCTCACAGAGCGCAAAAAAGCTGAAGAAGCAATACGACTACAAGCTGAACGCGAACATTTACTAAGAGGAATTACTCAACGCATCCGTCAATCACTCGATTTAGGGCAAATTTTACGCACAACAGTAAATGAAGTGCTGCAAACACTCCAGTCTGATCGGGCATTGATTTTCCGCCTCTGTGAAGATGGCTCAGGGCAAGTAATTCAGGAGGCTGTACTTCCAGAATACCCAGTTACCGAGTCAATGCTTTTTGCTGATGAGTCTTTTCCTAAAGAATGCTATGAATATTACTGCCAAGGGCAACCTCGTGTTGTTAATGATGTGTTTGCAGAAAACTTTAGCTCCTGTCTGGTAGAATTTATGCGAGAAATTGGAGTTAAATCTAAAATAGTTGCGCCTATTGTGCAAACCACAGAAAACTCATCAACTAAAGTTTGGGGGCTGTTGATTGTTCATGCCTGCTCTCAACATCGTCAGTGGCAACAATCAGAAGCAAACTTTTTGCAACAAATTAGTAATCAGTTGGCAATTGCAATACAGCAAAGTCAGCTATATCAGCAGACTCGCCAGCAAGCTCAACGAGAGCAAACGCTCAATCGGGTGGTGCAAGCAATTCGCAATTCTCTAGATTTGGACACGATTTTTGCAACTACAGTCTCGGAAGTGGGTTTGCTTTTACAAGTGATGCGGGTAAATATTATGCAGTATTTACCAGAGCGCGGTGTTTGGGTGAGTGTAGCAGATTATGTCCAAGATCCGAGCTTAGAAAGTAGTGTCGGGTTAGAAATCCCTGATACAACTAACCCCATAGCCACAAAACTCAAGCAGTTTGAGATTGTACAAATTGTGATTGATGCTCCTATCTCAGAAGACGAAATTGCCCAAACATATCAAGGAGCTTGTTTGAAATATCAAGGAGCCTGTTTGACAGTTCCCCTTAAAGTTGAACAGCAAGTATGGGGAAGCCTGACGCTAGTTAAAGATCCACCCTCTGCTTGGCAGCAGTTTGAAGTGGATTTGACAATTGCAGTCGCAGATCAACTGGCGATCGCAATTCAGCAAGCTAACTTTTACAATCAGTTACAAATTGAATTAACTGAACGCCGACAAGCAGAGGAAGCACTCCGTCGTAGCGAAGAACGATTCCGTAAGGCATTTGACAATGCACCAATCGGCATAGCATTGGTGTCACTGAGCGGACAGTTCCTCAAAGTCAACGCCTCCCTGTGCGAAATTGTTGGATATAACGACGAAGAAATGCTCGCACTCACTTTTGGGGATATCACTCATCCCGACGATCTCGAACCCGATCTCGAAAGCCGAAGACAGATCTTAGCAAGTGAAATTCGTGTCTATCAGGCAGAGAAACGTTACATCCACTCATCAGGCAGAACGATCCAGGTGCTTTTGAAAATCTCCCTTGTCAGAGATCAACAAAGGCAACCGCTTTATTTTATTGCGCAAATTCAAGATATTAGCGATCGCTACAAGGTTAATCGCATGAAAGATGAGTTCATCTCAATTGTCTCTCACGAACTTCGTACTCCATTAACGGCGATTCGCGGCTCTCTAGGAATTTTAGAAATGGGTGTTTTAGATCATGAACCTGAGCAAGCCAAAGAATTGCTGCAAATTGCACTTAACAACAGTGATCGCCTAGTGCGTCTTGTCAACGATATCCTCGATTTGGAACGGCTGGAGTCGGGTAAAGTCAAACTTGTGATGGAAGCATGCGAAGTTGCTAATTTGGTGAGGCAGGCAACAGAATCAGTACAGACAATTGCCGATGACGCTGACATCACACTTGCTGTACAATTTGCAAATATCCAAATCTGGGTAGCTCCAGATGCGATCGTGCAAACCTTGATCAATTTGTTAAGCAATGCTATTAAATTCTCATCTGCTGGTAGTACTGTTTGGTTAAGGGTGGAACAGACAACAAATGAAATCATTCCGCTCAAAAGCGGTGGTGATCAGGTAGACATACAAGACACACACAGACTTGCCGACAAAGTAACAGAACAGGCAAACCCGAAGGAAGACAGTGAGATGATTTTCTCTGAGTTTTTGACTTCTCCACCCTCTCCATCTCCTGTACTTCTGTTTTCCGTCAAAGACAAAGGACGTGGTATTCCCTCAGATAAGCTCGAAACTATTTTTGAACGTTTCCAGCAGGTGGATGTCTCCGATTCACGTTCCAAAGGAGGAACAGGGCTCGGATTAGCTATCTGCAAAACTATTGTTCAACAACATGGTGGAAACATTTGGGTAGAAAGCAGCGTGGGAGAAGGAAGCACTTTTTATTTCACATTGCCAATTATTAGAAAGTAGGATGAGTAAACGTATTCTTGTTGTAGATGACGAAAAAGATATCCGCAGAGTTGTGCAAATTTCCCTAGAAAAGATTGCTGGCTGGCAAGCAATCATGGCTGAATCGGGGCAAGAAGGATTGCTCAAAGTTAAAACTGAAAGCTTAGATGCGATTCTTTTAGATGTGTCAATGCCTGATATGGATGGGTTTCAGTTTTTTGAACAACTCCAGGCTGATACTGCTACCAAGTTAATACCAGTGGTACTGCTGACGGCAAAAGTATTACCCAGCGATCGCCAACGCTTTGAACAGATGGGAGTTGCGGGTGTGATTACAAAACCATTTGATCCCATGACAGTATGGAGTCGGGTAGCAGAGATTCTAGGTTGGTGAGCTTGATACATATAAAACTCTTATTTTTTTCTTATTAATCTCTTATTTGTTTGAGCTATCTGTTCATTTATAGATTCAGCAGATTCTGATGGAGATATTAGAAAGATGACACACATGGTAATTAAACTGTCAGACTGAAGTATTCATTCCCAGCATCTCTAGTAGCTCACTAAGGTAGATAATTTTGTGATCTAATTCTTATGAGTTGAATTTTGGCATTGCCGATTTGGGATATGACAATGATGATGTTAATTATTCAAACCCTTGTAGAGATGCCCATACCACAAGTACTCCCTCAGAAGAATTTCGTGTCTGGACATCTAGATTCATACTATGATTTAGCAACGCCTGATTTTGAAGGCGAGAAACCACAACCTTATAAATATTCTGGAATTACTTGTGAATAATTCTCAGCTTCCACACAGTACGATCGTTGTCTTGTTGAGCGTGACAACTGTTTTGACAACAACATTGGCTAATCAGGCGGCACTATCAGCATTGAACGTATTAACAGAACTCAATGTCGAGATGCGCCAGACGCAAACAGATATGACGAATCCAGCAATATTAATCATTGCTCAACAAAGTGACTTTGCCAGCTTTTTTGAAGAAGGAAGACTGCGTTCGGAGAATCGATTGCAATTCAACCGCCCTTCCAATCCAGCTATCAGCATTGATCCAACTGGCAAGAGTTGGCAACTAGTTGTCTTTCGAGAAGGTAATTGCTCTTTCTGGATGCCACCAGGGGTGATCAGTCACGAAACACTGATTCTGAACACTCAAGCTGATAAACTGAGCTTTCGCACTTTGTCTTCTAGTTCTAATCAAGGGCGTTATCTGGCAGCATATGCCTCTAACCTCACAAAAGCGCAACGCAATTCCCCGGAACTCATCTTTAACGCTATCAAGGAGAAAATTACATCTGCAAATCAGTTTAGCCTCAAGCAGGAAAATCCTGTAAAGTCATCTCAATATAATGGTCGTGACTTCCTGTTTGAAAATAAGAATCAGGCGATCGCTCTGCGAACATACCTAATTGAAGGACGAATTTATGCTTTGGGAGTTCAATATCCAAAGGCAAATGCACCGACACGGGCTGTAAATGCTTTTTTAGATTCATTTGAATTACTAAAAAGTTAGTTTATATTGATACTTGATTTATACTTGCGACTTCACACCCAGCTTTACATATTATTCAAGACATGAGAAACTCAGCAGTTCACTGCTTCTCAATCCTCTGCTGTATAAGCTTGGGGATACTTTCAATCACACTGAAGCCAAAACCAGCTTTTGGTGCGGAGCAAGTATACATTATTTATGGGCCACTTAAGCTTTCTCTCACAGTAGATTCTCTGAGAACTTTTGCTGAGACTGGTAAAGTAGACAACGAGCTAAAGTTTTACGCTCGATTTGCAGGTGAGCAAGCAATGGCTCGATTGCGTCGAATGTTGCAGATCCGCAGTCAGCTTCCTGTGACAACCGTTTCTCAACTCACCTATGCTCCCATGTCAGAGGATTTTCTGCAACGAATAGGCCACTATGTCCAAACGGAATCTGGTATAAATGGTTTTCATGCAATTCGCGCCGCCTGGATTTTGTCTGCCAGCAAATCAAATAGTTATACACTAATCGATGTGATGCGAAACTACCCTGCACAAGGTATTCGCATTGATGTTGCAAATATCCAAAAATTGCAAAATTTATTATTAACACTAATCAATTATAAAAATGCAGTAATTGGGGCGATCGCTTTGCAAGCTAAAGTTGAAGCTGCTGCCGAACCTCAAATAAACTTTTCGCTATCACCCGATCCACGAAAATCAGGAAAATTCCAATTTCTTCAACGCACGCTAGAATTACAGCGTTCTATGCCAACGCTCAGAGGAGAGCGAATTATCCGTAAGTTCAAGGTAAATTTATACATCCCTGAAAGTTTGCCTCAACCCGCTCCAGTTGTAGTAATTTCTCACGGCATGGGATCTACACCCAGTGGATTTAGTTACTTGGGTGAGCATTTAGCTACTCATGGTTTTGCAGTTGCTATACCGGAACATATTGGCAGTGGTAAAGCGATCAAAGAGGCATTATTTGCAGGTTTAATTAACACCAATGTTTACCCAACAGACTTTGTTGAACGTCCTAAAGATGTTCAACAAACACTTGATGAACTAGAATGGCTATCTCATTCAGATCCCAATTTGAAAGGACGTCTCAACCTGCAAAATGTAGGCATGATCGGACATTCCTTTGGTGGCTACACTGCTTTAGCAGTGGCAGGAGCAAGGCTCAACATGACACGAGTTTATCACGATTGTGCTATTGATCGCACGCGTAACAATCTCTCTACTTATTTGCAGTGCCTAAGTCAACAATTGCCTGCAACAGATGGGCGTTTGGGTGATCCTCGCATTCGAGCAGTAATTTCAGTGAATCCTTTGACTAGTATAGTTTTTGGCCCAGAAGGGATGAGCGAAATTGAGATACCAACTATGCTCATGAGTGCTACTAATGATATTCTCACAGCTCCTGTACCAGAACAAATTCATCCTTTTCTGTGGCTGAAAACTCCTGAAAAATATCTAGCTTTGATGATTGAAGCAGGGCATACCGCAGCAGATCAAGGAGATGGAAGCAACCCCAATCTTCCCCAAACATCTAGAGATATCTTATTTGCTGGCCCTGCTCCAAATTTAACACGGGAGTATATCCAGGCATTAAGTTTAGCTTTTATGCAGATATATATTGGTAATCGCCTTGAATATCAAAAGTATTTAAGAGCCTCCTATGTCAACTCTATCACCCAAGAGCCTATTCAGCTTAAGTTAGTGCGATCGCTAACACCCACCCAACTTCAACAAGCCTACGGAGATTCCCCGCCGCTAGAATTTTTTCCTGCTCCAGTTGAGGTGTTCGTACCTAAAATGTGATGGCTTTGCTTCCTCTTGATCAGGCTCCAGCCCAGGAAAGAACGTGCTGATCAATTCTCCGTGTCCCCACCTCACCGTGTCCTCTTCATCTGTTCCCCGTTCCCTTGCCTAAATAGATAATTTATTTTGCACAACTACTTATGTGTGCATTTATGTTGATTTTTTACTAACACAAAAATCTTGTGTATTAACTGTAACGTGACCGCACATATCTATAAATAAACATTGATTGAAAAAGTATAAATACTCTGTGCTAAAGACTTACATTTGTTGTTTCTAGAGCGATCGCGATATCAATCGTACTTCCAAAAGCAGTAAGTATTAATATTCTATATTTCGCTTTTTACGACACTAACAAGATACGTAGATTAACGGTATTTTGTTCAATTTACCAGTGGTATATTTTTGACTGTTAATCGAAAAGCCCATACTGATTAGATTCCCAAGTTCCCTACGAAAATATCTTTTTTATACGTTCATCAGGGCTAGGTTTACAGTTTTGACTGAAAATGTTCAACATCTAGTTGAAGTAAATATTTCTAGAAATCTAAATACGCAATTAGATTATTAAGTCTATAAAGCTTAGTATTCTGTGAATAAATTTATGGCAGCTTTCTTATATCCAATTTATACATTAGTAAGTTTGGTATTGTCAATTTGGGCAATTAGCTTATTTCAGCAAGAACATAAAGTAAGCACAATAATGCTGATTTTTGTATTAGCTGGAATGACTTACGACAATCTTATAGTTTCAGTTGGTTCTTTGATTGCAGAAGGAGGTTTGCTGAAATTACTGAATCGCTTGCGTTTTATATTCCACAATTTATTTGTGCCTCTTTTGGTGGTGAACGCATTCAAACAAGCTTGTGATGCTGGCGTAACTTGGGCAAGTCACCCTATTGTTTCCAAAGGTTGTTGGACACTTACTATTGGAATCATTACTTTAGGCATAATAAATGAAATTCGACACCAGGAATTTGTACCAGTAAATATTGGTGGTACTCTGCGTTACAGGCCTCAAATTTATGGAGTGCCAATTCTAACTATCTTGACTGCAATTCTGGTAGCTGTGGCAGGGTTTTGCATTTGGCAAGAAATCCAATGTCCGTGGATGTTTGTAGGTACAGTGATAATGCTTTTTTGTAATGCTTTACCTAAAAATGCTTTTGGTGTTGTAGTTAGTTCGGCAAGTGATTTTCTATTTATGTTGGGATTGCTGGCAACAGAGTTAATACTGTACTGATTTACCCAGACTAATTTAATGCAAATTCCCAAAATTAATAAATCTGTAATTGGATGGGTGACAACTCTCGGCATAGTTGCAATTTTAACGACTAGTGGAACTATCGCTTATACAGTCTTGCGCTTTGCTTCTACTCACCAAAGTCATCCAAAAGCATCTGTAGCTAAAGTTCCTGAATTTATAGGTGTGGCTGCATTAGGACGTTTAGAGCCAAAGGGAGAGGTGATTAAACTTTCTGCACCTAGTTCTATTGAGGGTAATCGAGTAGAGCGATTATTGGTTAAACAAGGAGACAAAGTAAAAGTTGGTCAAATTATTGCCATTTTAGATAATCGCGATCGCCTAATTGCAACTTTAGAAAAAGCCAAAGAAGATGTGAAAGTCGCTAAAGCTCGTCTAGCTCAGGTTCAAGCTGG
The DNA here is from genome assembly GCF_038404745.2 of Chlorogloeopsis sp. ULAP02. NCBI lineage: Bacteria > Bacillati > Cyanobacteriota > Cyanophyceae > Nostocales > Chlorogloeopsidaceae > Chlorogloeopsis > Chlorogloeopsis sp. ULAP02. Next base: position 270,461 of record NZ_JAYKTT020000005.1, on the reverse strand, counting down.
AGCAAAAGCAGGAGATATTAACGCTCAAAAAGCAAATATCACTCGCATAGAAGCAGAACAAAGAGGACAAATCATAGCAACTGAAGCAGAGATAGCACGTTGGCAAGCTGAGTTAACCAATGCTCAAAAAGAATATAAACGCTATCAATTTTTGTACAAAAATGGTGCTATTTCTGATTCTAATCTTGATAGTAAGCACTTAATAATAAAAACCATTACTCAACAAATAAATGCAGCCAAAGCAAACTTGCAAAGAATCAAACAAGCTCAACAGGAGCAATTAAACGAAGCAAAATCTACTTTAACCAGCATCAAAGAAGTTCGTACAGTTGATGTGCAAGCAGCCCAAGCAGAAGTTCATAGCGCCGAAGCAGTAGTAAAACAAGCACAGGCGAACTTAAATTTGGCATATGTAAGAGCAACTCAAAATGGACAAATTTTAAAAATACACACTTATGCTGGAGAAATTGTGGGTAACGAAGGAATTGCTGAACTTGGTCAAACAAATAAAATGTATGTTATAGCTGAAGTTTATGAAACAGATATTAGTAAAGTCCGCGTTGGTCAAAAAAGCATAATCACTAGTGATGTATTGATTAAAGAATTAAATGGAACTGTTGAAGAAATTGGTTTGCAAATTGGTAAAAAAGATATTTTCGATCCCAATCCAACAGCAAGTATAGATGCTAGGGTTGTGGAAGTCAAAATCAAATTAGACCAAGCCAGTAGTCAAAAGGTTGCAGGTTTAACGAACTTACAAGTAAAAGCATTAATTCATCAGTAAATTTAAGTAATTAAAGCAAACTTAAAATATGAAAAGGAGAATACCACTAGCTTGGTTACAACTTAGTCGAGAAAAAAATCGCCTTTTAGTTGCGATGGCAGGAATAACTTTTGCAGACATTCTCATATTTATCCAATTGGGTTTTCAGTCTGCACTTTACGATAGCAACACGAGGCTGCAACGTAGCTTGCAAGGAGACTTAGTTTTAATCAGTCCCAATACTCGCAGCATGATTAATATGTCATCCTTTCCTCGTCGTCGTTTATATCAAACAATGAACTTTAAAGGTATAAAGTCGGCTGATGCATTGTATCTAGACTTTGCTAAATGGAAAAATCCTCGTACTCATCAATTTAATACAATATTAACTATAGGATTTAATCCGGAAAAATCTGTTTTTAAATTACCTGAAATAAGTCAAAATTTAGATAAAATCAGATTCAGCGATACGATGTTACTTGATAGAGGAACGCGAGGCGTTTCCCAAGAGATTGTTACTGCAATTACAAAAAATAAAACTGTTTTTATCGAAATTGAAAAGCGCAAGATTGCAATTAATGGCTTATTTAAGATTGGATTTTCTTTTGCTGCTGAAGGTCATTTAATTACCAGCGATCATAACTTTCTACGTTTATTTGCGACAAGAAGAACAGTATCTGAAGTTAATGTAGGTTTAATTACACTCCAACCAGGTTACGAACCAAAATTAATGGCAGTAGCTTTACAAAATAATTTACCTAATGATATAAAAGTGTTGACAATGCAAGAATTTATAGAATTTGAAAAAAATTATTGGGCTAAAAATACAGCTATTGGCTTTATCTTTAGTCTAGGTACATTTTTAGGATTTATTGTTGGCACAGTTATCGTTTATCAAATTCTTTATAGTGATGTCACAGAACACTTACCCGAATACGCAACCCTAAAAGCAATGGGATTCCGAGATATCTATCTATTGGGTGTTGTTTTTCAAGAAGCATTAATTTTAGCAATTCTAGGTTATGTACCTGGGTGTGCTATTTCTTTCTATCTATATACCTTGACTAGAAATGCTACTAATTTACCTTTATTTATGCCAATTAGCCGTGCAGTCGTAGTTTTTGTTTTGACTGTTTTAATGTGTTCAATTTCTGGTGCGATCGCTATGAATAAAATTAGGTCTGCCGATCCAGCTGAAATATTCTAAAATCTAAAATCAAAAATTGGTATAAGGCTTTAACTGACATGAGCCAATCTCCCAAACTAAACCTCTGGCAAAAATTAAATAACTCTACTCTATTACGTTTGTTATTGCTATTCGCCTGTGGTTGGGCGCTAGTTGTACTGATTGGTTATTTTTATAACGTTATTGCCATCTTTACCACTGCTGCTATTGTTGCAGCATTACTAAATTATCCTGTTCAGTGGTTATCTCGCTATGTTCCGAAAGGATTAGCAATTGCGATCGCTTTTTTAGGTACTGTTGTGATTCTCCTTACCCTAGTCACAGCTTTGGGATTACAAGTGATGAATCAGGGACAAGGATTAGTGGCTCGTATCACTCAAGCACTGAATACCCAAAACTTACTACCACTTCAGGAATTTCTAGGTAACCTAAGTATTGAAAAAATTTTGCAAGCCTTGCAAACTAGCTTGATGTCAGGCATAGGAATTGCTCAGAATGTCTTTTCCAGCGTGTTTACATTTGTGTTTCTTGCCGTTATTAGTCTTTATATGTTAATCGATGGCGAAAAACTTTGGTCTGCTTTTTTAAAGTTGATACCTACTCCTTCACGCGATCGGTTTGCTAATACTTTTCAGAGAAGTTTTTTGGGATTTCTCCGAGGACAATTATTATTAATGCTATTTTTGTCTACTACAAGTTTTCTCATCTTTTCAATATTAGGAGTAAACTATGCATTATTCTTAGCAATTATTGTTGGTATTTTAGATGCCATTCCCGGAATTGGAGCAACGCTTGCAGTTCTTATAGTTACTTTATTAATTTTGGCATCTCAAGGCTGGGTATTAGCTCTCAAGGTTGTTGTTGCTTGCATCATTCTTCAGCAGATTCAAGATAACTTTGTGAGTCCTAAAGTTATGGGAAATGCTTTAGAAATTAGTCCAGTTATACTCTTTCTTGCTCTTTTTATTGGTGAGCGAATTGCTGGTTTACTAGGTGTATTTCTGTCAATTCCCATAGCTGGAATGATTGCTGCTTGGTTAAGAGCAGATGCACTAGAAACACAGAAATCTTTATCAGAAAAATCACAGGAAGTGCTAAGTCAAGATTTTTAGTTATAGCTATTAGCTATAGAAACTCTATTTAATTTTAAAAAACAATCACTTTCTTTTTCTCTTTTCTTCATGAGTCTGTGCATGAAGTAAATCGTGTTGCCGTAAATTCTGAAAAACCAAACTTAAATATCGTTCAAAGGATGAAAAATGGCTATTGAAACAAGTGTTTGGATTTATTGGCTTTTATGTTTGCTGGCTACAGCTTTAATAGTTGCAAACAGGAAATTTGTTTATAAATTACTGAGTCCTTATTCAGCATCACTCTATCTAGACAAAGGCTATACAATCTCCTTAACTCTGGGATGGATAGCAACTTTCTTAACATCTACTGTATACATTTTATTTACACGCAAGTACGAAACAGGAACTTATAAGTTTTCAGACATTCTAGTGTTTTCATTTACCAATGGTGTTTTAGAACAATTCATGTTTATCTTTTGGTTTTTATTAGGTTGTTATATAGGACATATTACATTGTCAAAAAATCATAAGTTAGTTTTTATCTTTGGATACATTAGTTATGTTATATTTTCTGGATTAATCCATGCCTTATTTTGGACAAAAGTCCTTCCCTTACATAAACCTGCAACTGTTGTCATGATTTCAACATTGGCTACTATGTCCCTAATTTGGATGTGGTTAGCATGGAGATATCGAGCTATTGTGGCAATTATTGCCATGCACATTCTAATTGATTTTCTGATGATTGGACATCTGCACTTTACTTGGTTTGATTCTCTACAGCTGATTTGAAGGCGTGTTCTTACTTCCAAAGCAGCAGTGTATGCAGCGATCGCTCTTTCGATATTCTCTGCCTAGTTTATAGTAGCGCTTTAGCGCAATTACAAACCTTTTTCCATCTGTAGCCAAAATTTAGAGAAATCGTATAAGTTATAAATACAACCTCCTGCATTGTTAACGCATCAACTCGGATTGTTAATACATCAACTCGGATTGTTAATACATCAACTCGGATTGTTAATGCATCGACTTGCATTGTTAATGCATCAACTCGGATTGTTAATGCATCAACTCGGATTGTTAATGCATCGACTCGGATTGTTAATACATCAACTTGCATTGTTAACGCATCGACTCGGATTGTTAATGCATCGACTTACAAAAACTAGAGTGTTGAAAAAACCGCAGAGGCACAGAAAACACAGAGGAGTAAGAGCTAGAGAGATATTATTTAAGTTGCCTGTAATTCTTTTACTGTGTCAAAAAGGACTAAAGTAAGTTTCTGACTAAATTATGATACTCTGTCGCCGACGAATGACTTTCGCCCAAAAATACATTATAAACATCGGCATATCCGGTAACACAGCACAAAAAATTATAGGTAAAGTAGCTGTTGGCTGCTGTGGAGTGATGAGAATTGCTAGGTTGAGAATAGCATGGCTAGGAGTATTCATGTCACTTTAGCACGGTTGCCTCAAACCTTTACCATCTGTGTAATTGGCGTAAATCATTTGAGAAACCTTTGGTGGTTCATCGCCGATATGAAAAGCACGAGCACGTTCCTCTATCATTTTATCTGCATGAGTTACTCGCTCAAATTGTCGTTTATGTTCCGCCCAAGATTCTACAACCGCAGTTTCCACAAATCGCCCTGGTTCTGATAAATCTTGATACAAGCCCCAATAAATTGCGCCATCTCGTCGCCTAATATTGCTGAGTGCCTTCATAACTTTAGTAAACTCGTCGGCGTTGGCAGGATCGATACGATATTCTAAGGTAATTAAAACTGGGCCGTCATTTGGGCAAGGTTCAAAAGCGATCGCTGGTTGATCCCAGTGTAAGGATGAGCGCAAGTCTAATTTTTCTGCACAACGAAGGCGATAACGCACTGTCAGCATGACAGCAACAATCAAACCTACGCCAGCGCTATCAAGAGCAATTGAGATACTTGTGTTTTGAGCGACTGTACCCCACAACAAACTGCCCAAAGTCAAACATCCTTGAAACACTAACAATTGCACTGCTAAAGCTCTTGCCCGCACCCATGTGGGAACGGATGTTTGTGCTGCTACACTCAAGCTCACCATCACACTGAGAGAAGAAATTCCCACTAGCATCATCAAAGCACATACCAAGGGAAGATTACGCAGATAGGCAAGCACCAGCATCATCACTCCCATAAGCAAAGATGATAAAGCAACTAGCTGGTCAATAGAAAGCCGTTGTCTCAGCTTAGGTAAAATAAAAGCTCCGCTCAAGCCACCAATGCCCCAAAAGCCAAGTATAATTCCATACCCAAGCGCATCCAACTGTAATTCTTGTCGTCCCAGCAGTGGCAGGAGGGCAAATAAAGCGCTTGCAAAGAAAATGTAGGCAGATGTACGAATTAATACAGTCTGTAAGGGTGGAGCATAACGCACGTAACGAATTCCAGCTTGCATAGCTCCCAAAAACCGCTCCGCAGGTAAGGCACTCCTTTGGGGTGTGCGCTGCCAGCGATATATTACCAATATTACTCCGACAAAAGAAGCAGCATTGAGTAGAAAAACTGCTCCAGTACCAGCGGCGGCAATAATTACACCTGCCAACGCCGGGCCAATTGAGCGTGATAAATTGATTACTATACCGCTGAGAGTTATAGCTTGCGGCAAATCTTGTGTTGCTACTAATTCTGGAGTAATGGCTTGCCATACGGGCATATTGATAGAACTACCAATACTCAAGGCAAAAGTCAACGCTAAGAGTATCCAAGGATTAATGATATTTGCCAGGGTTAATACTCCCAGTACTGTTGCTACTGCCAGCATCCAAGTTTGCGTCCACAGCAGAAGCTTGCGACGATCAACCACATCAGCGATCGCGCCAGCTGGTAATGCCAGTAAAAAAAAGGGCAAGCTTGCAGCTGCCTGCATCAGCGCTACCAGAAAAGGTGAGTCGGGAGCCAAAGTAGTCATCAACCAAGCTGCCCCAACATCATGCATCCAAGTGCCAATGGTTGATACCGCTGATGCAAACCACAAAGCGCGAAAGACTGGCTGCCGCAGGGGACTCCACATTGATGTAGATACTGCTGGTGCGGTCATAAAAGGAGGGGGAGAGGGTGGTAAAGACAGTGCCTTATGACTACCCTGGGGGGGTAGGAGAAAAAATATATACTTTTTGAGAATATAAAAATAATAGAACGGAAAGCAACTCCGTGTGCTTTAAATTAATGTCAATATTTCCAAATATTAGTTTCCGGGAAGCCACTTGCCAAGAAGATTCTCTAATTGCTCAACACTTTTATCAGTTGTGGCGAGACAATAACGTTTCAGATGAATTTATCCGCTCTGACTGGCTTGAGGTGATTCTTGAATTTATCAGCAATGCTCGTCAAGATTTATACTACAAAGCATTTGTCGCAGAGATTAGTGGTAAAGTAGTCGGCTCTGCTAGTTGTCAGCTGTTTGCTGGTCTTTATCCTATGCCATTTACAGAAGATTACCGCAAATATGGCTATATTTGGGGTGTTTATGTTGAACCACCTTACCGTAGTCAGGGAATTGCTACGCAGCTTACAAGTATGGCAATTGAGTATCTCAAAGCGATCGCCTGTACACGAGCAATCCTCCACGCCTCACCATCAGGTAAACCAGTCTACGAGCGTCTTGGTTTCTTGCCAAACAATGAAATGCGATTAGATATTTTAGGATAGTGGTTAGTAGGGGAGGCAGCGCGCCCTTGGGGGTTCCCCCGGTTGTAGCGACTACCGTGCGGGTTTTGCTGATTATATGAACGGTTAAAACCGACAATTTATCTTTTAAACCCGCCCGTACAGTGGATAGTGGATAGTGCTTGGTGTTAACTAATAACCAATGATTAATGACTAATAACTATTGACTCTTGACTCATCAATTCTGGAGCTGATCGCAAAACCACATCTAAAAGCCCTGGAAACAATACCTCTAAATCTTCCCGCCTTAAAGAATTTATATGCTGTGTTCCTTCTTTGCGCGTCCAGACTACGCCCGATTCCCTTAAAATTTTAAAGTGGTTGGACATGGTAGATTTGGCGATCGCAAAATCAAAATCGGCACAGCATTGCTCTCCCTTAGTCGCCAACTGCCGGACAATCTCCAACCGCACAGGATCGCCTAAGGCATACAACACTCCTGTCAAAGAAATATTTTTTCGCTCTGGGTGATATAAGAATCTCATACTTGCATTATCTCATAAAGTAGATTATATTTTAATTATTCGATTATATCGAACTAACGAATAAAGGGAGGGCAAATATGTCATCCGTTACGAATGTGACAGAAGCCACGTTCAAGCAAGAAGTCCTCGACAGTGAAGTTCCGGTATTAGTAGACTTTTGGGCGCCGTGGTGTGGCCCTTGTCGCATGGTGGCTCCGGTGGTGGATGAGGTGGCTGCCGAGTACGTAGGACAGGTAAAAGTGGTGAAACTGAACACAGATCAAAACCCTACTGTTGCCAGTCATTACGGGATTCGTAGCATTCCCACACTGATGGTGTTTAAAGGCGGGCGGCAAGTCGATACGGTTGTGGGTGCAGTGCCAAAAACAACCCTAGCTAAAACTTTAGCACAGCATCTGTTTTGAAAAGAGGGAACGGGGAACGGGGAACAGGGAACAGGGAAATAAATAATTTTCATTCCCTTGTTGTCTGATTTATCACATGACCGCCTAGTTACTTCTCCGTCCTAGTGAATTTGTAATAGAAAAGCAACAAGTGTAAAGGATAAACTAACCAAGTCTAATTTAGGCGTTGCTGAATCGCGGTATGAATTTGATGTCTAGAGACGCGATATATCGCGTCTGGGCAGGGGTTTTGGCATTACGAAAAATTATTTTCATAGCCTAAATCAGCAACGCCCTAATTTACCCTTGTTGCTCTATTTCTTCTTCTTTTTTCCTTGGTATGGACTTAAAACTAGATCATAAATCAGCGCTGGTAAGCGGCTCAACCGCAGGTATTGGTTTTGCAATTGCCCAAATGCTAGTGCAAGAGGGTACATCAGTTATTATCACCGGTCGATCTGAGCAACGAGTTACACAAGCATTAGAAAAAATTAAACTCAGCCACTAACGGTGCAGCTTTGCCAGCAGATGGTGGTGTTGTGCGTTCAATAGTTTAGCCCAGAGTCATCTTTTAAAAAATCAGGAGAAAAATCCATGATAGAACTCTACTACTGGACAACGCCTAACGGTCACAAAATTACAATCTTCCTTGAGGAAGCCGAACTTCCTTACACCATTATTCCTGTCAATATTGGTGCGGGCGATCAATTTAAACCAGAATTTCTCAAGATTTCACCCAACAATCGCATCCCTGCAATTATTGACAAAGAACCGACTGATGGCGGCGAGCCGATATCAGTCTTCGAGTCTGGTGCAATTTTACTGTATTTAGCAGAAAAAACTGGCAAGCTAATTCCAAGCAACACACGAGAACGTGTAGAAGTTCTCCAATGGTTATTCTGGCAAATGGGAGGCTTAGGGCCAATGGCGGGACAGAATCACCACTTTAGCCAATATGCGCCCGAAAAAATCCCTTATGCGATCAACCGCTATGTGAACGAGACAGGGCGATTGTATGCAGTGCTGAACAAACGACTAAGCGATCGCGAATTTGTTGCTGGCAATAACTATTCAATTGCCGATATTGCAGCCTATCCCTGGATTGTACCTTATGAGCGCCAAGGGCAAAATTTAGAAGATTTTCCCAACCTCAAGCGCTGGTTTGAAGCGATTAAAGCACGTCCGGCAACAATTCGCGCCTATGAAAAAGCAGAAGCATTCAAAAATCAGGCGCTTGATCCCGACAAGTCACGAGAATTGTTGTTTAACCAATCGGCGAATACAGTGAAACGTTAATAAAGGCGATTGGGGATAGTAGTCTATCGCATAAGTTTTGAGGTGTTCTTAGTAAGCGATGCACGCGCTCTGGGAGTTAAGGACTAAAGTCCTTACTACGAACTTGTTTCACCTGCTCAATATTGCAAGTACTCACTTTCATCTAAAACAAAGTAAAAAGTAAATTTTTTGGCAATCAACTATGAACACTGACATTAATTTATTCACTCCCTACCAACTTGGCGACATCGAACTAAACAATCGCATTATTATGGCTCCTCTTACCCGCAACCGTGCGGGTGAAGGCAACGTACCCCACGAACTCAATGCAGAATACTACGCTCAACGTGCATCAGCAGGGCTAATTATTTCTGAAGCAACTCAAGTTTCACCCCAAGGACAAGGATATCCTTTTACACCAGGTATTCATTCGCCCGAACAAATCGCAGGATGGAAGCTAGTCAACGATGCTGTACATCAACGGGGAGGAAGAATTTACCTGCAACTGTGGCACGTAGGACGTATTTCTCACCCCGATTTGCAACCAGACGGAGCCTTACCTGTAGCGCCTTCTGCCATTCCAGCCAAAGGGCAAGCTTCTACATTTGAGGGAATGAAACCCTTTGTCACACCTCGTGCATTAGAAACTGAGGAGGTTACAGGAATTGTAGAACAATATCGTCAAGGGGCAGAAAATGCTTTAGCCGCCGGATTTGATGGTGTAGAAATTCATGGTGCTAACGGTTACTTAATTGATCAATTTCTCCGTGATGGAACAAATCAGCGTACAGATAAATACGGTGGTTCGCTAGAAAATCGTGCCAAATTCCTATTGGAGATAACAGAAGCAGTAACTGGTGTCTGGGGTGCAAAGCGGGTAGGAGTACGCCTTTCTCCTAGTGGAACCTTTAATGATATGTCTGACTCCAATCCACTAGCAACATTTGGTTATGTAGCAGAAGCACTAAATCAGTTTGATTTGGCATATTTACACATCTACGAGGCAACGGAGGCAGACATTAGATATGGTGGAACAGTCGTACCTACAAGTCACATCCGGGAACGCTACAAAGATACATTGATGGTTAATGGAGACTATACCTTAGAAAAAGGTAATACCGTCTTGGCAACAAAAGCAGCAGATTTAGTAGCATTTGGCAGACTGTTTATAGCCAATCCCGATTTACCCCGACGTTTTGCTCTAAATGCGCCTCTGAATCAACCCGATCCATCGACTTTTTATGGTGGAACAGAGAAGGGCTATACCGATTACCCAACACTCGAACTACAAGTGCGTTAACCAAACAGCTTGACTATCTAGCTGGGAAGGGTAAAAGTATTCATGTGTACTCTCTTCCCACATTCATCGATAGTTTAGGTAAAAGCGATCGCCTATCTATTCAAGAAACAGGGGAATTGCATGAATCCAAATTAAACAATTACACGTTTAATTTTGTTATACCGGAAATTTGACTAACACAGTTTTTCAATAAAGCAAGTATAAGGCTACAGAAATAACCGAATTATATAGAAAAGCTCAAAAAGCTAATAAATAGCCTTGCTGAATTACGCACAAAAGAGGCAGGGGAGCAGAGGAGGAAAGTGGAAAATTCTTCTCCTTGTCCCCGTGTCCTCTTCCGCGTCTTAATTACTGCGGCTCAACTAATTCTGCATCAAACACTTCTGCAAAAGACTGCACTATCGTTGCACGTACTAGCTCGCAAGTGATATCTGGTATCCATTCAGTCAAACTAGCTACAGACTTATCCGAAATACCACAGGGAACAATTCTTTCAAAGCCAGTCATATCAGGACAAACATTTAATGAAAATCCGTGCATGGTAATCCAGCGACTGACTTTTATGCCAAAAGCAGCGACTTTACGTTCTTCCACCCAAACGCCAGTCAAACCAGATATGCGCTCTCCTCGTAAACCATAAGTATTTAGTGCATTAATTATTACCTGTTCTAGCTGTCGTAAATACCAATGGAGGTCTTTGTAATAACGTTGTAGATTTAAAATTGGATACCCCACTAATTGACCAGGGCAATGGTAAGTGACTTCGCCACCTCGCTCAATTCTATGTACTTCATAATTGTTGTGGTCAATATCAAATTTAAGAAATTCTGAATTTGCTCCTTGCCCTAAAGTATAGACAGGAGGGTGTTCCAGCAAGATTAACACATCATCCAAGCTCTTGTCTTTGATACGTTCAGCAACTAGCGATCGCTGCCAGTTTAAAGCATCTATGTAAGGTGTTAAGCCTTGGTTGTATAAAAAACATCGATGAGAATATGAAGGATTACTACGGAACATTGCAAAAAATAACTGATGTGTCAAAATGTGAGTATTAGAAATTACATAAACTTCGGCACAGAACCTCAAGCTATGCAAAGGATTTTAAAGGAAAGTAAAGGGAAGCAGTTTTGTAAAATACAAAATGCTAGTTTGAATATATAACCTCAATGGTGTTGGGAGGAATTCTCTGCAAGAACCATCATGCTAACAAAAAAGATGAAAGTGCTAGCTGATGGTGTCTAATCAGTTGTTCGCATCTAAGACGGGATAAAACTTACAACCAGACACGTGTTGTCTATGAACAGAAAAACAAATCCACCCCACTTGGAGGAGTAAAGCTGATGATATCTGCGTGCGTGTATAAATGCCTTTGTTGCAGTTGCAGCAATTGCAGAGATTCTCAAGCCAGTGATTTAAAGTTGGCTGAGGATAAGTACACCAACAGCAGGATGTAGGAATTTTCCGATTTAGCCCGGCGGCAGTGATAGACCTTACCGCAATTCCTTTTCTCCAAACCAAATACACATCAAACATTGAGCGGGAGAGTTTACATGAAGCTTGTCATCCACGGCAAAAATATTGAAATCACCGATGCAATCAGGGATTATGTGCATCAAAAAATTGAAAAGGCAGTGAATCATTTTCAGAACATCACAAATGAAGTGGATGTGCATTTGAGCGTAGCTCGCAATCCCCGGATTAATCCCAAGCAATCGGCAGAAGTCACTATTTATGCTAACGGAAGTGTCATCCGTGCCGAGGAGAGCAGCGAGAATTTATACGCCAGTATCGATTTGGTAGCGGATAAAATAGCTCGTCAACTGCGTAAATACAAAGAACGGCGTCATGAGAAGAAAACTCATGCCCAAACTACCATTGAAGGAGTTGTTCAACAAACTGTAGTCAAAGATTTAATAGGCGATCGCACTCCCGAATTACCAGAAGAAGTGGTTCGCACAAAATATTTTTCCATGCCACCAATGAGCGTTGCCGAAGCATTGGAGCAGCTGCAACTGGTAGATCACGATTTTTATATGTTCCGGAATTCAGAAACTAACGAAATTAACGTTATTTACGAACGCAATCATGGTGGATATGGTGTGATTCAACCCCGCAATGGCAATGGACATACCAACAGCAAAAACGGCAAAACAGCTCATGCTCACACTAGCACGCCGGAACAGCCGCACGTGCATAAATAGAGATTAGGGACTAGAGGCTAGAGGCGAAAGAGAACACGGGGACACTGAGAATCGTGCTTGACGTTTTGACCCTCTGTTCCCCTGCTCCAGGTGCTGCTGGTGTTTCTTTCCTAGTCCCTAGTCCCTAGCTAGCCCCTAGTCCCTTTAGGGACTCCTCGACATGAGCTTTAAAGTTCAACATCGAATCAAATACATATTGCACAACTCCATTTTTATCTATCACATACGTTACCCGACCGGGAATCAAACCAAAAGCTGTGGTAGCACCATATAGCTTCCGTACTTTGTCGCCTTTATCGCTCAACAAAGTAAATGGTAGCTGGTATTTGGCAGCAAATTTTTGATGAGATTCCGGCGAATCACCACTGATGCCAATGATTTCTGCACCAGCAGATTGAAATACTTCATAGCGATCGCGAAAAGCACAAGATTCCACCGTGCATCCGGGTGTGTCATCCTTGGGATAAAAATAAAGGACAACTGATTTGCCACGAAAATCTTTCAGACTAACAGATGTACCGTCCTGGGAAGGAAGGGTAAAATCAGGCGCAGTATCCCCAACTTTTACAGACATAAGCGATTTCAGCTAGTGCAACATTCCTTTACAAAATTTTAACTTGTGTATTGGTCTAAAATTTTCCTTGATAGTCTGTCTTAAGAGAGGTAATTTATAATCTCCAACTGAAAATTTCATTTATGCGCCTCACCTCTCTTGATGTGTTTCGCGGCATTACCATTGCTGGCATGATTCTCGTCAACATGGCTAGTATTGCCGATCCTAATGTCTATCCTCCACTACTCCACGCCCAATGGCACGGCTGGACACCAACTGACTTAGTATTTCCCTTCTTTCTGTTTATAGTTGGTGTAGCCATGAGTTTTTCCTTCTCTAAATACACTGACGTTAAAACAGACACACAGACGCGCAGAGGAGGAGACGCTGAGACTGAAAACCTCTCTGTGTCATCACGTTCTAATACCCCTACATCTTTGCCTCCGCCTTACGGGCGCATCTTACGCCGTGCTGCTATTCTCTTTGCTTTGGGATTACTCCTCAATGGCTTTTGGAATCAAGGTATTTGGACTTTTGATTTCAGCAGCATCCGGATGATGGGAGTGTTGCAGCGCATCAGCCTTACCTACTTGCTGGCAAGTTTGGCAGTTCTCAACCTACCGCGTAAAGGGCAATGGATACTGGCAGCAGTGCTACTCATCGGCTACTGGGTGGCGATGATGTATGTGCCTGTTCCCGGTTACGGTGCTGGTGTGCTGACAAGAGAAGGCAACTTTGGCGCTTATATAGATCGCTTGATTATTCCCAAAGCACATCTTTACAAAGGCGATGGCTTCAACTTCATGGGAGATCCGGAAGGACTTTTTAGCACTATTCCCGCTATTATTAGTGTCTTAGCTGGTTACTTTACTGGGGAGTGGATACGTAGTAAAAAAGAGATAAGTTCCGAAACTAGCATGGATTTAGTTTTATTTGGTCTTAGCTGTCTAGTTATCGGTGGAATTTGGGATTTGGCATTTCCAATTAATAAAAAGCTCTGGACTAGTTCCTACGTAGTATTTACTACTGGTTGGGCTTTATTATTACTTGCTGCTTGTTATGAATTAATAGAAGTGCGACGAGTGCGGCGTTGGGGTAAACCTTTTGAAGTCTTGGGATTAAATGCCATATCTATATTCGTCGCATCCGTGCTGTTGATTAAAATTTTGGTTAGAACCACCGTTGGGACTGGAGAAAAGGCTCCTAGCACTTACAATTGGATTTATCAAAATCTGTTTGCATCTTGGGCGGGTGCGTTCAACGGTTCAATGTTATTTGCGATCGCGTCTGTGCTGTTGTGGTTAGCAGTTGCCTATGGAATGTATCGCCAACGCTGGTTTATTAAAGTTTAAATTTGCTTTTATTGGTCAGTATATTGCAAGCGATCGCTTATTCTATTCTTCTGCATTAAAGTCTACTTTATCGTAAATATCTGCCAGTAAAATTTGGCAAGGAACTGAGGCTAGAGATAAACTTATATCTCCATCTTCATATTCAGAAAATATCCATTTATTGTTGTCAGCCTTGCAATATTGCTCAACGTGCATCGTGTACTGGTCAATAAGAATATATTCCTGAAAGGTGGGAATGGTGCGGTAAGCTGCAAATTTTTCATCGCGATCATAGCTTTTAGTAGATTTTGACAGCACCTCAGCAATCATCACTGAGTTAGTGATAGTATCTCTCCTTTCTTCTGTAAATTGCAGTTCACCTGCAACAACCATGACATCAGGATAGGTGTGAATGCGCTTATTTGGAATCCAAAGACGCTGATCTGCGACAAAAACTCGATAAGGCTGACGCTTGAGAGCAAAATTTAGCGTACTGCTGAAGTTTAAAGCAATTTGGTTGTGATTGGGTGTTCCACCTGCCATTAAAATAATTTGTCCATCAATATATTCGTGGCGCTCCTCTGAATTAACCTCTAGTTCTAGGTATTCTTCAGGTGAATAGTAGCGTTGTTCTTGTAATTGCATAATATTTAATCTTGACGTAACAGAGCTATAAAACCTGCTTGTTCAAAGTGTTTATCATAAGCAAGCGCTTCCAAAATATTTTGCTGTTCCATGATTTTAAAGGAGGTACAGTCTGTATGGCTCCAAGCTTGATCCAAACGTTGACTGTAAAGCTTTAGTGCGCTGAGAAACAAGTCACTTGTTTGGGAAACAACTTCGATATTAGGATTGCTGATGGATTGATTAATCAGATTGACTGCTGCTCGCCTGAATAGACTGCCTTGCTTAGAAAAAGCATTCAATAATTCAGTGAATATTATTTCACTAGTAACTATATGTAAAGAAGGCATGAGACATGCAGTAACATTTTTGGCTTTATGATGTAGTTGGTCGTTGGGATTTAGTAAAGCAATCCCGTAACCTGTATCAGCAAATACTGTTTTCATTCCTCATTTTTGGGTGAGCCATATAGATAGTAATCCAAATTTGCTGCCAGATCATTTGGGAGTTTTACCCATTCCTCTTGAGGAATTTGTAGACTAATCTCATCAATGAACTCTAAAAATGATTGAGATGGTAAATTTTGGTTTGACTCTACAGGTGTATTTTCAGAAACTCTTTGTTTAAGCCTATTTTTAATGAAAAGTAAAAAATTTAAGACTTCTTCAACTAAAAAGTCTGGCGCTTGAGCAATTTCCTTCATTAATTCTTCTTTTGCAGTCATAAACTTACCTCATTTCAGATTTTTCTAATCTGTTAGGTAATTAATACCTAACAGGCTGTAAACTGTTGATTCATCCAAACTGTTGATAAACTTTTTAGATATTTCTCAACTTAAAACTGTTCAGCAATACTGTTTAGGTAGATAAACAAATAAACTGGATTGAGGTAATCAGTTTGTTTTTACTTTATTCTCAAAAATTTTTGCATTAATCACCCCAAAATTTCTACTTCTTCAGCAGGATTAAGTTGATCGAGAATTCTCCAAATTTCCTGTAACATTGGCTCTAATCCAGCACCCGTAACTCCTGAAATCAAAAAAACAGGGGCATGGGAAAGATGACTCAGCTGTGTCGCCAGTGCCTCTAAATCTACGCTTTCCCTATCTACCGCATCAATTTTATTTAATGCCAAAACTTGCGATCGCTCTGCCAAACCCCTGCCATAGGCTTGCAATTCTTGCTGGATAGTATTGTAGTCTCTGATAACATCATCACTGGTGGCATCAATCAAATGCAGTAATACTCGCGTGCGTTCAATATGGCGTAAAAAATCATGTCCTAAGCCAGTTCCCTGAGCAGCGCCTTCAATTAATCCGGGAATGTCAGCGAAAACTGTACCATCACCTGTTGGCTTGCGTACCACCCCTAAATTTGGTACTAGGGTAGTGAAGGGGTAATCGGCGATTTTCGGACGTGCTGCTGATAAAGCTGAAATTAATGTAGATTTTCCGGCATTGGGTAGCCCAATAATTCCCACTTCTGCCAAAAGCTTCAATTCTAAACGTAGTTGCTTAATTTCTCCTGGCAGCCCTGGCAAGGCATATTCGGGAGCGCGGTTGCGGTTGCTCAAAAAATGCTGATTTCCTAATCCACCCTTACCACCAGCCGCAATCAGCAAAGTCTGCCCAGGTTCTACTAAATCCCCTAATAAATCACCTGTTTGAGCATCATAAACAACTGTGCCGCAGGGAACTTCGATGATTAAATCCTTGCCATTTGCCCCAGTGCGGTTATTTGGCCCACCACGACCACCATTTTCTGCCTTAAACTTATGATTATATCTAAAGTCGAGCAAGGTTTGCAAGTTCTCATCCGCCAAGAAATATATTGAACCACCTTTTCCCCCATTACCGCCAGAAGGACCACCTGCTGGCACATACTTCTCCCGTCGAAAAGCGACAATACCATCGCCTCCCTTGCCTGCCTCAACTTCAATTTCTGCTTGATCGATGAATTGCATAATTAGTCAATAGTCATTAGTTATTGGTCATTAGCCATTGGTCATTAGTCATTGGGTGAATTGCCAATTGAGTTAAGGTATGAACGTAATTGGTAGCTAATTTTTCCGCCAGTTGATACACCCACAATTCTTGTAACCTCTTGCTCGACATTCTCCTCCATTACTAAGGACTAATAACTAATGACTAATGACTAATAACTAAATATATTCCGAAACATCCTCTCCACAATCATCTGCCAGATAGGAGAGGGCGCGAAAACGTAAACTTACAAGTTGTTCATAAAGTGGATTGAGTTTACATAGGGGCGGTATATGAACTACTTTGCGTCCAAATAGTTTAATATCCCGCTCAAAAGGACACTGAGAGGGAATCATTTTGCACAAAAAACGGGCTACTCTGGGATCTTGAATATCTAATCCGTCTAGCCAATCGCGCAAAGGATGTAATGCATCAAGTTGACGCTTTGTGGGTGCAAAAACAGGAGTTTGTGTCTTTCCTGTTGGTTGTGGCAAAGTATGGCGCAAGGCTTCCAGTAAATTTTCTGGTGCTCCTAACGCTTTGCAAAACTGGTGCAGGAGATAGTCTTCACTTTTAGAATAGGTACCGTCTGCGATCGCTACCATCACCGCTGTGCGTAAGAAATTTTCTGCTGCTGGTGTGCCTACACCGAAAATTGCAGCTAACTCTTCTGGTTCAATGGCATCAAACGATTCCAAGTTAGTTCCAGGAGCTAATTCATCCTGGGTAATACTGGTTATTAATTGTCTTTCTTGGTCATCAAAGTCACCATCTGCCCAAGCAATAGTCAGTAATCCACGCAGCCAAGCGGCTATTTGTTCGCTGCTATAGGGAGATTGAACAGCACTCGTCATAAACTCACGCCTCTAGCTTTTCCCAAGTCCATACTAGCCGACGCTTACTTCACATAATGTTATTTGTTTTATTAAATCTTTTAATTAACTATGAACTATTGCGTACCCGAAGGAGGACAAGGAGAAGAATTTCTCGTTAGGCTTGGTGGCTGTGCCTGGTGGCAGTTGGCACTGATGCAAGAAGTAAATAGAGACTATTTTTTGCTCTTGTGCTAAGATTATTGAGATTTTTTTTAATTAATCTCCTCAAAAGGGGATTTTTAATGATAAAAAATAAAATTGACCTTGGTGTAATTCAAGAAACACTATTAATTCCTCTATGGGCTAGAGCTACAGAGTTAGAGCAAGTTGAACCAATTCTAGTAGACTCTAAATCGGCTGAGATTGTCGCAGCAATTGATTATGATTTTGAAAAATTTGCTCGTGCCAAGAACTCTCAAGTAGGTGCTTGCTTGCGAGGAATGATCATCGACAACTGGACACGTAATTTCCTTCAACAGCATCCTCAATCGTCGGTTATTGAGATAGGCGCAGGATTAAATACGCGCTTTGAAAGAGTGGATAACAACCAAGTGCGCTGGTTTGATTTAGACTTGCCAGATGTAATGGCTTTGCGCAAGCAGTTTTTTCAAGAAACGGAACGACGTCAATTTATCAGTGCTTCTTGTCTAGATACAGACTGGTTTGAGCGTGTTAAAGCCATTGGTACACAACCTTATATGTTTATAGCGGAAGGTGTGTTGATGTATCTTAACGAACGACAAGTACGACAGCTTTTTAGCAATCTCTTACAAGAATTCCCTGGTTCGTGGTTTGCCTTTGACTCTATATCACCACTTTTCGTGAAGAATCAAAAGCACCATGATGCAATAAAACACATGGCAGCAAAGTTCGATTGGGGAATTTCAGATATTCGTAACATAAAAAATTGGGACTCTCGTCATCACATTATGGAAGTTTGTACTTTTAAAGATTTGCCAACAAAATATTTAAAACGTTTTTCCTTAATTAATCGTTTCTTATTTTCCTATATTTCACCTTTACAAAATACTTATCGTTTAGCATTAGTTAAACTGGGTTAATTTAAATAACAAAAAAATTTTAGGATATAAGTCATGTTTAATTTTGGTATCGAACATGAAGTTGCTTTCCTCAATTCAGAAGGAAAGTTTGTTGATTTTTCTCGTGCAAAATTTGCTGATTTTAATCAAATTATCGAGCAACTTCCCATATATCCCAATGACCACCTCCAATTAAGAATTGGAGACGCTGGGATTAGAAAAAAAAGATGGTATATTGAAGGATTTGAAAGATTTGCAGATTCTCAAACAATTGTAGATTGCACTCCCAAAGGCATTGAAATTAGAACAACAATAAATTCTGATATTCAAAGCACAATTAATGAACTGACAGAAAGTTTCTGCTTGCTGTGTAAAATAGCCGTACAGTTTGGCTTTGCGCCAGTTTTAATTAGTTTTAATCCGTACAAAACAGTTTTTGAGCCGGAACCACCATTAAATGATTATGAAATTAAGCAAATACAACAGGCTGATCCGGAAGAACAAACGGCTAACATTTATATGGTGACTTATGGGCCAGATTTAAATATATCAATGACAGATTTATCAAATGAAAGTCTGATTAATATTGGGAAAAAATTAACTTATTACAGTCCTTACATTGTTCCTTTCAGTTATAGTTCACCATTTTATCAAGGCAGTTTGTGGGAAGGACTATCAGTGAGGACTTTTGTTAGAACTGGAAAAAGAGCAGCGGCAATGGTTTTTGTAGAAAAGCCAGAACAAATTATTAAGTCTACGCCTTCACTGACAAAAATAGCACGTCTGCCTGCGGAAGTTGGTCGGATTGAATTTAAGGCTTTTGATAGTTGTGATGATTTTTCAATTTATGCTGGTTTATTAGCTTTATTAAAAGGTCTAATTTTAGATGAATCACTTTCTGGTAGAGCAACAATACCAGATATCGAAAAGCATCAACTTTCAGCACAACAAGGTTTTGATAATCAAGATATTTATGCGATCGCCTCACAAGTTTTGCAAGCTGCCGAAGTTGCCCTTGGTAACGATCCAGATGTAAATTTGCTAGCACCATTAAAAGTGATGCTCGAAAACCGAGAAACAAAAGCTCATCAACTTATTCGTGATTTCAACAAGCTGGGTTCAATAGAACAAGTACTCAAAAATACTTATAGCAGTTGCCAGATAGATTAGGACATTAACTTAATGATAAAAACCAAACATCAAGAGAGTTTCAAGCCTGTTCCCTGTACTCTGCACTGGCATGATTGACGATTACATCCAAGCCATTATGACTCAAAACCAAATTCCTGGACTTTCTGTTGCAGTAGTGCAGGAAGGCGAACCTGTTTTAGTCAAAGGCTATGGATGGGCAAATATTGAACACTCGGTTCCGGCAACTGAACGCACAGTTTACGAAATCGCGTCTGTTGGCAAAACGTTCACTGCCACACTCATAATGATGTTGGTTGAGGAAGGAGTAATTTCGCTCGATGATGCGATCACCAATTATCTAGACAACATACCTCTAGCGTGGCAGCCCGTTACAATCAAGCATATTCTGTCTCACCAGTCTGGAATTCCCAGCTATACTGATGCCAAAAACTACTGGGAAATTACCCGTCTGGATTTATCCAAATCTGAAATTTTGGCTTTAGTTACTGATTTACCCCTCAAGTTCCAACCAGGGGAATTCACTGCCTATGACAACACAGGCTATTATCTATTAGGCTTAATCCTAGAAAAGATAACAGGGCAATCCTATGGAGATTTATTGTGCGATCGCATTTTTGCTCCTTTGGGCATGAATGCAACCGTAATGAATCACCCCAGAGATATTGTGCCGCACCGGGCTGCTGGTTACCGTTGGCCCAATGATAAGCTTGTGAACAAACCCTACTACAGTCCTTCAGTCACCTATTCAGCAGGAGGGCAACTCTCCAGTGTGGAAGATATGGTGAAGTGGGAACAAGCTCTTTACAATGCAACTGTATTGAGGCAATCAACTCTCGATTTAATGTGGACTCCCCATCCTCCCAAACTTGGTGATGATTGGAACAAGCTCAAATGTGTGGCGGGTTTAGGTTGGTGGGTGATTAATTATAGCGATCGCCGAGTAGTTGCTCATAATGGTTCGATTCTAGGTTTCGCCAGTAATATCACTCGTTTTATCGATGACAAAATTACCGTGATTTTATTCTGTAATTTAGATACAGTAACGCGATCAGATGCAATTGCGGCATATATTGCTGGATATTACTGCCCATCCCTTGCAGGATTGGCGCTTCAGCCTCCATTAGAAAACGATTAAATTTATTGAGTTGACTTCATAATTTCAGTCTCTGATTTCCAAAGTGATGCTGGTAATCGCCAGTACAAACCATTTTCTCGCTCCATCAATTGATAGCCAATTAATTCGCGTCGCAAAGTTGCGTAATCAGAATGATGATGGGCAATAATTTCGTTGACTTGACGTTCTGTATAAGTTACTTTTTGTTCAAATTTTCTTACTAACCATCTAAGTACGACTAAGCGTTTTTTGCGAGTAGCGGGAATTTTGATAAGGTTTACACCATCAAGGTAAGTTTTGAGTACTTTTTCTTCCCATGCTTCCAACTTGAGATTACTCATACATTGCACCTAGCATTATGAGATATCATCACGAAGTATAAGAGAACTATTATCTAAATGAATCAAGAAGAATTATCTGCATGGTTTGTAGCTAATAAAACTTTACTAGAGAATGCTTACACATTAGAAACTGAACCATGGAAACAATCAGGATTTTCTGGGTCTTACGAACGCTGGATTGCTTGTAGAAAGCCAATTGCTGATTGTGTAAATCAACCCGGAAATTTTTTGGATATCGGCTGTGCTAATGGTTATTTACTAGAGTGCTTATTACAATGGACAGCTGCTAGAGGGATTAAAATTCAGCCTTATGGCTTGGATATTTCAACAAGACTTGCTGATTTAGCAAAGCAAAGATTGCCAAAGTTCGCCAGTAATATTTTTATTGGTAATACTTGGACATTTGTACCACCGCTCAATTTTGATTTTGTCCGAACTGAATTATTGTACGTTCCTGAAGATTTGAGAGAAGGCTTTGTTAGGCGCTTACTAGAGTTGTTTGTTCAGCCGAATGGCAAGGTTTTGGTAGCTGATTACCGCTCTCGTAAAGACACTCATTCACAGCCTTGGGTAGATGATATCTTACGAGCTTGGAACTTTAAAGTAGATGATTGTAAATCTGGCTGCTATGAAGGCAAGGAACTAACGAGAATCGCAGTAGTAAAAAATTACTGAGCATTGCCACCAAGTGTGAGAAGGTTTTGAAGGAATGGAAAAATCTTGGACTATTAGAGAAGCTGAGGAAATAGATATTGCTGCGATCGCTCAGGTTCATGTTGCGTCTTGGAAATCAACATATCATGGCTTAATTCCAGCATCAGTAATAGAAAGTTATACCGTAGAGCACAGAGAGACTATTTGGGCAAAGATATTAGCTCAAGGCAAGACAAAAACACTGGTAATTGCAGACAAGAATATCTTTGGCTTCGTAAATTTTGGTGCGACTCGTGACTCTGATAAAGATATTCATCAAACCGCCGAAATAAACGCGATTTATCTACTGGCATCTCACTGGGGGCGCAAGCTAGGCAAGGTGGTACTAGAGCAAGCTATACAAGATATTCTCGCTCAGGGATTTCATGAAATTACTCTTTGGGTACTTGATAGCAATACTAGAGCGCGTCGGTTTTATGCAGCCTTGGGATTTGATCCAGATGGTGCATCTAAGCTAGATGTACGTGGAGATGCGTCTTTAACAGAGTTACGATATTGCCGAGTTTTCAGCTAGTTCAGTTCAAGAAAACTTACTACTCTCCATTCACCTAGTAAATATTAAGTTTTGTAAATACGCTTGCTTATTAGAATAGATTCTCAATAGACTTATTTTTGAAGTCCAAGCTATTGGTTCTTGATTTCAATAAATCAGGGTGTATCTTCATTTACGAACGATCCGTTTGTAAATAATTTATGGCTTTCTAAATCTAAGAAGCCATAGAGCGGTTTTTCCTCTCATAGTATTTTTCCTTGCAATATCCGAGCAAAGAGCTTGCTTGTAAATGGCCTTCTTTTACAAGCAGGTATTTTCTTGATTACAAATATCAACAAGGAGTAAACAGCTAACCAATGCAAACCTACGGTAATTCCAACGTCAAATATGACTGGTGGGCTGGTAACGCCCGTTTTGCAAATCTTTCTGGTTTATTCATTGGTGCTCATGTGGCACAAGCCGCTCTGACGACTTTGTGGGCAGGAGCTTTTACTTGGTTTGAAATTTCTCGATACAACCCTAACGTACCGATGGGTGAGCAGGGGCTAATTTTGTTGCCGCACTTAGCTACCTTGGGTTTTGGTGTGGGGGCAGGTGGACAGATATTTGATACTTATCCTTATTTTGTAATTGGAGCGTTACATCTCATTTCGTCAGCTGTTTTGGGTGCAGGTGCATTGTTCCATACTTTCAAAGGGCCTCGCAACTTAAAAGATGCAACAGGACGAGCACGTAAATTTCATTTTGAATGGGACGATCCAAAGAAACTCAGCTTTATTTTGGGACATCACCTGATTTTCTTAGGAGCTGCTGCTTTGTTATTGGTGGCAAAAGCGATGTACTGGGGTGGACTGTACGATGCCACAACTCATGATGTCCGTGTCGTTACCAATGCCACCCTCAACCCATTCGTCATTTTTGGCTATCAGACTCACTTTGCCACTGTTGACAACTTAGAAGATTTAATCGGTGGTCATATCTATGTAGGTTTGCTTCTAATTGGTGGTGGTATATGGCATATCCTGACAGAACCTTTTGCTTGGGCGAAAAAACTCCTGATTTTTTCTGGTGAAGCTATTCTTTCCTATTCTTTGGGTGGTATTGCCTTAGCAGGGTTTGTTGCAGCTTACTTTTGTGCAGTCAACACTTTAGCTTATCCTGTGGAATTTTATGGCGCTCCCTTAGAACTCAAGTTTGGAGTGTGTCCCTATTTTGCTGACACTATCAAGTTACCCTACGGGAATCACACCGCAAGAGCATGGTTAGCAAACGCTCATTTCTTCCTTGCTTTCTTTTTCCTACAAGGACATCTCTGGCACGCTCTACGAGCAATAGGTTTTGACTTTAAACGAGTGGAAAGAGCATTAGATGTAGTTGAGACTAGCTCGTAAATCTTAAAGGTGACTGAGGACTGGTACTGGGGATTGGGGATAGAAAAATTTACCCGGTACCTTTTCATAATCTTAAAGTTCAAAATTCCATGTTGAAAAAGGAATTCAATTGTGGCAATTTCGACTGATAAAACCTTCGCAGCAGACACAACTTTACCCTGGTTAATTGGTAATGCTCGTTTAATAGATTTCTCAGGTCAGCTATTAGGCGCTCACATTGCTCATGCAGGTTTGATGATGTTTTGGGCAGGAGCTACTACTATCTCAGAGGTAACGCACTTTGTTCCCAACCTACCAATGTATGAGCAGAATTTTACTGTATTGCCCCATTTAGCAACTTTGGGATGGGGTGTAGGTGCTGGGGGTGAAGTAGTCGATACTTATCCTTATTTTGTAATTGGTATTTTGCATTTAGTCGCATCTGCTGTGTTGGGTGCAGGTGGACTTTTTCATATCTTTCGCGCTCCGGCAATTTTACATAATGGCGGAGGATTAGTTGCTAAATTTCACTATGAATGGAATGACCCAAAAAAGTTAGGTTTCATTTTGGGAAATCACCTAATTATTCTAGGTTTTGGTGCATTTTTACTGGTATTAAAGGCAATGTTTTTTGGCGGAATTTATGACACCCATCTGGGAGATGTCCGCTTAATTGCCAACCCCACTCTTAATCCAATGACAATCTTTGGTTATTTAGTTGGAATTAAAGAAAATCATTGGACTTTATTAGGAATGGCAAGTGTTGACAATCTAGAAGATGTCATCGGTGGCCACATCTGGATTGGATTAATACTAGTTTTAGGTGGTGTGTGGCACATTCTTGTACAACCTTTTGCGTGGGTAAGACGGATTTTACCGATTGAAAATGGCGAGGATATTCTTGCTTATAGTTTGCTTGGTTTAGCTTTTATGGCTTTTATTTCTGCCATTTTTGTGGAGCATAACACTACTGTTTTTCCCAAAGAATTTTATGGCGATCGCCGTCTTTGGTCTGTTTTTATCCAGTTTTGCTTAGGTATATTGGCACTTGCTGGTTTCTCGTGGCATTATTGGCGTTCTCGTCAAGTTTAAGCTGAGTTTTCTTTCCCCTATCTATGAACTTGACCTAGAAAGGTCTTGTTTTCTGCCTGCGGTTTCTAGCAGTTAGTCGCAGGCTATTTTTTCAGACCTAATTGAGGACAAATCATGCTAAGTAAAATCTTTTTTACAACCTGTGCTTGGGGAATTTCAATTCTTAGTTTTTGGACTATTATCCTATCCTTTAAAAAAGGGATATATCATCTGAAAAGATTACATGAAATTCCCTGTTCTGGTTGTGAATATTTTACAAATGATTACCGCCTGAAATGTACAGTACATCCTATAAATGCTTGTACAGAGGAAGCAATAGGCTGTCGTGACTTTGAACCCAAAAATTACACTTGCAGGGTTTGTCAGAATTATTCTCAAAAACACAAGAGTTAATCTCTACAGGCTTGTGAGTAATTGCATTAACTCTTTCGATAAATCAATTGTAGTTAGTTCTTCCTGGGACTTTGTAAATAAAACACCAGCTAGGTAGTAATAATCTCCAGAATAAAACGCCATTTTGTTTTTGCGTAATTCTTCTATGTGTTTTTTGACTTTTGGCTCAGAACTGTAGTAGCCAAATTTCAAAGGTAAGACTATGAAATTACTAACATGATACCCATTGGCTTTGGCATGATTAATCGTACTTTGTGGATGAGAGAAGCTAGAGATTAAAAGTAAAGCTTTTTCATAACCTAATAACAAAAGGTTATTGGTAACAGTAGCTCCATCTATACCTCCGAATAAAAGTGGCATATAAATATCTTGATCTGGTGCAGGTAGATAGGGCGGATTGGCTACAAGATAGTCAGCTTTGAGATTAGAAGAGCTAAATAAACATGAATTATGAACTACGTACTTTTGACCCAGATTATATTCATCAATGGTTGAATTAGCAACCTTCCAAGCAGAAGTATTTAATTCAAATCCATGTATAATGCCATCAAATCTGTTTCTAAGTAGCGAATTAATAACTGGAGTGCCATCTCCTGAACCAAATTCCACAATACATTCAGATTTTTGACAATTTCTCAATGCAAAGTTTTCCAAACAATTAGAGTAGAAATTAGACTCTTCCGGACAAAAAAATATATCTTTCATATGTTTGTGTGAGTATTACAATGAGTTAGATTTTGGTAAGGCATACATCTCATTCACAAGCAAAAATTACTCCTTTAGTAGAGAATTTTTGACTAAAGGAATAAAGACAAATTAAATAAATTAGAAATCTAGGATTAGTGATGTTGTGTTTCTGAAGCGAGTGGAGTGTTTTGTTCTACTTGGCGTATTGATTGCACAACCGCTTCGGCGGCGCGATCGCCCATTAACTTTTCTTGGTCGTATCCCAGCACTAGCTCCCACGCATCATTGGGGTACAATTCTGCTAAAGGCAAAGCCACATCATCTAACATCCAGCGCCCGTGACGTTCATCTTCTCGAATATGCAGTTCCCAATAACCCATCGCCGCATCTGACAATCCCAAACGTTGGGCAGCTGTAAGATAATTTTTGTAAGCAGAAGGCCCTGCAACCTCAAAATAGGTTAAACCACCGCTATAACGCAGGAAATGACGCTTACACTCAGTCAGTAAAAAGTTATGATTGGCACAGGCTAAAACCTCCCAAGGTACTAAATCGAAGTATCCTTCTGGTTCGGTATTCATGCCAAACTCAGCTAGCATTTGAGCAAAAAATGTAGAATGCTTGCGAGAGAAGCGACCGTTACCGTACTCTTCCAGTAATACCTTTACAAGAGTACATTGGACTGGATTAGCAGCACCACCAAGAATACGGGAAAGACGACTGCCCTCAACTAACCCATCAAATGAGCCGATCGCTAATAAATGACGATAGCCAATTTCTGTCATTTCCTCACGAATGTAGCGGCTTCCTGCTGATAAAGGTGGCTCTAAATCGTATGCGGTACGCTCAATCAGCGCTTGCTTGACATCTAACTGCTGTAAGGCTGCCACATCGATTTTTGCTATTTCCCATTCTTGCCAAGCCGCCTCAATTTGATCACGCACCTTGTATAGATAGAGCGATCGCTCATTAGTATAGTGCCGCAAATCGTCATACCAAAAAAGGTTTAAGCGATTAATCCGATACAGTATACGCTGGAGAAAAAGATGAGCCTTATCATCACCAGAACCATTGTGATAAGCAGCACGAATTCCTATAGAAAGCGCACTCTCAAATTCACTGGCAAGTGAGGGTTCTCTATCAAGTTTTTGATCTAAGTTGTCTGTAATCAGCAGTTCTATAAATTGCTGCTCACCACGATCATAAATAGTAACTTCTGTTACCCCTATTGGTAAGCTTCCCTCCGCAGTAGGAGGAGGTAATTTAACTAAATTGCTCTGCATGGAATCTTTGGTTCTTTGCAATCGGTGTTGATAACTTTCACCTTATATACCTAGATTTCCATTTAGTAGTTTTCTCTACCTCTCCCCTGGGTTGTAAAGAACAATTAAGCACTACGATTAAAGATTCTACCTAAGGGAGCAGGGGAGAATCAATAAATATGTACTATCTGGAGAGGGGGGGACAAGGGGATATCCAGACGCGGGGAGTGGGAGAGGAGGAGACAACTAACCCTCGCGTTGCGCGGGTTAAGCATTGTAGCGACTACCGGGTGGGTTTAGAAGAGAAATTATCTGTTTGAACGGCAAGATGATCAATAAAACCCGCCCCTACTACTAACTACTAACAAATGACTACTGTATTGATTGACTGGGTGGAATTTGCTCAATAGTAATTAATGCTTCCATTACTGCTTTGACAATTGGAGCAGCCACAGTACCACCATAAGCATTTGCGCCTTTTGGTTCATCTACTAATGCCAGTACTACATAGCGCGGTGTTTCTACAGGCAGGATAGCCACAAAACTAGTAATTTTTGCACCACTGATATAGCCACCAGAGCTACCAGCTTTTTGGGCGGTGCCAGTTTTGCCTCCAATGCGATATCCCGAAATTTGTGATACTCTACCAGTACCATTGGCGACAACTGTTTCCATCATTTCTACAACTTTTTGACTAGTAATAGGTGAGAACAGTTGGCGTGGCGCTGCATAAGAAGGAGTGTAATGTATTTGCCCCTTGCTATCTATCAAACCTTTTACTACATGGGGTGTGACGATTTTTCCACCATTAGCTAAGGCTCCGTGTAATTGTACCAATTGCAAAGGTGTTAAGGAAAAACCTTGACCAAAGGAGGTAGTTGCTGCTTCTACGGGCGAGGCAGCAAATTTTTCTAGACTTTTAAGTTGGCTAGCGACAACAAAAGGTAAATCTGTATTGAGGCTTTGCCCCAACCCCAACTTTTCTAGCCAACTATGGTAAACAGGAGTCTGCAAGCGTTGGATCATTTGCACCATGCCAATATTGCTGGAATGTTGCAAAATCTGGGCAATATTGATTTGCCCGTAACTTTTATTTTGGGCATTTCTGATGGTGCGATCGGCTACTTTAATAAAACCAGGATCGTTGAATGTATCCTCAGATTTAATCGCTCCTGCTTCTAGGGCGATCGCCACATTTAAAGGTTTAAAAGTCGAACCAGGTTCGTATAAATCTGCTACAGTCCAGTTTTTGAACAGTGAGACATTGGCTTTAGAGTATTGATTAGGATTATAGGTGGGTAAAGAAACCAATGACAGCAAAGAACCATCCCACGCATCCATTACAATTACCGCTCCCCTTTGGGCATGGTATTTGTCCATCTGCTCTTGTAATGCATTGCGAGCTGCTCTTTGCAGGCGACTGTCAATAGTCAGTTGTAGTTGCAAATCATCAAAATGCAGAAAACCCTCTGGAGCATGATCTGACATCAACGCCCCATTGCCTGCACGACTGAGGCGTACTGTTTTTAAAGAACGTTCCAGTAACTTCTCTTGACTATACTCCACACCTGCTTGACCGCGACGGTCAACATTTACATAGCCTACTACTTCTGCTACCAAATCTTGTCGCGGATAAAATCGAGAGTATCTTTGAGTTAACTCTATGCCATTTAAACGTAATGAATAAATGCGATCGGCAACTTCTTCTGGCAGGGTAGAGGAAAGTAAGATACCACTTTTTTTACTTTCAAACTTTGTTTCTAACTCCGCAGCATCCTTACCCATAATCGGAGCAAGTAGCTTGGCAATTTCTTGATTAGATTTATCAAATAGCTTGGGATGAACATACATTGTATATACAGGTCGATCCATCGCCAACATATCTCGATTCCGATCTACTACCGGGCGACGAGGCACAAAAAGTCGCAAATTAACCATCTGTTGGTTTCGCGCCCTCTGGGTAAGCTTCGGCCCGCGTATAATTTGTAGATTGTACAAATTAACAGCTAGGCCAAACGCAGCAATAACCAATACAGCCCAAACGATGAACAACCGAGAGTTAACCTTCGATGTTTGTACTATAAACTTAGAGAAAAATGATGAAAAAAATCTTTTTCTAGTGCTAGAACGCTTTCTTTGCCTGACTTTTCTGGTTGGTGACTTCTGCATAAGGACTATCCTTGGTCATTAGCAATTTATTTCACCCTAATGACTTTAATATCCTAGTGGTGTAAGTTTTTGCTGTTGTAGTTCAGAATTGGGAGTTACATTAGGCACGACGGGATTTGAACTCTCAGGTGCTGGACGTAAGAACACTGTTCCGGCAGGAGAAGGTGTTACCAATCCTGCTGCTGATGTTTGTGCTTCCTGTGCCATTTGGTTTTTTAGTACTTCGTTATTTGTTGTCAATTGTCGTTCGTCACGCTGTAAAGTTTGCAACTTCCGGTATGCCTGACTCCACATTTGCTGAGAATAAACCGTCCAACCATAAACTACGAGCATGGCTGCTACCAGTAAAAATGTCATCACTGAAGAGTGACGATATAAAGTGTACAAGCGCAGTAACCATAAAGGTGCCGAGCCTTGTTTGCTTAAATCAGAAACAGTAGTAGTTGTGACTGCACCTGCATTATTTTTGAACTGGGTTGCACTCACCGATACATTTTGCAATGAACGTTTTTGCCTTTGAGAGGAAACTGTTGTTGACAGAGCTTTTTCTGTAGTAGTTCTAAGTGATTTGAGTTGTTGTTCTCTAGTGGTGCTTCCTCCAAATAGAGAACCTTGCCGCCGGAACCAACTGCGCTTTGTAGAAACATCTGATTTACGAGCAACAGCCATAATCTTTATTTTTAGGTAAAAAATTGAAGTTTTATTGAATAATTGATTGTCTATTTTGGTTCAACTGACAATTGCTTTTTGGGCAATTAGCTACGAATAACACCCTACTCTCTTGTTTTGAGTCTAGATAGCTACACTAATGTTTGCATCTAATGTGGATATTACTTGCGGCAATTTTGAACCTTAAACGGATACTTTAGCATTTAAGCATCGCATCTAAAAGTATGGCAACGCTGAACAGCAAGAGCAATAGTTTACATAAAGATAATATCTTTTGGTATATTTGACGATTTTATTAGCCATTTTGGCAATCTTACCTATGCCGTCCTAAAATCAAGTTGTTTGCGACTATATACCGAATCTGCACTCCAAAATCCAAAATCAGCTTTAAATCTTTGATATAAAATAATTAAAAAAAAGCAACAAATGAGGTATCGTAGTCAACGAAGCTCAAAATTGTGCCAATTTTTGGTGAAAGAGGAGTTATGAAAATAAAAATTCTTGGTTTTGCTTTATTGCTAGGTTTAGCTTCAGCGCTTGGAGCATGTGAAAATGCTCAAGATGGTACTACTACTACCACTCCAGCACCTGGTGAACCGACTGACGCTGCTACTAAGGCACCTGTTACTCCTGCTGCCACTCCTACTAAGAGTCCCTAAATAGCAGCCTCAAATCAGCTTAAAAACTGGTTTCTCACGGCGCTCCTCACTACACAATGATTGAGTTGTTTCCTATTTTGTCGGCAAGTAATATTTACGTTGAGTCACGCGAGCTTCTAGCATAGCTTCACTCGCGTTTGTTTGGATTTTGCAGTTCACTTAGCGATATACAGTCAGAGATTCTTGAGATTGCCACTGCAATTTCCTAATCTTACGGAAAAGACATCATACGTAAACTATAAACTGTTTCCAATATCAACAGCGTATACAAGTATGAGCGTTTTACGTTGTTGATATTTTTCATCTAGAAAACACGGTGGAGTGATTGAAGTTTACTGGCTCATAGATTGTAAAAGTATGCAAAACTCGCCAGTAGCGATCGCCAAATCATCTTTCAAAGGTTTACTACAAATCCCATCCCTAGATCAGGCAATCTCCCCTATTATGGAGAGACAGGTTTGTTTGTTTTTTATGGGCATTGCTGATTTAGAGTTAAGGTTTCTGTGCTGATACAAATAAAGCCAATCTATACTTACTTATGCGAATCTGATGAAAACCCGTTTTGGTTAGCCAATCCAAAATCGTAGGTTGTGGCCAAATACGTCCACCACAAGTAACATAATAGATAAGGGAGAACAGGCTAATTGGCGAAGAGAGTTTTCCCTGCTCGCCAGGATGAAATAAGTCGTTAATCAATACGGTACCGCCTGAATGCAGTGCTTGGAATGCCTGATTGAGTGCGATTTCACACTGCTCGGCTGTAAGGCAGTGGAGGATGTTCGAGAGGAATACAACATCGTAATTGTTGCCCCAATCAGTCTCCAGTAAATTACCTTCAATGTATTGGATGCGATCGCCTAATCCTGCCTGTTCGATTTGGGGTAATCCTGCTTGGATTGCGTTGGGTAAATCCAGGATATCGGCTTTCAAGTTTGGATACTTTTGACAAAATGCTATGCTGTATTCTGCGGGGCCGCCTGCTACATCTAGCAAGCGCTTGGGGGGTGGATTGAGCTTTGCCCACTTGAGAATATTTGGGGCGCTTTGCTGCCCACTACTTTTGAGCATAGTGTAGTAGTTTGCAAAACAGGTGGCAGATTGAGGATTGAAGTGAAAATTGGGAACTTCGCCAGTGCGAATATCCTTCTCTAGCAACACCAATTGATGACTAATGTCGCCACCTAACCTGAGAAAGTCATAAATTAACCCACCCGACTTTGTCAGCCAACGAGCAGAATCTTGGGTAAGTTGATAGTGCTGCCCTTGTCGCTTCAGAAAACCAAAGCCATCCAGGCTTTCTAGTAAAACTTGCATTCCGTGAGGATCGCAATCCATCTGTATTGCCAATTCAGCAGCCGTTTTAGGATTGTCTTGCAGAGCATCGAACACGTTCATTCCTATGGCAGTCACTAAAACCTGGCTAACTCCCATGCCGAGCATACCCAAGAGAAAAGGTTGCAGTTCCTTGCGGCTATTGAGTGCGATCGCCTCCAAGATATTTTCCGGCTTGATTGTCAACTTCATTTGAAAACTCCTTGGAACTTTTGACAGCTAATAATAATTTTTTTCATTTTTAGCACAAAAATAAAATTAATTATTGAATCTCACATAAGCAAGATAAAGTAAAACCGCTGTACTCAACTGGATATACAGCGGCTGCAAATAGAGCGTCAGGACGCGCCCTCCACTAGATTTAATATTTTTAGGCTAGGCTCGGTCAGAGGAGGAAAATTGCATTTACGTAATTTGGCTGGCTGATACTCGTCTATTTACCTCATTCAGAATTTGTTGAAATTTATTTTCAATTACATATAACTCTACTAGGAATAGCGGCGATCGGCAAGTAAGTATTAATAGAGAAATTTTATCAATAGCTAATTGAGTGATTGGCTAGAAATATAAAGGCAATAAGTAGAAGGCAGAGGGCAGTAGACACGTAGACGCGGTAGACGCGTTCGCCGTCAGGCGTTGCGTTAGCTAGCGTCTTCTCGCAGAGTAGCCCTTCCCCCAGATTAGGTAGGTAGGCAGAAGGCAGGAGGGAATTAAGACAAGGAGAGAGGGGAAATGAGGGGAAAGACGTAGCTCACACTCCTGTTCCTTCCATGTCACCTTGTCTTCTTGTCCTCTTCTGTACCCAATTCATAAAGGCTACTTAGTTCTATTTTTGGGTATATTTCATAAGGTTTAAAAATCTTCATCTACAAAAAATTCGGTATCATCTTCTCTGGTAGAAGCTCTCTCCCCAGAATCAGCGATACCCCACAGAGGTTGTATTAATGCCATCCCAATCATGCCTACTCCAGCACAAAAAGCTAGTAGTAAACCCACAGGAAGCTGAATAGATTGAAAAGTGATAAATCTTAAAGATACCGGGGTAGCATTTTGAACAGATAGAATAGCAACGGTCACCACCCAGACAGCTATAACTATTGTTGTGACAAGAGTAACAAAGGATTTCATATGAAGAAGGGGACAGGGGAATGGGAATTGGGGATTGGGAAAAGGACACAGGGACGCGGTGACACGGTGACACGGGGAATAGTGAATCAGGTTCTCTCTCCTTGTCCTCATATTTCTCCGCGTCTCCGACTGCCCCTAATTTCTCTACACAGCTACTGGTTGGAGTTGATTGATTACAGATTCCATTGCTTGAGCAATTTGGGTTAACTTTTCGGGAGATTTTGTTTCCACATAAACACGCATGAGAGGTTCTGTTCCAGATGGACGCAAAAGCACCCAGCTACCTTCTTCTAAATAGAGTTTAACACCGTCTTTTTTCCCTACTTGTTTAACTTTAATTCCTGCTACTTCGGCAGGGGTGTATTTAGTGTAAAAATTAATGATAGCAGCTTTATGGGCTTCAGTTAGGTGTAAATCAAGACGCTTGTTGTATATAGGCCCGTCTGCTTCAGCAATTGCTTCTTGGACAAGAGCACTTAATGGTTTACCTTCGTAGGCGATCGCTTCTGCCACTAACATATTAGCTAAAATGCCATCCTTCTCAGGAATGTGTCCGATCATACTTAAACCGCCAGATTCTTCTCCACCAATTAATACATTAGTTTCACGCATTTTTGCACCAATGTATTTAAAACCTACTGGTGTTTCAAATATTTTTAATCCATACTTAGCTGCCAGATGATCTAGCAAATGAGTAGTAGCAACAGTACGAACAATAGCACCTGTTTTATTTTTATTTTTGATTAAATGACGTATTAAAATTAACAACACAGTATTGGGAGTGAGAACATTTCCTTGTTCATCAACAATACCGAAGCGATCACTATCTCCATCAGTAGCCAAACCCAAATCAGCTTTGTCGTGACGCACTGCTTCTACTAGCTGATGGAGTTGTTCTTCCTTGGGTTCTGGCATATCTCCACCGAATAAAACATCACGCCAAGCGTGGAAAGTTTCAAAATCACAGCTGCAATGTTGCAAAACTTCATCAAGATAACCGCGAGAAGTAGAATAGAGGGCATCATACTTTACCTTCAATCGAGCATTGCGAATTTTTTGTACATCAAGCAAAGTGTAGAGAAATCGCATATAGTCTGGCTTAGGATCGAAGGTAGAAATAGAGCTAACTGGATGATTCGGGGGTGGAGCATCCGATGCACCTTCAATATTTGCCACAATAGTATCAGTGATTTCTGGAGTGGCAGGCCCGGCATAATCGGGGATATATTTAATCCCACAGTATGGTGCTGGGTTATGGCTGGCAGTAAACATCAATGCCCCAGCAGAATTTAAGTAACGGGCATTGTAGGCAATTACTGGTGTTGGGCAATCCCGCTCAGTGATTTTAACCGTCCAGCCCAAGTCTGCTAAGACTTGAGCTGCGGTAAGGGCAAATTGTTCAGCTAGAAAGCGAGTATCGTAGGCAACAAGAACTGGTCGATTTTTAGTATAGGCTGTTTCAATGTAACTTGCGATCGCTCGCGTTACTTTCCGTACATTAGAGAAAGTAAAGTCATCGGCAATTATTCCTCGCCACCCATCAGTTCCAAATTTTATTTTGCTGGAGTTGCTACTGGCGTTCATTTTTGCCACTTTTTCTCATCCATTATCTAAATACTACATGAAGCTTTCAGCAAAATGCGTGTATCCTAATTTATCCCCTTTGTCTTCTCACCGTTATTGAGCAATGTCAATTTCTGAGCGACCTTTCGCCAGTTATCATCTTTGGTCATTAGTTGCCCCATCAGCAGGGCAGCAACATTTACATTGCCAAATGAGACGGGGATTTATTAAAGCGCGCCAGCACGAGCCACAAGTTCAATCACTGTTAGCAAAAGTTACTGCACCCCAGCGTATTGGTTTATTGGCGCAGAAAGGTATTTATGAATTTCATCACAATAGGCATCTGTTAAATCAATCAGATGGCGTGCAAAAAATAGCAGAGTTACTCAAACTCGCTAACTCTTCACAAGAAGTCCAGCAGCGCGTGTTGCAAATCTTAACAAAATATCAAGATGAGCCGTTACTTTCAGGAAAAAGGGTTATTCTCTTAACTCGTGGTGATGAAGGTTTCCCCAAACCAATTTGGGTTGAGCAAAAGCATTATTCTTTCCGCTTGTATGCGACTATGGACTGTGTTTTCATTGAGTCTACTGGCACTTTACATATTTTAGATTTCAAAACAGGTAAATCTACATTTGACCGTCGCCAAGCATTAGTTTATTTGGTAGCTGCTCGTTATCTTTATCCCAGGCAAAAAGCTGTCGCTTCCTTTTATAATTTGGAGTTTTGCAAAAAATCGGATTTAATCAGTGTAACTAGGGGAGAATTGGATTTTGTTGAATTTGAATTAGCTAGTATTGCCCAAAAGCACCAAGAAGATTTACAAAAATATCAACAGCAAAATCATAAGTTTAGCCAGATTTTTCCGCCTAATCCTGGTTATCACTGTAAGTTCTGTCCGTTTAATTCAATTTGTGAGTTTTCGGCTTTTAAAGCTTCGCAAAAAGTACAACATTAACCTATGCTTCACTAATTCCTGCTAGTAAAACTTATACAGCAGAATTTAGGAGCCAGAAGTAAAATAGGCAGCATATATTAACTTTAAGACTGAGTTTAATACCTCATAAACTTGAAATCTGCTGTAAATAATTGTTATAAGCTCCTGCTAAAATTTAGTCAGCGTCTGACTTATTAAAAACCTGACGTGATACACGATGTACAAGGCTTGAAGAAACATAGAATAACGCGAATCCAATCAGAGGATGAAGCACCTCCAAATGAAGAGGAGTCTGAAGACGAATGCTGCAAAACTGGAGAGCAAGCAGTGTAGGTAGACTGACGGTAAGCGATCGGATTGAGTTCGAGAATGGAGCGATCGCCAACCCTGCTAGCAATATTAGCGACAGTCCACTATACCCTCGCACGAGCCACACATGAATATTCCACCAGCTAGGATCGGTAAAGTATGCAACACCAACCGTTAATACCTGAGCAATTAAGCAGACGTTAAAGAGGATTGAAGTGGCGTAAAAACCAATTTTGATCCAGCTTTTAGCAGCAATATCGCGATCTATTTCTGAATTTGCGGTCATCTTAAACTACCTACTTGACTTTTAAATTCAATGCTTCAGCAGCATATAACATTGCTTTATTAACCAGATCTGCGCCTGCTTTTTCTGGCGAACCGGTATCAAAGGGCGGGGCGGGATCGTATTCTATTAATAGCTGAACCATCTTGGCAGTTTCCTCACCATAAAGTACTTTGGCAACCTCTAGACCAAAATCAATCCCTGCGGTAACGCCACCACCACTCATGCGATCGCGATCAATTACCACTCGCTCGGTACTGACTTGAACTCCTGCTGCTGCCAGCTGTTCGCGAAACATCCAGTGAGTTGCAGAACGATATCCTTGAAGCAATCCTGCTTTTGCCAGAAATTCAGAACCACCACAAACCGAGGTGACAAATTTTGCCATACCACCCTGTTGCCGCAAAAATGCCAGGATCTCTGGATCGTCTACGACTGCACTTTGGGCTAAACCACCGCCAATACAAATAATGTCTAGGGGCGGACAATTGTCAAAGGTGGTATCTGGGATAATTCTCATTCCATCATCAGTTTGAATTGGATCTAGCGTTTTCCAGATACGGTGGATTTGGATACCTGGCAGAGCATTAAATACGGTTTGCGGCCCAATGAGATCGAGTGCTGTCATGCCAGGATAAAAAACCAACCCAACAACATACTGTTGTGAGTGACTCATAAATCAAATCTCCTGATGCGGTTTGTAACTCTATACTAAAAATGACATTCCACCGCGCCTAGTCCTCGATCGAGTACTCTTTTCACGATCATGACAATTTCTTTGAAGCTTCTATTTGAAGAAATTTATCAAGCATAAGGATGATGACGACTTACAATCGCACCTTGCGCCAAAGATTGGTGAGTATTTTGTTGGCAAGCGATCAGGGATATTTTTCTTTGATCGACTTCAGCTTTGTGCAGAGCCGTTGAGTTGTTGCTGAAACTGAACTTTCTCCTGATTTAGATTCTGAACTTTAGTGGGCATATGCACCGCCTCATAGCTCGCTCAGACCTTAACTCTCCAATGATTACGTCAGTTGTTACTATCTGTATAATCCGTACTTACAGTAACCTGCTGCCAAGCATCCAAATCGGTTTTGACCCATTCCAGTTTTTCCTGAATCAGGCTCATGGCATCAGTGCCTAATGCCAGTCGCATCGGTGGATGAGGACTTTCCACAGCTTGAATGATGGCTTGCGCCGCTAATCGTGGATCGCCAGGTTGCTGACCATCCATCTCTTTGAACCACTGCAATGACGCACCGCTCACCGGAGCATAGGCATCAATGGATTGCTCGGCTGCTGCTAGAGAGCGTCCGTTAAAGTCTGTGCGAAATGCCCCAGGTTCAATTAAAGTCACTTTTACTCCAAAGGACTCAACCTCCTTAGCTAGGGCTTCAGACGTACCTTCCAGGGCAAATTTAGCACCACAGTAGAGGCTGCTTCCAGCAAATCCCACTAATCCTGCTGTGGATGATATATTCACAATGTGACCGCTGCCTTGCTGACGCATCACAGGTAAGACCGTTCGCATCAGACGGAGTGCTCCAAAGAAGTTGGTTTCAAAAAATTGGTGAATCTCACCATCACTGACTTCTTCGAGGGCGGCAATGAGTCCATGACCCGCATTGTTGACCAGCACATCAATTCGACCAAATGTAGCGATCGCGGTATCAACCGCAGTTTGTATATCTTGGGATGATGTTACATCCAGACGGACAGCCTTTGCGGTTTGTGGATAGTGTTCAATCAAAGCGCGAAGTTGCTCTGGTTCACGAGCAGTAGCTAGCAGGTAGTCGCCCTTTTTTAATACAACTTCTGCTAGAGCACGTCCGAATCCTGTTGAGCATCCTGTAATCAACCAAACTTTAGGAGTGACACGATTTTTGTCTGAGTTCATTTGCTTTTCCTCCAATTAAGATTAATAGTGACTGCAAAACTGTTTACCCCAAAAACGAAAGAACTTCTTGAACAAAGCGATCGCGCCCTCGTTCTGGTTGATCGAGAAACAGAAAATGCGTCCCGATGGTCTGATTCCAATGCGCCTAAGTGACGGTTACTAGTCATGTCGGATGCCCTCCTCTCTCTGCCTCTTCATTCATGCTAAAAAGTAAGATTAGAACTGTCCAACACTGATTTTGGTAGCATTAACACCCTAGAGGTTCAAATGGAATTGCGGCATCTGCGTTACTTCGTAACTGTGGCGGAAGAATTACACTTCGGTCGCGCTGCCCAACGCTTACAAATGGCGCAACAACCTCTCAGTCGGCAAATTCAGGAGTTAGAAGCAGAAATCGACGTGCAACTGTTCCATCGCACGACACGGCAAGTGCATCTAACTGAAGCAGGCAAAGTGTTTTTAGAGCGTTCATACCTGGTGTTAGCGCAACTCGAACAAGCGATTGAAGCGACCCAACAGATTGGGTGGGGTGAGGTTGGACGGTTGGCGATCGGATTTGTCGGCTCTGCAACCTATACCGTCCTGCCAGATATTTTAAGGGTCTTTCGAGAACAGTTTCCGGCTGTAGAACTGCGATTGCATGAACTGACGACTGCTCAACAAATTCAAGCCCTGTATGACAAACAAATTGATATCGGCATTGTTCGTTCTGCCATCAGCGAGCCAGGTTTGAGTGTGGAATGCATTTTGCAAGAATCATTGGTCTTGGCGTTGCCAGAAACCCATCCGTTCTCTGCCCAAACTAAAGTATCTCTCTCTACATTGGCAGATGAATTATTTATTCTATTTCCTGCCAAAATGGGACCCATCTTTTACGAACAGATTATTAATATTTGTCAGCAAGCAGGATTTCATCCGAAAGTGGCTCAAGAGGCAGTTCAGATGCAAACGATCATCGGCTTGGTTGCAGCAGGACTGGGCATCGCTTTTGTTCCCGCCTCCTTGCAAAACTTCCACAGAAGCGGAGTCATTTACAGACCCTTACAAGAGCAGACACCTAAAACCGGACTTTATCTGACTTGGCGGCAGCATGATTCCTCCCCAGTCATAAGCGCATTTCTCAGCTTGGCAAGGAAGACGACAAAATGGGAGTCAAATCGTGACGATACGTGAGCAGTTAGGGATCAATGAGATCTATAGCCTCTCATTACTTGCGTAGCGGACTACTATTCTTGAATTGTTGGCGGTGTGTTGCATCTCAATCAGCGTAAGGTGGACACTGTTATACAACGAAAACATAAGGGTTTGAGGAAAGTTTAGGTAGTACCCACCCTACAAAAATTGCTTAAATTGTTGGCGGTGCGTTGCGCTTGGAAGGGGACGAATTGTACCAGACGCGATTAATCGCGTCTGGTACAAACTGTCTCTAAAATGGCGGTAATTCCTCCAAAATCGTAAACCGGATATGATTAATCGCCAACTCGCCAATTGAAATATCTTCTTTTGTCAGCCGCACACCTTTACTTGTTAAAGTTTCAAAGGGGATACCTTTGCCAATTTCAATGTGATACCAACACAAGCCCATAAAGAACCGTGTCGGATAAGGGCCATAATTGCCAATATCATCGGGGTTAGATTCCATTGGCAACCAGCCAAAACCCGGTATATAAAATTCCAGCCAGACATGATTGTAATCTGGTTGTAGGGGTACGTGCTGGTGTTCGGCATAAGGAGGACATTTGTAACGACCGACGGTGCGACAAGCAATTCCATTTAAACGGCATAAAGCCAGCAGGACACCGACATACTCGCCACAAGAACCAACTCCTCGTTCTAAAACTCTATCTGGAGTATCTATGTGGGGTTTGATGCCATAAGATAACTGGTCGTAAACATAATTACGGATACTGTACATTTTGCGCAACAAATTGGTTTCAGTACCAATTGCTTCCTCAGCAGCACGACGAACAATGGCAGTATCCATTGCTAATTCATCATTATCTACTAGATAGCGGCTTGTAAATTCTGGCGATAGTTTGGGAATATCTTCTACATCTTTTGGAGTAAAGCGATATTTGATACCTCGGACTTCTAAAACTGCTTTCCAGCCAAACATATGTCGCTCGCCTGGAGCCAGAGCATCAAATCTAAACACTGCTACCCGTTGCCCATCTATAAATTCTTCCTCGAAAGGCAACCCAATCGGTTCAACGTGTTTTACCTTTTGGCGATCGGTGTCACTAGGCAGAGCAATTCTCCACTCAACTTCTTGTAAATACACTTCTTCAATCGGCGAAATTTCCTCTGCGTAGGACATTTCAATCAGATAGCCATTGGAGAGGGCGTAGTGTTTTTGTGGTTCGTAGTGATAGTAAAGTGGATGAATAAACGTGCGATCGCGGTATGCTAGCTCGTGATTAGGATCTGCATTGGGATTATCTCGCACATAAGGCTCCTCTGAAGCATAGGCGAGATAAAGAGTTTGCTCTCCCGTACTCGCATTTGTGTGTATTGCTATACCTGTGGGAGAGTCAAATGGCGTCAGTACACTAAATTGAACTTCCCCAGTTGCTCTATCAAGGCAATAAACTGTTTGTTCGGTGCTGTCGCAAACCCAAAGAGTCTCCTCACTCACTGCCAAGTTTTCCACTCCCACTCCCGGAGCATAGAACCTAGTAATTTCTTTGCGCGTATTGCGATCAAAAATCAGAATGTATCCTAACTTTTGGCAACTAACATAAACAGTTGATTTCCAAACAGCAATACCATCAGCGGTATAAGGCAAGGTAACAAAATGCTCCAAACCAAAAGAACCTAATTTACAAGCATAAACACTGCGATCGCGCGTTACCCAAAGGGTATCTTCCCAAATTGCCAAACCTGTGATGTCTGTAAATTCTCTGGTTTGGTGAGGATTGAGGATTTTAGTGTTATCTGAAACAGGATCTATTTGCAGCAGAAAACCTTTGGCAGAGTCAATGGCAATGAGGTTATCCTCAAAACAGGCGATGCCACTCAAGACGGCAGCACCAATGGGTCGAATAGTCTTTTGCCCAAACATTTGGCGAGGTGAAAAACTGGGAAGAGCAAAACTCATATTAAACTAACTTTACTTAGAGGTTGAGCACGCCTGGATTAATTGTGGTATTTATTATGCAATTGAATTAGCAAGTTCAATTGGTCATAATCACCACAAATAAGTGCTATAAATACATTTACTTCAGCAAAAACTTATGAATATTGCTGTAGAAAAAATTATAGATGTCAGGAATCACACCTACATCCACCCAGGTTGGTAACATCTTTAATGTAACTTTAGTAGATGGTTTTTCCAGCCTTCACTAAATTATGATCGAATTCGGTAACCATTTCCTGTAACCTATAAGATGTCTGCTCATTCTCTGCCTGATTCAGCTGCCGTTTGGCATAATTTAGAAGTTGATAAATCTATAGAACTGCTCTCTAGCAATGCAGACACTGGCTTATCACCTCAAGAAGTACAACAACGGCTGCAAAAATATGGCCCAAACGAACTAGAGGAAACAGGAGGTCGCAGC
The DNA here is from genome assembly GCF_038404745.2 of Chlorogloeopsis sp. ULAP02. NCBI lineage: Bacteria > Bacillati > Cyanobacteriota > Cyanophyceae > Nostocales > Chlorogloeopsidaceae > Chlorogloeopsis > Chlorogloeopsis sp. ULAP02. The sequence goes on along the minus strand of NZ_JAYKTT020000005.1, from coordinate 228,558 downwards.
GCCTGGGAAATTTTGGTGGATCAGTTTAAAAACATTATGTTGTTAATGCTGATCGCTGTAGCTATAATTTCCGGTGTTTTAGACCTTTTAGATTGGCGGGCGGGGCAACTGAAACCAGGTGAGGTGCCATTTAAAGACACTATTGCTATCTTAGCGATTGTTATTCTGAATGGCATCCTTGGTTACGTCCAAGAAAGCCGTGCTGAGAAAGCTCTGGCAGCCCTAAAAAAACTTGCCTCTCCTAATGTGCGAGTCATCCGTGACGGCAAACCAATGGAGGTAGTAGCAAAAGATTTGGTGCCGGGAGATGTGATGCTCTTAGAAGCGGGAGTACACATATCAGCAGATGGACGTTTGCTAGAAGCATCCAACTTGCAAGTGCGGGAGTCGGCACTTACTGGTGAAGCCGAGGCGGTTGTTAAGCAGGCGGAAATCACATTGCCTGACGAAACAGGATTGGGCGATCGCATTAATTTAGTCTTTCAAGGTACAGAAGTCGTCCAAGGAAGGGCTAGGGTTCTAGTCACCAATACCGGGATGCAGACAGAACTAGGGAAAATTGCCGCGATGTTGCAGGCGGTAGAAAGTGAACCTACCCCCCTACAACAGCGGATGGCACAACTCGGTAATGTTCTAGTAACGGGTTCTTTGGTTCTAGTCGCCATCGTTGTTGCCCTTGGTTTGTTGCGTGGTGGCAACTTGCGAGAACTGTTGCAAGTGTCGCTCTCGATGGCAGTGGCTGTTGTGCCAGAAGGTTTGCCCGCCGTAATTACCGTGACTCTAGCACTAGGAACCCAACGGATGGTGCGGCGCAATGCCTTGATCCGCAAACTGCCAGCGGTAGAAACTCTTGGATCTGTAACTACTATTTGTTCTGATAAAACTGGTACTCTGACTCAAAACAAGATGGTAGTGCAATCTGTTTACACAGCCGCTGATGATCAAAGTTTTCGCGTTACAGGGGAAGGTTACGCTCCCACAGGTGAATTTAAACAGCAAGAGGGAACTGTAGAACTACAAGACTATCCAGGATTACAAGCTTTATTAGTTGCTTGTGCCGTTTGTAACGATTCGGTATTGCAACAGGACAAAGGACAATGGACAATTTTGGGAGATCCAACTGAAGGAGCCCTGCTAACACTAGCAGGAAAGGGAGGTATTGAAAAAGACCAGTGGAACAGTAAGTTACCTCGTGTTGGCGAATTCCCGTTTTCCTCCGAACGCAAGCGGATGAGCGTGATTACCAAAATAGAGCAAGTAGAAACTGGTGTATCGCCTTTAAGTGATGTTGATCCCACAATCAGTCACCTGGTGAACTCCGAAGGTTACTTAATGTTTACCAAAGGCTCTCCAGAACTAACTTTGGCTCGTTGCACTCATATTTTTGTAGGTAATAGTGTAATTCCCTTCAGCCAAGAACAACGGGATAAGATTCTCGCAGAAAATGACCGTATGGCTTCTAAGGGTTTGCGGGTGCTGGGTTTTGCCTATAAACCTCTTGTGGAAGTTCCTCCCGAAGGCTCAGAAGAAACATATGAGCAAGACTTAGTGTGGTTGGGATTAGTGGGAATGCTAGATGCACCACGCCCAGAAGTGAGAGCCGCTGTACAAGAGTGCCGAGAAGCAGGCATTCGACCGATTATGATTACAGGCGATCATCAATTAACAGCACGAGCGATCGCCACGGATTTGGGTATTGCTGCGGAAGGCGATCGCGCCCTCACAGGTCAAGATTTGCAAAGAATGAATGACCAAGATCTAGAGCAAAATGTTGACTTAATAAATATTTATGCTCGTGTTGCCCCAGAACACAAACTGCGGATTGTGCAGGCATTACAACGTCGGGGCAGATTTGTGGCAATGACTGGCGATGGCGTAAACGATGCCCCAGCCCTTAAACAAGCTGATATCGGGATTGCAATGGGTATCACCGGCACCGACGTTAGTAAAGAAGCTAGTGACATGGTGTTGCTGGATGATAACTTTGCCACAATTGTCGCCGCTACCAAAGAAGGTAGGGTTGTATATACAAATATCCGTCGCTTTATCAAATACATTCTGGGTAGTAACATCGGTGAAGTCCTCACCATTGCCGCTGCACCCATCCTCGGACTGGGAGGCGTTCCTCTGACGCCGCTGCAAATTCTGTGGATGAACCTTGTTACTGACGGTTTACCAGCTTTGGCACTAGCAGTAGAACCACCGGAACCCGACGTTATGAAGCGTCCACCCTTCAGTCCCCGCGAAAGCATTTTTGCGAGGGGTTTGGGTTCCTACATGATTCGGATTGGGATTATCTTCGCGATCATTTCTATAATTCTGATGCAGTGGGCATATTATCATGTTCAAACAGTACAAGCGCCAGGACTCGATCCACAGCGTTGGAAAACAATGGTATTTACTGCCCTGTGTCTTGCTCAAATGGGACACGCGATCGCAATTCGCTCTAACTCGCGCTTGACAATAGAGATGAATCCCTTCTCTAATCCTTATGTACTAGGATCGGTTATCCTAACAACAATTTTGCAGTTGATGTTAGTGTACGTTCCTCCCCTACGCGCCTTCTTTGGTACTCATGTACTAAGTATGTCAGAATTGGGAGTTTGTCTTGGCTTTAGTGCCTTAATGTTTATTTGGATTGAAGGGGAGAAGCTATTTTTCCGTTTGATTGGCAAGAAAACTGTTTAGAAGAGGACACGGGGAGGTAAAGACACGGGGACACGGTGAAAGAGGATCGGGAGGTAAGATGAGCATGGGATAAGGGGAAGCGTGAATCACATTCTCTCCCTTTGTCCTCATCTCTTTGCGTCCCAAGCTCCCCGCGTCTTTGCGTCAGTTAATCTCCCATTTACCCCTCCTAGCCCCTCGCATGTACCTCAAAACCCTCCAACTTCGACAGTTTCGTAACTATAAAGAGCAGCAAATTGAATTTACTGCTCCAAAAACGATTTTGGTAGGTAATAATGCTCAAGGAAAATCGAACCTGCTAGAGGCGGTAGAGTTATTGGCAACATTGCGATCGCACCGACATGGACGCGATCGCGATTTAATTCGTGAAGGAGAAGATACTGCCCAAATTAGTGCTTCCCTGAAGCGACAAACTGGTATTAGTAGCCTCAGTTTAACGCTACGGCGCAATGGTCGCCGTACTGTTACCCTCAACAGCGAAAATCTCCGGCGTCAAATGGACTTTCTCGGCGTTCTTAATGCCGTACAGTTTTCTAGTTTAGATTTAGAACTAGTGCGTGGGCTACCTGAGGTTCGCCGTCATTGGTTAGATACTTTATTAATTCAACTTGAACCTATTTACACTCACATCTTGCAGCAGTATAACCAAGTGCTGCGGCAGCGTAATGCTTTTTTGAGGCAGAATTTAGAAATACGCCCAACAGCATCTGTACAATCTGAATTAGCCGTGTGGGATGCCCAATTAGCTAATGCAGGTACACGGGTGATTAGACGTCGGGAACGAGCCATACAGCGACTAGCCCCAATTGCTAAGGCTTGGCACGCTAATATCAGCGGCAGTACAGAAACACTGCAAGTAAAGTATGCACCAAACGTTCCTTTAGAAGAAAATCAACCAGAGCAGGTACAACAAGCTTTTTTAGCCAAAATTCAGCAACGAGCTATTGCTGAGTTGAGACAAGGTACTACTCTTGTCGGGCCGCACCGCGACGAAGTAGAGTTGACAATTAATAGCACACCAGCTCGTCAATATGGTTCTCAAGGACAGCAAAGAACGCTGGTATTAGCTTTAAAACTAGCGGAGTTGCAATTAATTGAAGAAGTCGTTGGAGAGTCTCCACTGCTACTACTTGATGATGTTTTGGCAGAGTTAGATTTGTCTCGTCAAAATCAATTACTTGATACTATCCAAGATCGCTTTCAAACCTTGATTACTACTACTCATCTGGGTTCTTTTGACTCTCAATGGTTAAATTCTTCTCAAATTCTTTTCGTTCAGAGTGGAGAGATAAGTAGTAAGACTTTCATCAATTTTTAGCTATATGCGCAAATTTTTAATCGATACAGATACTGCTTCTGATGATGCTGTGGCTCTAATTATGGCACATCGTTGGCCGGGCATTCATGTTGAAGCAGTAACAATTGTGAACGGTAATGTACCTGTGGAGCAGGGAGTTAAAAATGCACTGTATACGCTCGAAGTATGTAATGCTGATACACCAGTATATATCGGCTGCTCCAAGCCCATTTTGAGAGCGAGTAGCTACGCACATTGGTTTCACGGTGATGATGGTATGGGTAATAATTATTACTGTGAACCTAAAACTAAAGCTCAATCAGCACACGCTACAGAAGTAATTATTGACACACTTAAAACTTATCCCTATGAAATTACACTTGTCACGTTAGGGCCACTTACCAATATAGCGACTGCATTACTACGCGCTCCAGAAATTGCCTCATTGGTACAGCGTTGTGTAGTTATGGGTGGTGCAGCTAATACAGTTGGTAATGTTACGCCAGCTGCTGAATATAACATTTGGGTAGATTCAGAAGCCGCCAAAATTGTCTTTCATAGTGGGATGCCAATAGAAATGGTAGGTTGGGAGTTAAGCCGCCACGATGCAGCCTTAACCCTTGCCGAAATAGAGACAATTACTAACTTCGGTACACAAACAGCACGTTTAGCAATGGAGTGCAACAAAATAGCTTTAGATACCAGCATGAACATTCAGTCTGCTCCTGGTTTGATGCTACCCGATCCTGTGGCGATCGCTGTTGCCCTCGATCCAGATATTGTCATGCGTCAAGGCAAATACTTTGTGGATGTGGAAATTACAAGTGAACTTACAAGAGGTGCAACAGTTGTCGATGAGTTGGGCGTACTGCACAAAACCCCAAACATAAATGTAGTCTGGGCTATAAATGTACCTCGTTGGAAAGAGCATTTGTATACTTGTTTACGCTCTTAAAAAACCTATTAAAAATTAAACCCTAACAAATTCCAAACATTGCTGGGACGTGGATCTTGCATTTGTTGGGCTACTGCCTTCAGTTGTTGTCTTTTTTAAGGTACTGTCCGATCAAGCCTTGAAATTCTATCTGAGGTTGGAAAAATCATTGCCGTTGGAAAATCAGCCTTGAAGAGGCTTTTATAGCAAAGACATTAGAGCTACTTTAAAAACATTCAAGTCAGCACAATTGCTGGAAAGTGCAAAAATCTGGAGGCTACATAGTGCGTTTCGGGCAATTAATCGGCTTTCTCGCCCTTGTTATATCTATTTATATTCTCTGGCAAATTCGCACTATCCTTTTGGTGGTATTTGCGGCTGTCGTCTTAGCAACAGTACTAAATCAATTGGTACAATTTTTTCAAAGAGCTGGGATCAAACGAGGCTTTGCTGTTGCGCTCACAGTTGTTTGTGTACTACTTGTGTTATTCGGTTTTTTTACATTGATTGTGCCGCGTCTTGTCGAGCAATCACAACAACTGACTAGACTTCTACCTTTAACAGTAGAACAATTACGTTTATGGAATAACTGGCTGCGGGGTGTAATTCCAGAGCAATTTATAGAAAATATTAGTGGGCTTGGTTATCTCACTCAAGGTTTACAAAATTGGTTAAATCAACTGCTTAACAATTTCTTTTACTTAGTTAGCAGATCACTAGCTGTTGCTGTGGGATTGTTGCTATTTTTTGTGTTGACAATCATGCTTTTAGCCAATCCTCTACCATATCGACAAGGTTTTATACTACTATTTCCTGCTTTCTACCGCAGAAGAGTAAATGAAATTTTGGATCAATGTGCCACTTCTTTAACTGGCTGGATTAAAGGCACACTCCTAACAATGTTAATCATTGCCACATTAAGTTATTTTGGATTATTGATTTTAGGGGTACCATTGCCATTAGTAAATGCAGCTTTGGCAGGTTTATTAGAATTTATACCGAATGTAGGCCCAACATTAAGTGTAATTCCACCAGCCCTTTTGGCATTGGGCGTTGCACCTTGGAAGGCAGTTGCAGTTATCGCTTTATACTTTGGAATTCAACAAATTGAAAGCTTGGTTGTAGTACCTTTGATTATGGAAAGTCAAGTATCTTTATTACCAGCAGTCACCTTAGTGGCGGTAGTAATTTTTGGTAGCTTTTTCGGATTCTTAGGCGTATTTCTAGCTGTTCCTTTAGTAATTGTGCTGCAAATTTGGATAAAAGAAGTTTTAGTCAAAGATATACTCAATCATTGGCAAGAAAATAAAAAAGAGCATTTTGAAGATGAATCAGTTGCAAATGATAGTAAATCTAAGTCTGTGTTTGAAAATAGTTAAATCTGAAATATTTGATAAAAATTAGACTAATAACGATGTTGCGATCGGAATCAGGTTTGATTTCTGAAAAAATTAAGTATTTGTAGGGTGCATTACGCTTTGCAATCACACACCCTACGTGTTGTTCAAACATCAAATAGTAATCCTATATTTCAATCATAAATGATTGAAATCCAGTTAAATCTGAACAAAATTTATGACAATAGTCATAAAAAGATTATCTTTTAATCTTTCAAAAGAGAGAGGAATAAATTGTTCATATTTTGAAAATGAAAGTAACTAATAAAAAAGGAGTTAGTTGTATGGCACTTGTCAAACTAGAAGACTTATACCCTGACTATAGTGAATATGGCTCTGATATCGACAATCTCAAAAATTTTGATGTTTATGGAGCGAACAATGAGAAAGTGGGTTCAGTATTCGATATCTTAGTTGATGAAAATACTGGTCGCTTCCGCTATTTTGTCGTAGATACAGGTTTCTGGATTTTTGGCAAAAAAGTCTTGCTACCAGTTGGACGCGCTAATATTAGCTACACAGATGGACGAATTTATGCCTCTGGACTGACTAAAGAGCAAGTAGAAAATTTGCCTGACTATGACAATCTTGAAAGAATTGATTATGACTATGAAGAGCAAGTCCGCGGTGTATATCGCCCAATGGCTGATACTTCTGCTCTAAATCAATCAACTACTTACGATTACGATCGCAACACCTACAATTACGAGCAAGAACCGTCGTTGTATAACATGAGCGATCGCGATCATCAGAGTCTGAAGCTATACGAAGAACGGCTAGTTGCCAATAAACAACGTCGTAAAGCTGGGGAAGTAAGCATTGGTAAACACGTAGAAACAGAAACTGCTCGTGTTGCAGTACCTGTTGAACAAGAGCGAGTGGTAATCGAGCGAACAAATCCTACAAATGCTACACCAGTAGATCCAAGCCAAGCCGACTTCCAAGAAGGTGAAGTAGCTCGCATGGACATTTACGAAGAAACGCCCGACATCCACAAAGAAGCTGTGGTACGAGAAGAAGTGCGAGTCAAGAAAGTTGTAGAGACTGATACTGCTGAAGCCACTGACACAATCCGACGCGAAGAACTAGACGTAGATACCCAAGAACGTTCTAGGTAATAAGCGCTCAAAAATGTTAGCACTATTACGAATTCAGTGCTGTTAACCTTAAGGATGGGCATAAGTCGGTGGTGTACATAGGGATGGTTGTAGCTTTGTTTATAAACAAAGAGATTGAACAGTTAAATCCTTTAGGGTGATGGTAAATTTATGCTGTTGTGCTGTAAAAATAAAGGAAGTTATTTCTTTACAGACAACAGCAACAGTCAAGACTACTAAGTTTCGTGCCAGTGGATAATCACAGATATCATCATTAACATCAGAAGGAACACGATAAACCTGATTCCTAAATCACTTCTCCATAATCTGCTGATAGCCCAGCATGAAGACAAGGGAGCTTAAATTGATCTGCATAATCCTTCACCGCCTGACGTGCCACACTGTTGTCAAAAACGTCGACAATTAACTGGATATCTTTGAGTTGTTGAGTTGTATTTGCTGGTGTCAATTTCTTTGTCTTAACATCAATTTTTTTACCAATTGCTCGATATAAATTGTTCGCCAAAATTTTCGCCTTAAACACTCCCACATCAGCGCTCAACTTTTTAATATTACTCTATAATAGTTGGTATTTAGTTGGTAGCAGTTCATTTATCAGCTTTTCTTGAGAGCAGACGTACTAGCGGCACACCATCCGCTACGAATAACAAACAAGTCAAATCCTCTTTCCTACCTGCGGAAGCCCTTCGGGTACCCTGCGAGAACGCGTGACGGCGAACCCCCGAATCCGAAGGGCTTCTCGTAGAGTACCCGGAGGATAGACGGGTTCCTGGCATAAAGGAGCCAGCGCGTTGGGCGGCTACCCTCCGGGAATCCACTGCGCCTCTAGTGCCGACTTGTAGGCGCGTTCGCCGTCAGGCGTTGCGTTAGCTAGCGATGTATCCGTTGGTAGTGACTGGCGTCACCTGGCGTCGGGTTAAGCGCGTTGTAGCGACTGGTGTCATGGGGCGTCCAAGACTGCGACTCCCTCACCGCTACGTATCTACTGTCTACTGCCCTCTGCCCTTTGCCTTATTTCTTGAAAGTTTATTGATCACTGTTCACTATCCCTAGTCCTCAACTAGCAATTCTCTGCAATTGGCAATACAGTATTTTAGGGACATAGAAGTTCAGCCAGAACTTTAGCTACCAGATTTTGCGACGAATTCTCATCTTTCGCTTGGCAAAGTTGCTTGAAGTGTCTCAGAATCAGGCTTCTCTCTTGCAAAGTCTATAATTACCTCTCCAAAAATTAAAAAAAATTAAATCGCATTTTCTATCAAAAAATAAAGTGATATGTTGGATACAGAATTGAATTTCGCAATTTTCTGGAGTAGAGTCCGTAACCTACTCCAGATTTCCAAAAGTAAAAACCGCGTCAAAATCAGTGGTCTGGGCTATTTTAAGAAGGGTTTTTGAGTACAACTCCCTGTCAGCTAAAAAAACTGCAAATTGATTTAAAACCCTTGCTGAAGCTGGGTTTGATCTGAGTACAAAAACACTTGTCCCCTTCTCCATAAATACTTGTACTTTCACCCCAAAATACTAGCGCCCCTACCCCAAAAAAAATTTCCAATTCTTTTAATGCTTTGGAAATCTGGGTTTCACATTTTGAGTACAAACTTAATAAATCTAATAAATCTTATCCTGGTTATAAGCTCAGGTCTATTTCCGACGACTGATATAAAACAGATATCGCCAATCACTTGACGCACCAATCAAGGAGCGATAAGTGAGTGGAGGGATGAGATAGCACCATGCCCCTGTGAAATCGAAGTCGTGGCTGTAGGCGCTGTCTTCCACCCACATCTTGTGCAGACACACACCAGCCGAGAAAACTTGGGTTTATAGCCTACCCCGAACCCCGGTAGGCAGCGCTCAAAACAGACGCGGCTTCCATTCCTAACTCATTAAACAGTAGCATTCCCATCACCGACCCCTTGCGAAGCGAAATTCAATGACACCACCTTCTACAGGAATTGTCAACTCCCCAGTTACGGAAATCAGACCTGAAGTCAAATCTAAAGGTTGCGGCCCATGCAGCAGTGGTTCCACCGTGGAAGTGGACGAAAGACTACAAGAACGCATTGCCAAGCATCCCTGCTACAGTGAAGAAGCCCATCATCATTATGCTAGGATGCATGTTGCAGTCGCCCCTGCCTGCAACATTCAATGCAATTACTGCAATCGCAAATATGATTGTGCTAACGAAAGCCGTCCGGGAGTAGTTAGCGAATTGCTAACACCGGAAGAAGCCGCACACAAAGTACTGGTGATTGCAGGTAAAATTCCTCAAATGACAGTTTTGGGAATCGCAGGTCCAGGCGATCCACTAGCCAACCCAGAAAAGACTTTTCGTACCTTTGAGTTAATAGCAGACAAAGCACCTGACATTAAGCTTTGCTTATCAACCAATGGTTTAATGCTTCCCGAATACATTGATCGCATTAGACAACTAAATATAGATCACGTCACCATCACTATTAACATGGTTGACCCGGAAATCGGGGCAATGATCTATCCTTGGGTTCACTACAAGCGTAAGCGCTACAGAGGTATTGAAGGGGTAAAAATTCTGCACGAAAAGCAGATGGAAGGATTGCAAGCCCTTCAAGAAGCCGATATTTTGTGCAAAGTTAACTCCGTGATGATTCCGGGGATTAACGACGAACACCTTGCAGAAGTGAACAAGGTAATTCGCTCCAAAGGTGCATTCCTACACAATATTATGCCGCTGATTTCTGCCCCAGAACACGGCACTCACTTCGGACTTACCGGTCAGCGTGGGCCTACCCCCAAAGAACTAAAGGCAGTACAAGACAAATGCGCTGGTAACATGAAGATGATGCGCCACTGTCGTCAGTGTCGTGCCGATGCGGTAGGATTATTGGGAGAAGACCGCAGCCAAGAATTTACTAAAGATAAATTCTTGGAAATGGCTCCAGAATATGACTTGCAAAAACGCCAAGAAGTTCACGCAGGAATTGAGAAGTTTAAAGAAGAACTGAAAGCTGCCAAAAAGTCTGTAGAGACAAGCCATAGCGTGTCTGTACAAAACAATGTGAAAATTATGGTTGCAGTAGCAACAAAAGGCGGCGGACTAGTAAATCAGCACTTCGGTCATGCCAAAGAATTTCAGGTTTACGAAGTGGATGGTAAACAAGTGCAGTATGTTGGTCATCGTAGAATAGACCACTATTGCCAAGGTGGCTATGGAGAGACAGCTACTCTTGAAAAGATCATCGAAGCGATCGCCGATTGCAAAGCCGTATTAGTCGCGAAGATTGGCGAATGCCCCAAGGAAAAATTGCACGCTGCTGGCATACAAACAGTTGAAACCTACGATGCGATTGAAAAGGTCGCTCTGGAATATTACCAGCAATACGTGCAGGAACTAGTTAGTTGCTAGTAGTTATTAGTTAGTAGTTATTAGATAGTTGTTGGTAATTAGTCAAATTTCCACTAACCACTATCCACTAACTACTAGCCATTACCAAATAATTATCTAGCACTCATTACCCAGTACCTAATCCTCAATTTGTTCTCTTTTATGGAGGATCATCATGGTTTATCAAATAACCAGCGAGTGCATTTCCTGTAAGCTTTGTCAGTCTGTATGTCCTACCGGCGCAATCAAAATGGTTGAAAATCATCTTTGGATTGATCCCAATCTTTGTACAAACTGCGTTGATAGTATCCATACTGTACCTCAGTGCAAAGCTAGTTGTCCCACGGGCAATGGCTGCATTAAAATTACAACCGATTATTGGGAAAACTGGTTTAACACTTATAATCGCCTGATTGCAAAATTAACTAAAAAACCAGATTATTGGGAGAATTGGTATAAACTTTATTCTCAGAAATTCTCCGAACAATTAAAAAAGCATCAGCAACAAGTGGCGTAAAGTTTGGGATTAGAGACACTTGAAGAGGAAGGGGGGACATGAAGACAAGGGGACACGGAGAAGAATTCTTCCCACTCTCCACTCCCTCACTCTCCCCTTCCCTGTTCTCCTTCATCACACTGTTAGCTAAAAGAAAAATCTAAAGTTTTTGGCTCTTGTTATAGAGAATTGGAGCAATGCAAAAGAATTGTATTTATCTCGACAATAATGCCACCACTAAAGTAGATCCAGAAGTTGTAGAGGCGATGCTGCCATACTTGACGGATTATTATGGCAATCCCTCTAGTATGCACAGCTTTGGTGGACAAGTTAGCAGAGTAGTCAACCAAGCAAGAGAACAAGTCGCAGCCCTACTTGGTGCAGACGAATCAGAAGTTATTTTTACAAGTGGTGGTACGGAAGGAGATAACGCCGCGATTCGAGCTGCACTATTAGCACAACCGCAAAAGCAACACATTATTACCACCCAAGTCGAACACCCTGCGGTGCTGACTTTGTGTAAACAACTAGAAAACCAAGGTTACACCGTTACTTATCTATCGGTAAACCGCCAGGGACAGTTAGATCTTAATGAATTGGAAGCCGCAATAACAGGTAACACCGCCCTGGTGTCGATTATGTATGCGAACAACGAAACTGGTGTGGTATTCCCAATTGAACAAATTGGGATGCGGGTAAAAGAGCATGGCGCTCTCTTCCACGTCGATGCGGTGCAAGCAGTCGGTAAAATTCCGATGAATATGAAGGCTAGCACCGTTGATATGTTAACCATGTCCGGTCATAAGATTCATGCACCCAAAGGAATTGGTGCTTTGTATGTGCGACGTGGTGTGAGATTCCGCCCGATGTTAATTGGTGGTGGACAAGAACGCGGACGCCGTTCGGGAACACAAAATGTACCGGGAATTGTCGGTTTAGGTAAAGCAGCAGAATTAGAATCACTACATATAGAAGAAGCAACTGCTAGAGAAAAGAAACTGCGCGATCGCCTAGAACAAACTATCATCGCCACAATTCCCGACTGTGAAGTTAACGGTCATTCTACGCAGAGATTGCCCAACACCACCAATATCGGTTTCAAGTATATCGAAGGTGAAGCAATTCTCCTCCACCTGAACAAACACGGCATCTGTGCTTCGTCTGGTTCTGCTTGTAGCTCTGGCTCTCTAGAACCTTCCCACGTACTGCGGGCAATGGGCATACCTTACACAATTTTGCACGGCTCGATTCGCTTCAGTCTTTCTCGCTACACAACAAACGCTGAAATAGATACTGTGCTGGAGGTAATGCCCGGTATTGTCGAGCATCTGCGTGCCCTCTCACCCTTTAAGAATGATGAAGCTGCTTGGCTGCAAGAGCAAGAGCAAGCAGTAATAGGGGCTAGGGGCTAGAGACTAGGGGCTAGAAAGAGGAAGGGGAGACAAGGGGAATGTAAATAAAAATTTCTCCCAATCCCCCGATCCCCGATCCAAAATTCAAAACTTGTACTGAGCTTGTCGAAGTATCCAAAATCCAAAATAGGCTATGTGGGACTACACAGATAAGGTATTGGACTTGTTCTACAATCCCAAACATCAGGGAGTAATAGAAGACAAGGGTGAACCAGGAGTTAAAGTTGCTGTTGGTGACGTAGGTAGCATTGCTTGCGGAGACGCCCTCAGACTGCACCTTAAGGTTGAGCAAGACACCGAAACAATCCTCGACGCTCGCTTTCAAACCTTTGGTTGTACTAGTGCGATCGCTTCTTCTGAAGCTCTGATCGAGCTAATTCAGGGTAAAACCTTAGATGAAGCTCTAAAAGTTACTAATAAAGATATTGCCAGCCATCTTGGCGGACTGCCAGAAGCAAAGATGCACTGCTCGGTAATGGGACAAGAAGCGCTCTTATCAGCTATTTATAATTACCGGGGTATCAAGCGAGAAGCTCATGACGACGATGACGAAGGAGCGCTAATTTGCACCTGCTTTGGCATCAGCGAGTCAAAAATCCGGCGCGTAATTGTTGAAAATAACCTTACTACTGCCGAAGATGTAACAAACTACGTCAAAGCAGGTGGCGGATGCGGATCGTGTTTGGCAAATATCGATGACATTATTGCATCCGTGCAACAACAAGCCGTTACCCTTGTCAGTGCTTCCCCCAACACCAATGGACAGACATCTGCAAAGAAATTGACATCAGTGCAAAAAATTGCTCTTATTCAAAGAGTACTAGATGAGGAAGTCAGACCCGTTTTGATTGCCGACGGGGGAGATGTGGAACTGTACGACGTAGAAGGTGATCGCGTCAAAGTAATACTGCAAGGTGCTTGTGGTTCTTGTTCAAGCAGCACCGCCACACTCAAGATTGCGATCGAATCCAGATTGCGCGATCGCGTCAGCCAAGACATTGTCGTTGAAGCAGTTTAGTTAGTACAGACGCGATTAATCGCGTCTGTACATTAGTCATTGGTCATTAGCAAATGACACAAGGACAAATGACAAAGAACAAATGACAAAGGACAAATATGCTGAACATTCCAACTGTTTTTGTGGTAGAGCGATCGCCACCTTAACCACCGGCGACGTTCTATCAAGCGGTCACTGCTGACCCAATCAACGTGAACCTCTAAAACAAATACTCGATTACCCACCAAACCAATAGCAGGAGAAACATTAATCATGACTGAGAATATCAGACAGATCGCATTCTACGGTAAAGGCGGTATCGGTAAATCTACCACCTCCCAAAATACCCTAGCTGCGATGGCAGAAATGGGTCAGCGCATTATGATCGTAGGTTGTGACCCCAAAGCTGACTCTACCCGTTTGATGCTGCACAGTAAAGCTCAAACCACCGTGTTACACCTCGCCGCAGAGCGCGGCGCAGTAGAAGACTTAGAACTCGAAGAAGTAATGCTCACCGGTTTCCGTGGCGTGAAGTGCGTGGAGTCTGGTGGCCCTGAGCCTGGTGTAGGCTGCGCTGGTCGTGGTATCATCACCGCCATCAACTTTTTGGAAGAAAACGGTGCTTACCAAGACTTAGACTTCGTATCTTACGACGTGTTGGGTGACGTTGTCTGCGGTGGTTTTGCTATGCCTATCCGTGAAGGTAAAGCACAAGAAATCTACATTGTTACCTCCGGTGAAATGATGGCGATGTATGCTGCTAACAACATCGCTCGTGGTATTCTTAAGTACGCTCACTCTGGTGGTGTGCGTTTGGGTGGTTTGATTTGTAACAGCCGTAAAGTTGACCGTGAAGCCGAATTGATCGAAAACCTGGCTGAAAGACTCAACACCCAGATGATTCACTTCGTACCTCGTGACAACATCGTTCAACACGCAGAATTGCGTCGTATGACCGTTAACGAGTACGCACCCGACAGTAACCAATCTCAAGAATACCGCGCACTAGCTAAGAAGATCATCAACAACGATAAACTCACCATTCCCACACCAATGGAAATGGACGATCTAGAAGCATTGTTGATTGAATACGGTATCCTCGACGACGATACCAAGCACGCTGAAATCATCGGTAAGCCTGCTGAAGCTACCAGCAAATAGCTAATACCGTAATCAGGAGATAAGGAAAGTGTGAAGTGTGAAGTATGAAGTATGAAATTCTCCCTTCATTTCAGCCTTCAGCCTTCAACCTTCATCCTTCTCCTCCCCTCTTCTCTATTCTCACTTCCATCCTTCTATTTCCCGATCCGTTAAGAGTAATCGAGGCAGACTATGACACCTCCAGAAAACAAGAATATTGTAGAAGAACACAAAGAACTAATTAAAGAAGTTCTCCAAGCCTACCCCGAAAAATCTCGCAAAAAGCGCGAAAAACACCTCAACGTTCACGAAGAAGGCAAGGCTGATTGCGGTGTTAAGTCTAACATCAAATCTGTTCCTGGTGTAATGACCGCTCGTGGTTGTGCCTATGCAGGTTCTAAGGGTGTAGTCTGGGGGCCGATTAAGGACATGATCCACATTAGCCACGGGCCTGTTGGTTGTGGTTACTGGTCTTGGTCTGGTCGTCGTAACTATTATGTCGGTGTAACTGGCGTCGATTCCTTCGGTACCATGCACTTCACCTCCGACTTCCAAGAGCGGGATATCGTCTTTGGTGGTGATAAAAAACTCACCAAAATGATCGAAGAAATTGAAGAACTCTTCCCCCTCAACCGTGGTGTCTCAATTCAATCAGAATGTCCCATTGGTCTGATTGGAGATGACATCGAAGCCGTAGCTAAGAAAGCTGCTAAACAAATTGGTAAACCTGTAGTACCTCTGCGTTGCGAAGGTTTCCGAGGTGTTTCTCAATCTCTCGGTCACCACATTGCTAACGACGCTATCCGTGATTGGATCTTCCCCCAATTTGATAAAGCGAAGAAAGAAAATAAAATCGACTTCGAGCCAGGGCCATATGATGTAGCACTAATCGGTGACTACAATATCGGTGGTGATGCTTGGGCAAGCCGGATGTTATTAGAAGAAATGGGCTTGCGTGTTGTTGCCCAGTGGTCTGGTGATGGTACTCTCAACGAGTTGATCCAAGGGCCAGCAGCTAAATTAGTTCTCATCCACTGCTACCGCTCGATGAACTACATCTGCCGTAGTTTGGAAGAAGCCTATGGTATGCCTTGGATGGAATTCAACTTCTTCGGCCCTACCAAAATTGCTGCATCTCTGCGTGAGATTGCTGCTAAATTTGACTCCAAGATCCAAGAAAATGCCGAGAAGGTGATCGCTAAGTACACACCGGCAATGAATGCGATCGTCGAGAAGTTTCGTCCTCGCCTTGAAGGCAATACAGTCATGCTGTATGTTGGCGGTCTGCGTCCTCGTCACGTTGTTCCCGCTTTTGAAGACTTGGGTATTAAAGTAATTGGTACTGGCTACGAATTCGCTCACAACGACGACTATAAGCGCACAACCCACTACATCGACAACGCTACTATCATCTACGACGACGTTACCGCCTACGAATTCGAGGAATTTGTTAAGGCTAAGAAACCCGATTTAATTGCCTCTGGTATCAAAGAGAAGTACGTGTTCCAGAAGATGGGCTTGCCTTTCCGTCAAATGCACTCTTGGGATTACTCCGGCCCTTACCACGGTTACGACGGCTTCGCAGTTTTTGCTCGTGACATGGATTTGGCTCTTAACAGCCCCACTTGGAGCTTAGTAGGCACTCCTTGGAAAAAGTCCGTAGCGAAGGCTAACGCTGCCTAGTTCAAAGGGAAATAGATGGATAGCCTGGGGTTTACACCCCAGCTACAAAGGGAAGAATGATGAATGCTGAATGCTGGATGGAATAATTGGTTTCATTCATTATTCATCATTCACCACTCGTAACTCCCTCCGGGATTCGACCCCTCGGCTATCCCCGCACTGCTCACCCACCATCACCCATTCAGCAAGCAATAGAGAGATACACAAATGCCACAGAATCCCGAAAAAATCGTAGATCACGTACAACTATTTCAACAGCCAGAGTACCAAGAACTCTTTAAGAACAAGCACGAGCAGTTTGAAGGCGCACACTCACCAGAAGAAGTTCAACGGGTTTCTGAATGGACAAAAGGTTGGGAGTACCGTGAAAAGAACTTTGCCCGTCAAGCATTAACTGTCAACCCTGCTAAAGGTTGCCAACCCGTAGGCGCTATTTTTGCTGCTGTCGGTTTTGAAGGCACCTTACCCTTTGTTCAAGGTTCTCAAGGTTGCGTTGCTTATTTCCGTACTCACCTCAGCCGCCACTACAAAGAGCCATTCTCAGCCGTGTCTTCTTCAATGACTGAAGATGCAGCCGTGTTCGGTGGTTTGAACA
Source organism: Chlorogloeopsis sp. ULAP02 (assembly GCF_038404745.2). Lineage (NCBI taxonomy): Bacteria > Bacillati > Cyanobacteriota > Cyanophyceae > Nostocales > Chlorogloeopsidaceae > Chlorogloeopsis > Chlorogloeopsis sp. ULAP02. The sequence goes on along the minus strand of NZ_JAYKTT020000005.1, from coordinate 211,434 downwards.
ACATGATCGAAGGCTTGCAAGTTTCTTACCAACTCTACAAGCCCAAGATGATTGCCGTCTGCACCACCTGTATGGCAGAAGTTATCGGTGATGACTTGGGTGCTTTTATCACTAACGCTAAGAATGCTGGTTCGATTCCCCAAGATTTTCCAGTACCTTTTGCCCACACCCCCAGTTTCGTTGGCTCTCACACCACTGGCTACGACAACATGATGAAGGGGATTCTGTCTAATTTGACAGAAGGTAAGAAGAAGGACAAAACCAACGGCAAAATTAACTTTATCCCTGGTTTTGATACCTATGTTGGTAACAACCGCGAATTAAAGCGGATGTTGGGTTTAATGGGTATCGATTACACCGTTTTAGCGGATAACAGCGACTACCTGGATGCTCCCAACACTGGTGAGTATGATATGTACCCAGGTGGTACAAAGCTGGAAGATGCTGCTGATTCTATTAATGCAGAAGCTACCGTTGCCCTACAGCGCTACACTACTAATAAAACTCGTGAATACATTGGAACTAAGTGGAAACAGCAAACCAAAGTCCTGCGCCCATTTGGTGTGAAAGGTACTGACGAGTTCTTGATGACTTTATCTGAAATGACCGGTAAGCCCATTCCTCAAGAATTAGAAGATGAGCGTGGTCGTTTGGTTGACGCCATGACTGACTCCTACGCGTGGATTCATGGCAAGAAGTTCGCTATCTACGGTGACCCAGATTTAATCTATAGCGTCACTAGCTTCTTGTTAGAATTGGGTGCTGAACCAGTACACATCCTCTGCAACAACGGTGACGAGGAATTCAAGAAAGAAATGGAAGCAATCCTCAGCGCTAGCCCCTTCGGTAAGCAAGCAACTGTTTGGACTGGCAAAGACTTGTGGCATCTACGCTCTTTGCTGTTTACCGAACCTGTAGATTTCTTCGTCGGTAACTCCTACGGTAAGTACCTATGGCGTGATACCAAGATTCCAATGGTACGTATTGGTTATCCTCTATTTGATCGCCACCACCTACACCGCTATCCTACACTTGGTTACCAAGGTGGTTTGAACTTACTCAACTGGATTGTTAACACCATCCTTGATGAGTTGGATCGCAGCAGCAACATTGCAGGTAAGACCGATATCTCCTTTGATTTGATTCGTTAAGAATCTCATCAACTCGCAACGTGCCAATGAAGGATTAGGGGCAAAGAAGAGGACAAGGGGAGGGGAAGACAAGGGAGCGTAAGTGCCCTTGCGGGTTAAGCGCGTTGTAGCGACTGGCGTAGACAAGGGGCAAGAACATGCTGATCAATTCTGCGTGTCCCCGCGTCCCCATGTCCCTGTGTCCTCTTCCCAATCCCCAATTCCTTTTTTCTTTGAAATTATTACCCAATTTGTGAAAGATGGCCTCTGTAAATCACACTCACAACCACCCTAACTTTCATCCACCAAACTATCAAAAATCTGGTGGTTTTGATATTCTATATCCATTGCGTCGGTTCGTGGATAATATTCAAGTAAAAAACCATCATCTTGCTCATCTAATTTGCCAATTCATTCCTTGCTGTTGTCCCTTTGAGCGGAGTATTAAAATATTTGGGTGTACATTTAATATTCCTGCACTGTGCAAGCTAAATCCTTTATATGACAATTTTGTGGGATTACGTTTTCGTGCTTTATCTTATCTCAGCGATGAATGTGGAGAAGATGTCACGAAATATATTTGCTAGTCGTTACATATTACTCATTATTCAATACTCATTATCGATTACTAATTAGTTATGAGTCATTAGTTATTAGTCATTAGCAAATTACAAATGACCGATAACAAAAACAAATGACCAATGACAAATGACCAAGGACAACTAACAACTTTCATCCAGCGCGAGGAAACAGATGACAATCACCCAAGGCAAAATCAATGAGCTGCTCTCTGAACCAGGATGCGAGCATAATCATCATACTCATGGAGACAAAAAAAATAAGACTTGCAAACAACAAGCTCAACCTGGGGCTGCTCAAGGGGGCTGTTCCTTTGACGGTGCAATGATTGCCCTAGTACCGATTACTGATGCTGCTCATTTAGTCCACGGGCCGATCGCCTGCGCTGGTAATTCCTGGGGTAGTCGTGGTAGTCTTTCTTCTGGCCCTCAACTTTATAAGTTTGGCTTTACTACCGATTTAAGTGAAAATGATGTAATTTTTGGAGGTGAAAAAAAGCTTTACAAAGCTATCTTAGATATTTACCAACGTTACCAACCAGCAGCAGTATTTGTTTATTCTACCTGTGTCACTGCTTTAATTGGTGAAGATATGGATGCAGTTTGCCAAGCTGCTGCCAAGAAAATAGGCGTCCCTGTTATCCCTGTCAATTCTCCTGGTTTTGTAGGTAGCAAAAATCTTGGCAACCGAATTGCTGGTGAAGTATTGTTAGAACACGTTGTTGGTACTGCTGAACCTGAATACACCACGCCCTATGATATCAACCTTATCGGTGAGTACAATATCGCCGGTGAAATGTGGAATGTCTTACCACTGCTAAAAAAATTGGGCATCCGTGTTTTGGCAAAAATGACCGGTGACTCTCGCTACGAAGAAATCTGTTATGCCCACCGTGCCAAGCTCAATGTAATGATTTGCTCCAAAGCCTTGATTAATATGGCAAGAAAAATGAAGGAGCGTTACGGCATTCCCTACATTGAAGAGTCTTTCTACGGTGTGGAGGACATGAACCGTTGTTTACGGAATATTGCCGCGCAATTAGGTGACCCTGCTCTACAGGAACGCACGGAAAAGCTTATCGCTGAAGAAACCGCTGCATTACAAGAAAAACTAGCTCCCTATCGCGCCCGTCTTAAAGGCAAGCGCGTTGTTCTTTATACTGGAGGTGTGAAGAGCTGGTCAATTATTTCTGCGGCGAAAGACTTGGGAATGGAAGTTGTTGCTACCAGTACTAAAAAAAGTACGGAAGAAGATAAAACCCGTATTAAAGAGTTACTCGGTCAAGATGGCATCACCCTGGAAAAGGGCAATCCTCAAGAAATACTGCGGGTGATTAGTGAAACAAAAGCCGAGATGTTAGTTGCTGGTGGTCGTAATCAATACACTGCTCTCAAAGCCCGGATTCCTTTTTTAGATATCAATCAGGAACGCCACCACGCCTATGCAGGTTATGTGGGGATGGTAGAAATGGCGCGTGAGCTAGATGAAGCGCTTTACAGTCCGGTATGGGAGCAAGTACGTAAGCCAGCACCTTGGGAAGAGGACGCAGGAAATAAGGACACGGGGACACGGGGAAGTGGAGACACGGGGAATATCTCCGCGTCTCCGTTTCTTTGCGTCTCCGTATCGCCTGAAATTCGCCTCCCACTCTCTGCATCTTTCGAGGAGGAAGTTTGATGGCGACTGTCGTTGTTCCCAATAAACCAGTTGTAGTTAATCCTCTCAAACAAAGCCAAACTTTGGGTGCAGCCCTTGCCTTCTTAGGACTGAAAGGAATGATGCCTTTACTCCACGGTTCCCAAGGTTGTACTGCTTTCGCTAAAGTGATATTGGTGCGGCATTTTAGGGAGGCAATTCCCCTCTCGACCACGGCAATGACCGAAGTAACCACAATTTTGGGTGGTGAGGAGAATGTTGAAGAGGCAATCCTAACTCTGGTACAAAAGTCACAACCAGAAATCATCGGTTTGTGTACGACTGGATTAACGGAAACCAGAGGGGATGATATGGAAGGTATTCTCAAAGATTTCCGCAAACGTCATCCAGAACTGGATGAATTGCCAATTATCTTGGTTTCCTCTCCAGATTTTAAAGGTGCATTACAAGATGGCTTTGCTGCTGCGGTGGAAAGCACAGTCAAAGAGATTCCCCTACCAGGTGATAAAAAGGCACAGCAAATCACGATTTTGATGAGTTCTGCCTTTGCACCAGGGGATGTGCAACAGGTGAAAGAGATAGTCACTGCTTTCGGATTTACACCGATTATCGTACCTGACCTTTCCGCTTCTTTGGATGGTCACTTAGATGATTCTTACAGTCCGATTACAGGCGGTGGCACAACTCTGGTACAACTGCATAAAGTTGGCAGTTCTGCTTTCACTTTGGCATTGGGCGAAAGTATGCGGAATGCAGCAAAAATTTTGCAACAACGCTTCGGCATGCCGTTTGAGGTATTTGCTGAACTGACAGGGTTAGAACCAACAGATCGATTTTTGCAATGTCTGGCACAATTGAGTGGTAATAGCGTACCAGAAAAATACCGTCGCCAACGTCGCCAGTTGCAAGATGCTATGCTAGACACTCACTTTTACTTTGGACGCAAACGAGTTTCTCTAGCATTGGAGCCAGATTTACTGTGGTCAACAGTTTGTTTCTTACAATCAATGGGGACAGAAATACAAGCAGCTGTAACGACAACGCGATCGCCCTTATTGGAAAAACTCCCCATTGATAAAGTCATCATTAGCGATCTAGAAGACTTTGAGCAATTAGCAGCAGGATCTGACTTACTAATTGGCAACTCTCACATTGCAGCGATCGCCAAACGACTTGGCATCCCTCTTTATCGCCAGGGAATTCCCATTTTTGACCGTTTGGGTAATGGTCAATCTACCAAAGTGGGCTACAAAGGCACGATCCAAATGTTATTTGACATTGGCAACCTCTTTTTAGAGGCAGAGGAAGCAAGTATCAAAGATACTAACATCTACGGTGATTGGTAATGGGGGCTAGGGGCTAGGGGCTAGGGACTAGAGATTAGGAATTTTAGATTAAATTCCAATCCACAATCGCAAATCTAAAATTCAAAATTTAATTATCTAATCCCCAATACCCAATCACCAAAGGCTAGCCCCTAATGTAGGAGAAAGAAAATGAAAATAGCCTTCACAACTAACGACCGAGTTCATATTAATGCTCACTTTGGCTGGGCTAAAACAATTGATATTTATGAGATATCATCCGAAGGATTTCAGTTTGTAGAAACCTTAAACTTTGGTGGAAATCTCAAAGAAGATGGGAACGAGGATAAATTAGTTCCTAAATTGGATGCACTTGTTGATTGCACAATTGTTTATGTATCTGCAATTGGCGGAAATGCTGCTGCACGTTTAATTAAGAAAGGCGTTACTCCAGTTAAAGCACGAACTGAGCAAGAAAAAATAACTGATGTTCTGGAAAACCTAGTCAGAACTTTGCAGGGGAGTCCTCCACCTTGGTTGCGTAAAGCCCTACAGCAAAAATCTCGCAACTTTGAAGATGAATTAGAGGAGGAAGCAACGGTATGAGCGCAACTAATAGTGTGAATGGAACAGCTACAACAGAAGTTTTAAAATCACCTTTCTTGAAAGCAATAGTGCAACAAATTCGTGGACAAGATAGCTATGGAGTATATCGCAATTGGTCGGATGAGTTGATACTAAAACCTTTTATTGTTACCAAACAAAAGAAACGTGAAATTTCTGTTGAGGGTGAAGTAGATCCGATCACAGTAGCAAGAATTATAGCATTTTATCGAGCTGTTGCAGCCCGGATTGAACAAGAAACGGGTCTTTTATCTCAGGTTGTAGTTGATTTAAGCCATGAGGGTTTTGGCTGGGCGCTAGTATTCTCAGGTCGTTTACTACTAGCTGTTAAAACCTTACGAGATGCTCATCGTTTTGGGTTTGAATCTTTAGAAAAGGTAGCGAAAGAAGGAGAAAAATTAGTACAAAAAGGCGTGGAATTAGCTCAACGTTTTCCAGAAGTAGGAAAACTGTAAATAATTCATCATTAGTCATTGGTCATTGGTCATGAGTCATTCGTAAAAAATGATGAATGACAAATGACGACTCTGACTATTGTGTTCACCATGCTCAATCAATGACAAATGACAATTGAAGAAATACAAACTCAAATTAAACGTCTTAATAGTAAGGCGGGTCAAATGAAAATGGATCTGCACGATTTAGCAGAGGGATTACCAACAGATTACGAAAAACTTATGGATGTTGCTGCTGCAACTTATAAAATTTATTGTCAGTTAGATGAATTAAAGCAACAACTGAAACAAATGGAGCGAAATAAATGAGCGAAGATTGGGATAAGTTCCAAAAGCTTACAGAAGCAGAGGAATATTTTGAGTTTTTTCAGCTACCTTATGACCAAAAGGTTGTCAATGTAAATCGTCTACATATTCTAAAAAAATTCTCCCAATATATTCAAGAAATTGATGAGAATTATACTGACCTTAGTTCCAAAGATAAGTTAAGTAAATATTGTGAAGCGCTACAACAGGCTTATCAGGTTTTTCTCGAATCCACACCTCAAGAACAAAAGCTGTTCAAAGTGTTTAACCAGAAGCCTAAAAATGTAATTACGCTGACAGAAATCACTTCTGATTAGGAGGTAAAAAGTGATAGACCTAACGCCTACCGAGTTAGAACGTTACCGTCGCCAAATGATGCTCCCTACTTTTGGCGAAGTTGCACAAAAGCGCCTGAAGTCAGCAACTGTTCTGGTGACGGGTGTGGGGGGATTGGGCGGTACGGCAGCGCTTTACCTAGCAGTAGCAGGCGTTGGGCGACTGATCCTAGTTCGAGGTGGCGATCTGCGGCTTGATGATATGAATCGTCAGATTTTAATGACGCATGATTGGGTTGGTAAGCCAAGGGTTTTTAAGGCAAAGGAAACTTTAGAAGCAATCAATCCTGATGTCAAGGTAGAAGCAGTTCATGAATATGTCACCTCGGAGAATGTGGATGTTTTGGTGCAATCCGCAGATATGGCACTTGACTGCGCCCATAATTTTACGGAGCGCGATTTGTTGAATGAAGCTTGCGTGCGCTGGCGTAAGCCAATGGTGGAAGCAGCGATGGATGGGATGGAAGCTTATCTAACTACCATTATTCCCGGTGTAACACCTTGTTTATCTTGCCTGTTTCCCGAAAAACCAGATTGGGATCGGCGTGGATTTTCAGTGTTGGGTGCTGTATCTGGAACTCTTGCTTGTCTTTCTGCATTAGAAGCAATCAAGCTGATTACTGGATTTAGCCAACCTCTCCTATCACAACTGCTGACAATAGATCTGGCTCGGATGGAATTTGCCAAGCGTCATTCTTACCGCGATCGCTCTTGCCCAGTGTGTGGTAATAATGCGCCTTGGAGATACTTGCAATCAAAATCCACAGTCATTAGTCAGTAGGGGCGAGTTTAGCCGTCACTCTGTGCGGGCTAACGTAATGTCTCGTTAAACCCGCCCGTACAATAGTCATTAGTTATTGGTTGTTAGTTAATAGTTGAAAAATGATTGGAAACATCAACAAATAACGAGCAGCAAAGGACAAATGACGAATGACAGAGGACAAATTTTCAATAGTCAGGAGGTCAGATGTCTGTTACTTTGACGGAAAAAGCAGAATTTCGATTGCGAGCATTTTTAGCAGGTTCTACTCCCGATGCCAACGACACAACTAAAGGCATTCGCATCTCTGTTAAAGATGGTGGTTGCAGTGGTTACGAATATGCAATGGATGTCACTAGTAAGCCACAAGCAAATGATTTAGTGATTCAGCAAGGTAAGGTAACCATTTATGTTGATGTTGAAAGTGCACCCCTATTAGAAGGGATTGTCATTGATTTTATTGATGGCGTCATGGAAAGCGGCTTCAAGTTTATCAACCCTAATGCAACTGAAACCTGTGGGTGCGGCAAGTCATTCAAAACAAGTGATTGTTCTTCTGCGGGCGTACCTTGCAGTTAATAACTAATAGTTAGTAGTTAGTAGGGGAGGCAGCACGGTGGACGGGTTCCTCGGCATAAAGGAGCCAGTGCGCCCTTGCGGCTGTGCCGACTTGTAGACGCCCGTCAGGGCAGCTACTTTCAAAAGCCACTACTCTACGAGAAGCCGGACTACGTCCGTCTACGTGTCTACCCGGAGGTTAGTACCTGCCGTGCGGGTTTAGAAGATAAATCGTCGGTTTTCACCCAGAGATAATTAATAAAACCCGCCCGTACAGTAGGTAGTGGGTAGTAATTAGTAGGTATTCGCTCATCAACTTTAAACTACTGAATGCATAAACAATCTGGCTCACCTCCTGCCTTATTCAAATAACTAACTACTAACAACTATCAACTAACAACTATCAAGTTTTTTGAGGAGAACACAAAAATGGCAACTTATCAAGTTAGATTAATCAACAAAAAAGAAGACCTTGACGCAACAATCGAAGTTGATGAAGAGACTACCATCTTAGAAGCAGCAGAGGAAAATGGAATTGAGTTGCCATTCTCTTGTCACTCTGGTTCTTGCTCTAGCTGCGTTGGTAAGGTAGTTGAAGGTGAAATCGATCAATCTGAGCAAATCTTCCTTGATGACGATCAGGTTTCCAAAGGTTTCGCTTTACTTTGTGTAACCTATCCACGTTCTAATTGCACGATTAAGACTCATCAAGAACCTTATCTTGTCTAAAGTTTTTATTCTTTCTTCCCTTCATTTTCTCTTTTCCTAGCGAATCTTGAAGTTATAGCTTTTGCACAGCTATGACTTCTTATTTATATTTTGAAGATTTAACACTATTTACTAGTTAATGAAAAGTATATTCATGAATAATTGTTATATTCAAAAATATCTTTTCTTATTTAACTATAATCTATTTTGTAATTGTTTTAACGTTTTTTTATTTTTATTTTATAAATAATCAAGCAAGTAATGTTTTATTTTTTTGACTTAACTAGTATACTGAAAATAAGTTCATTTTTTGTTAATGGCATAGAACTAGTCAATAGCTAAACAATATAGTAAGTAACAACTAAATACTCTGTACATCAGAACACAAAAGATAGTGGTCATAGAGTAGGATTTGAGTTTTTATACTTATCAATGTTTGTCAGATTTAGGTTGTGAGTTCTTGATTAGAATTGTTCAGGATGAGAGAACAAGAATCGTTAGTTTATATCAAATCTAGGAAGAAAGATTCTAAGTCAAGTAATAAATTTAAGATTGATGCTAGATAATTTTATTACTTTAGAAGTATGCTTTCTCTACTTTGTTATCAAAATAAAAAATAAAAGCTTGATAATTAATCTAAAAATTGCCGGCAGCGTTTATATCTGAGTTATTTATAGGTAGTTAAACTGTCAGCGGCAGATATTTTTCACGAATGAGGTATTGTTAACAATATGATAGGTAATACTGTCACGCACCACTATCAGAATTTTTTACAAGTTATTCAGAGTTATTACCAACTCACTAAACCCCGAATTATTCCCCTACTGCTGATTACCACAACTGCTAGTATGTCTATTGCGTCTAGGGGAAAATTAGACTTTGTATTGCTACTATTCACCTTAGCTGGTGGTACTTTTGCTGCTGCTAGCGCCCAGACGTTTAATTGCATTTATGATCGCGACATTGATTATGAAATGGAACGCACGCGTCACCGCCCTTTGCCTTCCGGGCGGGTGCAGCCTGCTCATGCTTTAATATTTGCGATCGCTCTAGCTTGTATCTCTTTCACGTTGCTTGCAGTCTTTGTGAATTTGCTTAGTGCTGTGCTGGCAATGTCCGGTATTTTGTTTTATGTGGGCGTCTATACTCATTTACTCAAACGCCATACATCTCTCAATATCGTCATTGGCGGGGCGGCTGGGGCAATTCCAGCGTTAGTAGGTTGGGCAGCAGTTACAGGTAGTGTAAGCTGGACAGCGTGGCTCTTATTTGCGATCATTTTCTTATGGACACCTCCTCATTTCTGGGCGCTGGCATTGATGATTAGCGAAGATTATGCCAAGGTGGGTGTACCGATGTTGCCGGTAGTTGCTGATAATATTACTGCCGCTCGTCAAATATGGGTGTACAGTTTATTACTAATTCCCACGACATTTTTATTATTAGAACCTCTCAACGTCATGGGTGCAATTTATGGCTGCACTGCTTTTGTACTGGGAGCTATTTTTATCAAAAAAGCTTGGGTGTTGTTACAAAATTCAGAGGATAAACAATTAGCGCGATCGCTCTTTCTTTTCTCGATTCTCTACATGATGTTACTGTGTGCTGCAATGGTGATTGATAGTTTCCCTTTCACCCATAAGTTAATCGAGGTAATTTTAGGGTTTTTGGTGAGTAGATAGTGGATAATGACCACTGTAGGGGCGGGTTTAGAAGATAAATTATCTGTTCGAACGGCAAGATTATCAGCAAAACCCGCACGCCAGTTAACGCCACTTGACGCCAGTCGCGACAACGCGCTTAACCCGCAAGGGCGCTTACGCTCTTTTATGCCGGGAAACCCTTACTTACAGAAGCCGCTACTCTCCGAGAAGCCAGGCTACGCCTGTCTACCGGGCATCTACGGCAGTCGCTACAACGCTCTTAACCCCCAAGGGCGCGCTGCCTCACCATCGCACTGGCTCCCCTACTAACCACTAACTAATTTTTTAATCAACAGCAACCATTACATCTGTTGCTTTAATAACAGCATAAGCTTCTTTTTCTTCTGCTAATTGAAGACTGTCGGCTGAGGCTTTTGTGATAATTGAAGTAACTTCTACTCCTGGTGCTATTTCTAAAGTGACTTCAGTATTTACTGAACCTGGAACAATTTTTTTTACAGTAGCTTTGAGAGCGTTACGAGCACTTATTTTCATATTTAAAATTTACTAATTTTAACACGCTCATGCTATCACAGTAGTTTTATTTTTACATAATACATTATGTGTATTTCAGATTTTGTTTATAATAATTCAGAGATTTTTTATAATTTACGACTGTAATTGTATAAATCATGTCAGAATCAAAAATTTATAAATCAGATAGTGGAGATTTTGAGCACAAGTGGTTAGCTTACTATCAAGCTGTAGAGGGACGTCCACCACGAGATACTCTGCTTACAGCTTTGGATTATTTTGATAAAGAAAATCCAAGTACTTCTAAGTCTTATTTCGCAGTTGACTTGGGGTGTGGAGAAGGAAGAGATACCGTCGAACTGTTGCGTCGTGGTTGGCGAGTATTAGCAATTGATGGACAACAAGAAGCCATTACCCGTTTGTTAAATTATCCTAATATTGATTTAAAACTTTTACAAACCCGCGTTGTTCGCTTTGAAAATTTAACTTTGCCAGAATTGGTAGATTTAGTAAATGCTAGTTTTTCACTACCGTTTTGTCCGACAGAATCTTTTCCGAAATTATGGAAAGAAATTGTTACATCTTTAAGTTCTGGTGGTCGCTTTTCGGCTCAATTATTTGGAGAGCGTGATTCTTGGGCTACTTATACTTCTATTACCCATCATACCCGTGATCAGGTAGAACAGATGCTGCGAGACTTTAAAGTTGAAATGTTCAAGGAAGAAGATCATCTTGGTAAGACGGCACTAGGAGAAGAAAAACACTGGCATATTTTTCACGTAGTTGCACGTAAACTGTAGAACTATTGTTGTTATGCTTAAAGATACAAATACTCGAATTATGTGAGAAGTCAGATATCTTATTGATACGAGTTAATACTGCTGAAACTGTTTTTAGATAATACTCCATTCCTTGGGAAGCAACTCTGCTTTCTATTTATTATTGATATTTAATTACAACTTTACTTTTGTTTATGTTTTTAAGCAGAGACTAAGTTCATACTTTGATTGCTTAATAAAGTTAAAAAATACAAATACTTTTGTTTGTTTTAAGATTTTGCTCTTAGTGAATTTTGCAAAGTTTTATAACTGAACCCTTGCGCATATTTTCTCTAAAGATAATATATAAATGTAGGCTCAATTATTGTCTCAACACTTATACCTAGCAGCAAAAAGCAATTAGATTTGTATGTAATTAAAGAATAAATAAATCTTGGCTAAACTGAAGATCAAGAATAAATTAAGTTATCTTCAAGGTAAAAATCACGGGTAAATGCGTAATTCTTCTTCCAGTAAAAGCCAGATTTATTAAGACATGAAACGACACAATTTCAAGTTTCGTAATTGCTTTTTGAAATAGCAACTCTGATTTCTTACAGTTCAGCGTCAGTTTAGATGAAGCGTGTATGCCGGAGGCATATGCAGTAAGGAAAGAATTGCAGCAATGTAGAACCAGTTTCCTTGCGAAAAGGAAAAGGAGCAGAAATTATGAGAGCTAAACACATCATGACTCAAGATGTAGCTACCATTCGCGGTTCGGCTACTGTCGCAGAAGCAGTCAAACTTATGAGGCTCAAAGGATTACGATGCTTAATTGTCGAAGCTCGTCACGACGGGGATGCTTACGGTATTGTTACCGAGACTGATATTGTCTCCAAGGTGGTTGCTCATGGGAAAGATCCCAAACAGGTACACATCTACGAAATTATGAGCAAGCCTTGTATTGTCGTCAATCCCGATCTTGATGTGGAATATGTAGCACGGCTATTTGCTAGTACAGGTGTATGGCGTGCGCCTGTTATCCAAGGTGAACTATTGGGTATTATTTCCGTCACCGATATTATTATGAAAGGTGACTTCCTTGAAAAGCCCAAATTGTCATTCTTGCAAAAAGAACTCCAAAAAGCGATATCCAATGCTCGTTCAGTTTCCAGCAACTGTGGTGCTGATTCTAAAAAAGCTATAGAAGCTTGGGATTTGGTAGACGAACTAGAAGCAGAAGCTTGTTTTTATGGCGCGCCAAAATCAGAAAAATCGGCTAGAGAGCTATTCTCTGATGAACGGAAATTAGCAAATGTTAGTTAATAGCTTCAATTGGTAGGCGATACTCTTTAATACTTAATGATGTAGCTACAAGTTTTTAAAGAATGGTGGAGAAAATCCACCATTTCTCTTTTATATCAAGCTTAAGCAATTTATTTATTTGAGAAGAGTTATCAACATTAAATTTATCAATAGTTAAGAATCAAATTATCAGCAAAAGTGAGCTAGTCACAAGGAACTTACGTACAGATTGTGAGAATTAATGGCAAAATACATAGTATCTTCTCTTTGAAAGAATGAGAATAATTATCTAAGGTTAATTTAGAAATTAATTAATATTAGTTTAGAGAGTTATATTTTACTGATTAATAGTATCAGAGGATTCTTTTTTTTAATTAGTTGTGTTTATTATAAATCTAGCTGGAGATACAAAACTGGAGCGTGAGATATTGCTTTAGAGATTGTAGACATCTTCTGAGTACAATTACTGACTGAGTTAATGTCTACGACAAATACGTACTATTTTTCTATTTGGTAAACTCACTCTCAATATAGATTTAGATCTTGGGAAAAAGAGTTTATCACAGCTTGTGCGATTACTGGATATGTATAAATAAAGTAAGTCTAACGCTTAAGGCTGAAAGTTGCTTTTGTTTGTGGAACTAACTATTTTCAGTCAAATTACGTTATCAAAGGCTATCAAGAAAAACTTATACAGAAAAGTTTTCAGAAGTTACTAGAGTTTCCTAGCCTGAAACTTGAAAGATTTCACGCAACCACGGATGTGAAATCAGTTCTATGTATAGAGATGAAATTCAGGATTTTCCAGAAACAAGGACATACTATATGTCGTGATTATACAAAACCAGCCTCAGATGTAAAGAGAGAAAAAAATGACTAATTATTGCTTAAATCATGATGACTCACACCCGACTCAACTAACTTCAGCAGATATTATACTGCGCCAGCAGCTAGAGAATTCTATTAGCACATATTTTTATGATGCTTGCGATCGCACTATACAAAATTTGTTATCTATTTGCCGTTGGTATGTAATTACCTGTGCCAATGCTATGACTTTGGTAATTGAATGTCCGGATCAAATTACTAACTGGCGTGTTTTACAAAAAATAGTACCAATGGCAACAGTGCTGGGTGAAATTATTAGCAGTGCTAAGATTAGAGTTTGTCCACCAACTAATTTGGGAATGCCTTTTGAAATGAGGGTAGATGAACTCTCAGTGTATCGAGAAGGAAACAGGTAAAAGGAACAGGAATTTAAGTAGTAGGTTATTTACTACTAATCACGGTACGGGCGGGTTTAGAAGATAAATTATCAGTTTGAACGGCAAGATTATCAAAAAAACCCGCTCCTACTAAATACTACCCACTAACCACTACCCATCGATAATAGCTGTTATTTCTGCAAACACCAAATCAGCAGAATGCTTAACAGCAGGGCTTAATTCCCAACCAAAGTCAAGATTTTCCGCTTCAATTAGATAAACTATTACCTTTTGGGGAAAGTCATTCTCAAAGATTTTTCTACCTGCGGCTAAAGCATGATCCCAACGAAAATCATGTAAATTATAACTGGGTTCCGGCAGTGCTTCTAGTTCTTTTCCAGGGACTTTAAATACCGCACCTGCTTTGGAACCTGTTGCACTTGCATCAATAATTATTAACTGTTTGCTACCTCTTGCTTGAAACATCACTTCCATGCCCGCAGTACCACAGTCATAGACTTGTACATGGGAATGAGGATGTGCGGCAAGATATTGCTGTAGGCGTTGGGCTATAATTACGCCTACGGCATCGTCTCTACGGTTAAGATTACCGCAACCAATAATAGTTAGCATTTATTGGTAGCAACTAAATATTTTTAGCGATCGCATCACATTTATTTCCAATTAAATATAACGCAGAATCAAGAACTCAGCATACAGAATTGGTAAACTCTTCTGCCTCCTGGTTGATTTCTTGATAAACAGGAATGTTACATGATTTAAATAACCAAGCCTAAAATATAGGTTATATTAGTATCCTATCGAAAAATTTTTGAAATAAAAACAAAGACTAAAACAACAATATTAATTTAATTAGTTGCAGCAGGTGAATATATTACTTTTTTCTAATTAAACTGTTTTATTGTCTACATTTTAAAAAATATTTTGTACCTGCAAATACAAATTATTAGTAACAAAAAGTGACTATAATTACATTCTTAAAATTATAGTTTATTATTCACATTTAGTATTTATGATTTTGGTTAAAAAATACATTTTTTACTTTTGTTAAAGAATATTATGAAAATGTGTGAATTGTTAAAATTAATGTAGAAATAGAAGCAAATTCATCCAAGGCTACAACCAGTTGATTTTAGGTTAACCGAATTCCGCTGCACAGATATTTAAATATAGATATCGGTTATGTGTTGCTTGGATTGGATGTGAATCTTTGAAATTTGGCTTATATGATGCACGTAAATATGCTTAGGAGAATTCTATGCTTGAGTTTTTTACGCGTCTGAACGACCACAATTTACCATATCCAGATACGATTCATCCCATTATTGTCCATTTTGTAATTGCGATGGTCTTGTTTGCTTTTATCTGTGATGTAATTGGCTATTTTACTAGCAATCACCGTCTTTTTGAGGTGAGTTGGTGGAATATGTTTCTCGCTACAATCGCTATTTTCGTCGCTATCATTTTTGGACAATTTGAAGCTGGATTAGCAAAACCTTATGCTCTAGCCAAATCGGTACTGAGTATGCATACATTGATTGGCTGGTCACTTTCAGGAATAATTGCTGCTATTACAGCTTGGCGTTATGTGATTCGCCTACGTAATCCCTACAAACTACCGATCGCATATTTAGGAATGGGGTTAGTATTAGCTGTCATCGTTGGTATGCAAGTATATCTGGGCGATCAACTTGTTTGGGTGTATGGATTGCATACAGTACCAGTTGTTGAAGCAGTAAAGGATGGTATTTTGCGATGAACTCCGAACTGATTGAACAATTAAAAGTACAATTAGGCACAAATGGACTGCCATACTCTGTTCCTATTCATCCCAACTTAGTTCACCTCACCTTAGGGCTGTTTATTATCGGGATTTTCTTTGATATTGTCGGTGTATTTTTCCCCTTGGAGAAATGGGTATTCAAGTTTTTAGCAATCCCAGTTGAGCGTGCCAACTTCTTTGATGTTGGCTGGTACAATATGCTCGCTTCAGCCATTATCACCTTTTTTACAGTTGGTGCAGGCTTTTACGAAATCATGCTGGCAGAAGCACCACTAGATGTTAAGAGCGCCTGGGGAATGCAGGCAATGGAAACAATGCTCTGGCATGGTGTAGGTGGTGTTTTACTCTTAGCGCTGATTGTTGGGATGACAGTTTGGCGTGGATTCCAACGCTTCCTTTGGCGCAAACACGAAGATAGACAAGTG
This sequence comes from Chlorogloeopsis sp. ULAP02, assembly GCF_038404745.2. Classification (NCBI taxonomy): domain Bacteria; kingdom Bacillati; phylum Cyanobacteriota; class Cyanophyceae; order Nostocales; family Chlorogloeopsidaceae; genus Chlorogloeopsis; species Chlorogloeopsis sp. ULAP02. The sequence goes on along the minus strand of NZ_JAYKTT020000005.1, from coordinate 195,345 downwards.
CAGATGAGCTATCTATTTGTGGGAGTGGCAATCATGGCTGTAATGTATGTGCACGGCACATTGGGAGCGCAACTAGCTGCCGAGTTTGGGGTACACAATACCGCCGATCAATTGCTGCGAGTAGGCAGAGATTTGAACGCAATGCTCAAATAACCGAAAACAGTTAACAGTCAACAGTGAACAACTGATAACTGATAACTGGTAACTGATAACTGAATTTGTTGCTATGAAAATCCAGAAATTATTAAAGATTTTGACATTGATCACGAGTGCGATCGCGCTCACTACAACCAGTCTCTGGATCGGGAAGCAGGCTTACTCTTGGCTACCTCCAGAAGCTGCGGCTGAATCTCGACTAGTTGATGACTTGTTTAGCTTCTTGGTAACTCTAGGTGCATTCATCTTTTTGGGAGTTACCGGAACGCTAATGTATTCTATTATTTTCCATCGGGCGAAAAAGGGCGAGATTTGCGATGGCCCTCCTATTGAGGGTAATGTGACATTAGAAGTTGTTTGGACAGCAATCCCAATTCTACTCGTGTTTTGGATTGCCGGTTACAGCTACCAAATCTACGAACAAATGGGCATTCAAGGGCCAAATCATCTAATGCACTTGCATATGCCGATGGGGATGGAATCAGCCTATGCGGTAACAGTAGAGGACGCGGGGAACCAAGAGGACACGGGGACACGGGGACGCGGGGACGCGGGGAATATTTTTGATAATATCTCCGCGTCTTCTGAAATCGCATCAAATTTAGAGCATATAGAACAAATCGATGTCCTTGCTAAACAATGGGCTTGGGTTTTCCATTACCCAGAAAAAAATGTCACCAGTACCGAACTACACTTGCCTAGCGATCGCAGAGTACGTTTGGCATTGCGATCAGAGGATGTTCTGCACGGCTTCTACGTTCCTGCCTTTCGACTCAAGCAAGATATAGTTCCCAACAAAACTATCAACTTTGAATTCACCCCTATTCGCTCTGGTAAATATCGACTCACAGATTCCCAATATAGCGGTACATACTTTGCAACTATGCAAGCTGATGTAGTGGTTGAATCACCAGAAGATTATCACCAATGGCTTGCCAAAGCTGCAACTCACAAACCATCTCCTGCATCCAATCAAGCCGCTTCTGAGTATGCCCAAGTAGTCAATCAATCATTCCCAACAGGCTGGGCGACAGTTGCCCCAGCAGAAGCTCCTTTGGTTAATTATCCTGGTTAAAAGGAAACAAAGCGATGACGAACATTTCTATCGAAAGCATCGGTATCGCGAATGAGCAATCTCATCACGATATTCCAGACAACTGGAAGCGATACTTTAGCTTTAGCACCGATCACAAAGTCATTGGCATTCAGTACCTGGTGACTTCGTTCATATTCTTTCTTGTCGGTGGCATCTTTGCAATGGTGATTCGGGGAGAGTTAATGACCCCTGAATCAGATCTAGTCGATCGCACCGTTTATAATGGTATGTTCACCATGCACGGCACAGTCATGCTGTTCCTGTGGACATTTCCGTCATTGGTTGGTCTTGCTAATTACCTCGTACCACTGATGATTGGCGCACGCGACATGGCTTTTCCTCGCCTCAACGCTGCCGCTTTTTGGATGGTGCCTGTAGTGGGAATCCTCTTAATGGCAAGCTTTTTTGTGCCTGGCGGCCCGGCACAAGCTGGTTGGTGGTCTTATCCGCCCGTCAGTCTGCAAAATCCCACGGGTAACTTGATTAACGGACAAGTTATTTGGTTGTTGGCGGTGGCAATATCCGGTGTCTCTTCGATTATGGGGGCAGTAAACTTTGTCACCACCATTGTCAAGATGCGCGCACCAGGCATGACCTTTTTCCGGATGCCTCTGTTTGTTTGGGCAGTGTTTAGTGCTCAGATTATCCAACTTTTTGGATTGCCCGCACTGACAGCAGGCGCGGTGATGCTGCTACTCGATCTCACAGTTGGCACAGGCTTTTTCGATCCAGCCAACGGTGGAAATCCAGTCATGTTCCAGCATTACTTCTGGTTCTACTCCCACCCCGCCGTTTATGTGATTATTCTGCCCATTTTTGGTGTTTTCTCGGAAATATTCCCAGTTTATGCCCGCAAACCTCTATTTGGTTATAAAGTAGTTGCCGTATCGTCACTCTTGATTGCTGTCGTTAGCGCGATCGTTTGGGTACACCATATGTATGTCAGCGGCACTCCTGGGTGGATGCGGATGATTTTCATGTTAACAACAATGTTGGTATCCGTACCGACTGGGATTAAAGTCTTTGCTTGGGTGGCGACGATTTGGGGTGGTAAAATGCGCTTAACTACACCCATGCTATTTGCCCTGGGTGGATTGGTATTATTTGTTTTCGCTGGTATCGTAGGCATAATGCTTTCTTCAGTGCCTGTCGATGTTCACGTTAACAATACTTACTTTGTAGTTGGTCACTTTCACTACGTCCTTTACGGCACCGTGACGATGGGGATGTATGCCGCCATCTACCACTGGTTCCCGAAAATGACTGGACGGATGTACTATGAAGGCTTGGGCAAGTTGCATTTCTGGTTAGCATTTATCGGTACAAACCTCAACTTCTTCCCCATGCATCCATTAGGATTGCAGGGGATGTTGCGTAGAGTCGCTTCTTACGCACCAGATGCAGGATATGAATTTTGGAATATCGTTGCTAGTGTCGGTGCATTTTTGTTGGGAATGTCCACATTGCCTTTTATTCTCAACATGATTGGTGCTTGGACGATTGGTGAGAAAGCACCAGATAATCCTTGGCAGGCAATTGGATTAGAATGGGAAGTCTCTTCACCACCTCCGATAGAGAACTTTGAAGAAATTCCCGTCGTTGTTAGCGAACCCTATGGTTATGGTAAGTCAGAACCACTGACAGAGTCTAGGGTATAGGGGTATAGGGTTATAGGGGTGTAGGAGGATTTTTCTTAGACTCTCATCCCTGCACCCTTACACTCTTACCCTTTTACACCCCTATTTTTCTAATGAACGAATCAAGAGTGATAAGAGCCTACCAACTGATTCGCATTGATTGACAACAGGACTAATAGTTTGGGATGAAGCTAGTTCGACACGAATAGACAACAACAAATGTGTTTCTAACTCTTTTAGAGAACCTTGCGCAATGTACAAAAATTGAATGTACTCACCACGCGTTCTTCGCCCGTAACCTTCAGCAATATTAGCTGGGATTGATGCCGCAGCTCACCAAATTTGTGCAACCATTCCGTAAGTTTCTTCTTTGGGAAATGCTTTTGTTGCTCTGTAACAACATTCAGCAAGATTCATTGCCTCTTGCCAAACCTTCAAATCTCTATAGGACTGTATTGATGGCTCTTTCATTGGTTCTAATTTGTTTTACTTCAAGTTTAATGAGAGTGCCTAGCTCTTCCTACACCCCTACACCCTTATACCCCTAAACTTCTATGGACAGTTCTCTCAATTCTTATCAGTTGCAGAATCTCCCACATTATACAGATGAGCATAGCCACGACGAAGAAGGCAACAAAATGTTTGGCTTCATCGTGTTCTTGCTGTCTGAAAGTGTAATTTTCCTGAGCTTTTTTGCAGGATACATTGTCTACAAAACCACAACTCCCAATTGGTTGCCACCTGGTGTTGAAGGGCTAGAAGTTGTAGCACCTGCAATTAATACAGCAGTTCTTGTTGCCAGTAGCTTTGTGATTTACTTTGCAGAACGCGCTCTCCAACGCCATAATTTGTGGGGTTTTCGCCTGTATTTGTTGGCGACTATGGCAATGGGAAGTTACTTTTTATTTGGGCAAGCAGTTGAATGGAATAGCCTGGAATTTAGCTTAACTTCCGGTGCTTTCGGCGGGATGTTTTATCTACTCACAGGCTTCCACGGTTTGCACGTTTTTACTGGCATCCTATTGCAGCTAATTATTTTTGTGCGTTCTTTCATTCCAGGTAACTACGATTCTGGACACTTTGGAGTTAATGCTACTTCCTTATTCTGGCACTTTGTCGATGTGATTTGGATTATTTTGTTTGTTCTTCTCTACATTTGGCAGTAAACGCGAGCTAATTGAGTAATCTTTCTAATACTGAATAGGCGATCGCACTTGTTTTGTTCAGTGTCTTTTTCTGGGATAGTGCGATCGCTTTTGAATTATTCTTCACCCCAAGCACTTAAAAATTCCACCTGATTTCGCATATCCTCTGCTGACTTAACTGTAATTAATCTCAGCAGGGTAATTAATCTCAGCAGGCGGCGCATTTGCTCACCTATTGAATAATTTTGCTGTCCTAAAATGATCCCAGCATGGGATTCTCCCCGTTCTAACAAAGTAGTATGCAAACGATAAAAATCCCCAAGATTAAAGCTGTAAATTACTCGCTGATTTTCTAACGCCCAATTTAATTGCTCTTCGTCACTACGAGACATCATTCCAGCTTCTGCAACAGTAATAACATCTACATTACGAGCACGCAAAGCTTGCAAAAGCCTATTACTCCTTGCATCCTCATCTAAGTACAAACGAATAAGGCTCATTTTTGAATCTGAGACTTCTTTGCATGTAGTGCTGCTAACCGCTCATACTCCGCTTTTTCTTCTGCCAAATCAGCCTCAATTTCCTCTCGGTTTGCGTGATAGTACGTCAGTGCTGCATAAACTTGTACTAGTGTTAGATGATCCTTATCAGCAGCAATTTCCTCTGCACTGTAACCTTGTTTGTACAAAGCAGCAATACGGCGAACTGATGTACCTGTCCCTGCAATAATAGGACGCCCGCCACGCAATTTAGGATCTCTTGTAATTAGCGTGCCAATATCAGTGATAGTTGCCAAAATCTTTCTCCCCAGCTATCTCACCCTTACATGGTCTAGGCTAGCATTTGTCTTAATATTATGACGCTATTTCTTCAGAGCAGCCCCACTGGCAGCACACTACTGTTCCCTGCACCGCACTGAGCTTGTCGAAGTGTTCCCCCAACCCCATTCCCTGTATTAATATTGCAAGGTTGCAGTTATATTAACCGAGTCAAGATGATGGAACCTGCAAGCGCTACAAACGCATGGGTTAACACAATCGATTCTAAAAATCCAGAAGTCATAGCCAAAGCATCTCGGATCGTAGCAGATAATATTTATTGCACTTTATCTACTTGTGGTGCAGATGGTTCTCCTTGGGTATCGCCTTTGTTTTTTGCCTACGATGATAACTTGAATATCTATTGGAGTTCGGCAATAGTATCAAAGCATTCGCAGAACATATACAACAATGGCAGAGTCGCGATCGCTATTTTTAATTCGAGCGTTTCAGAAGGCACGCCAGAAGGATTGTATTTGTATGGAAGTGCTTCTGAGCTAAAGCGAGAAGAAACAGAAAAGGTGATGAAGCTACTTATAAATCGGGCAAGAAGACAAGTTAATCGAACAGTCGCAGATTATTTAGATGATTCACCGCGCAGGATTTATCAGTGTCAACCTCAAGAAGCTTGGGTAAGTGGCGATCGCTTGCCTGTTGGTAATGGCAATATATTAGTTGACACAAAAATTCAGGTAAATTTACTAGAGTTGCAAAACTCAAAATTAATTTAACCCATATTTTAGTTAAGTTTGCACCAGTTGAGATTTTGCAGTAACTTGAGGAGCTAAACCCGTCTTGAAGGCAAGTTCCTCTGCAACAAAGTCGGGAACTTTTGCTTCTGTGCCAATTGCTAAACAACAATCCCGCACTGCTAACAGGAAACCTTTAATTAACTCAACATCTGGCATTGTGTCGGCTTGTAAGAGAAAATCTCGCCAAGCTGCTGCATCCGAGCCATAAGTATCTATTAAATATAAGCCAGCGAGGTATTCTGCTAATGGATCTAACGCCAAGCGGATTTTATCTTGGGCTGCACCGATAATTTGAATTAAACGCAAGCGTTTTTCTAAATGTTTTAAACGTGCTTCGGCAGTATCGCTGTCATCAAGTGCGGCTAAGACATCTTCTAGTTTGGCGCTTGTGGGACGAAAATTTTGCTTCAAGCATTGCCAAGCAATAACCTTTGCATCTTGTTGTACAGTGCGATTATCTGGTTCAGTTTCCAAGCGATCGCGGTTGAGTTCGTTGAGGTATGCCAGCATTAAATCGGGGATATTATCAGGTAAATCAACCGCATTCCCTTCCTTGGTTGCAATCATTTGTTCCGCGTAGAGTTTCGCTAGCAACACGGTAATATTTCGTTGCCCTACCATCACCGAAAGACGGCGACAAGCGTCAAAATATTCCACATCGGTGAATAAATCCCGCTTACCACGCTGGGTTAAATAAGCTTCCATGAAAGATGAGAGGCGATCGCCAGCGACGCGTAGGGGTTGAATTGTAGTTTTCGGTACTTCGTCTAGCTTTTCTTCTAGTCGGGAAGTAACAATTAAGGCATTTACCGGAAAATCTGCTGCTGCGGGATGAATTTGTTTGCGTGTGGCTTCACCCATTTCCGAAAGGTGGTCTACAATAACCAAAATCCGACGTTGGCGAAGTAAATGGGTAATTAATTCGTTATCTACTGGTTGCGCTTCGCCGATCAGTGCTTGCAGTTGTCCGTGAATAGTTGCTTGTAAAGGATTATCTAATTCTTGTTCAATTAAGACAGGTAGCATCCGGTGTTGGCACAGACGTTCAGTTTCATTGTCAGACATTGCCCATTGCGCCAAATGACAAGCAAGACTGGTTTTACCTGCGCCACCTTCGCCCCAAATTAGCAGAGTAATTCGTTTTTGATTAAATATTGGTTGTAAATCTTTGGCTGTGAGTTGAGCGAGATTATTACCATCTAAAATCACCGGGATGGGAATGTAAACCGAGCGTTCTGTTACCGTTTTCTTTTTGTTAAATCCTTCTTTCGCAGAGTCGATACGTTTTTCAACCCAAGCATCAAGTACTCTGGGGCGATAGTTAAAAAACTCGATAAATAATAACGTGCGGATGGGGAAAGTTAAACCGCCCAACGCATCAGGTAATTTAAAGTTGGAGAGTGGTTTGAGGGCGTTATTGATATGTAGAATCCATAAAGGGCGCACCCGCAAAAGAATCAGCCATAGAGAAGGTAAGAAGATTATGTAAATTAATCCCCCTGTTGCCCAAGGGTGTTTTGCCATCCATTCTAGGGTTCTGTCGAATAGGCGGGATTGTCTTTTGGTTTTTAGGGCATCGAGAGAGCGATTGACAGATGCAATGTAATCCTCAAAATTTTTATCCTGAGTGTCTTTTAACGCTTTCAGTACTTTCTCTAAATCCGATATAGCTTTGTCTAAATCTACAAAAGACATAGTGCCTGCTTTGTCTTGGAAGCTTTCACTTATTTTCCCCAGAGCAGAAGCAGCACTGGAGCGAATCTTTGCATCTTTGTGGTTTTTTAACTGTTGGATGTAGGAAGAAATTTCTGCATCCCTGCTGTTTTGCGTCCATCCCTTACCCATCGGCACGACAGAGAAGCACAGGCAAGAAAAAAAAACCGCACTCACAGCCAATAATCTCTTAAGCGTCCTCTTGCCCATCTGTCTACCTCATTGTAGAGATGCTTTTTTTAGCTTACTTGGTTTAAATGCTAACTTATATACTTTGGCAGATAATACTTTCGCCAAATCCGGCACCCTAGAAGGGTGCGGCTATACAAACAAAAGCTGCCTCCGCAGCCTGTAATAATTTCAGCCCACGCAGGTGGGCTTTCTACGTGTAGCCTCAGGCTTCTAGCCTGTGGGCTTGAAGAACGATCGCACTCAATTGGCTAAAAATAAAATGGGCGATCGCTTATCTGTTATCATTCCTGTTCTAAAATCCTTTCGATATCCTGGCTTGCATAGAGAACTCTTAAAATTTCAATGCTTTCACCTTGCTCAAAGTAAAAAATTAGATATTTTTTAAATCCCTTGACAGCCTATTTACGTAAACCTTGTAAACGCAGTTTCTCTGAAGAATACCTACTACCCATTCCAGGCATTCTTGCTAACTGTGCAAAAGTTTCTCTTACAGAGTCAAAAAAACGATCGCACCCAATAGGCTCAAAATAAAATCGGCGATCGCATTTACCATCTCCATCAAAAGCGATCGCATTTGCAGAAATCAAAATTTTGCAGTTGTCTGAGTAGAGGGGTTTTAAATCAATCAAAAAATCGATTAGACTGACTCAGATAAAAACGGTAGCATATACAAAGATTCATCTCGCATACACTCAGCAACAAATACAAATACAGCTTGCACAGCTTCCGGTGTCAAAGTCGGATAATTTTCTAAAACTTGCTGTACCGTCCAACCATTAGCCAATAAACCAAGTATAAATTCAACAGATAATCGCGTACCTTTTACCGTTGGTTTACCTAATAATATTTTAGGGTCAGAATGAATATATTGTTGCCAGTTCATAGTCAATAATTTTTTATATTAAAAGTAATAATTAGGATTTTAACTAATATGGCGATGTTTGACGATTGTCTGAGCAGCTATTCAGTTGTTTACTCCATTAATTCTCCTGCTTGTTTCAAGACTTGTTTATAGAGAGTACTACTTACCCAATATTGAGCAGTATCCATCATGGCATCCAACAAGGGTTGAACTTGTGTAATTATCTCCCTATTTTTTGCCAACAAAATAATACCTAGAGTACCAATTACTTGTAATCCCAAATTTTGAGCTACTTGGCGTGCTTCACGTTCATCTAACAGTATTCGCTGTTCACCAGTTTCTAGTGCTAAAGCGATCGCTTCCCGTTCACCATCATCTAATTCTGATGGTATGGTGGGCGCTATTGTTAAAACTGAGCGAATTTGCAACCACCCAGAAGCAATTGCCTGCAACACAAACTCTGAGCCTGGAAACCCTGCAACACTTGTTTCATCATAGACAGCCTGAGGAATAATAATTTGCCCGAATACAGCCTCCAAGATATCAAGGCAATTGATAGCAGCAAAATTGATTAGAGGTGTTGCATTACAAATAACCGACACGATTTTTAATCTCTAAAAACCTGATTCAATTATCTTAATATCTTCAGCTAAATCCATTTCATTGTAATGACGTTCTATTTTGTGCTGTCCCAACAGTTGCTGAAACTCCCATACAGATAAGTTAGCTAGTTGGCGTGCTTGAGCAAAGGTAAAAATATTCTGTGCATATAACTGTAAGGCTAATTCCTGACGGATCGCATGTTCACCTTGATTTAAGGAATCAGGTGATATTTGTAAGTTTAATGGCTGAATAAATTTACTCATAGCTAATTACTGTAGAAGAAGGAAACTCAATACAATCATAAATAATCATCTTGACTTGATTCTCTCGCACCATTGATGGTTATAGTTGCAGTAGAGCGATCGCTATTCCCCAACAAGCTGTCGTTAGATCGCTAACCTGTGTCGTTAGATCCCTAACCCGTGTCGTTAGATCCCTAACCCGTGTTGTTAGATCACTAACTTGTGTTGTTAGATCACTAACCCGTGTTGTTAGATCCCTAACTCGTGTCGTTAGATCACGATAATTTGATGAATTTGCTCAAATGCTTAACTCTAGTTGCACCAAGATATTGATGACAAAGGGCTTAAGACAAATTACTGAGATTTATTAAAATCTTAACAAAGAAAATATAATTATTTGTGAATTTTGCCGATTTAGAATCCACGTTCAGTAGGACAAGCTAGCTATAGAACCCTTTGCAAGGACTATATCCATGACTCGTCCCAAACGCACATCCCGCATTTTAGAAAAAGCTCAATTAAGATCCTCTGGATTAAAAGCAATTGATTCAGGCATAAATTTTGGGGATAGTCGCAATCTCCAGAATATGACACAACTAATGGAACAGTTACGTAGCAAAATTGATGCTTATAATACTGCTTTAGCCGTCATCAACTCTTCCAAAACAGAGATTAAAGAGTTAGAAAAAAACTTAGGTGAACTTATGGATCAGATGTTGATTGGAGTCGCCTTTAAGTATGGTAAAGATAGCCGCGAATATGAGATGGCAGGTGGCGTCCGTAAAAGCGAACGTGTCCGCAGAAGCTTGGTAAGCCGCTTAAAAACTGGTGCAGAAGAGACATCTACTGAAAAAGGTCAAACCGTGTAGTATCTTCAATAGTTAAAAATAAGCGATCGCATTTTATCCTCTTTCACTAGCAGTCTATGAAAAAGTGCGATCGCACTCATTTGCACTTTGGGAAAGCAGATTCACACTGTGGATGGATCAACTGCCACAATTCCTTCAGTGATATAGCGAGTGAAATCAATTGTATTAAATTTAGCTCCTGTGTTTGGAAAAACTTTGTGCGATCGCCTTCATGTTCTATAAGTGTGATTTTTGGTTTAAGTATATATGCGATCGCGCTTTCATAATTAGATCCTGTTGCAGAATACTTAAAATATCGGCGTTGCTGAATAAGGGGATGATTGAGGCTGACGCGGGGATTATGGTTGATGCAAATTCCAAAATCATCCCGCAATTATGCAACGCCAAAATATCAAGTGAAAAACAAGATCCCCGACTTCTCAAAGAAGTTGGGGATCTGTGTCTCTATTGCTATGGTTGCAGTTGATACTAATAGTTAGTGAAATTAAGTCAACCTTAAATCATCTTGTTTAAATCATGAAAGCAAAACACGCTATTAATCTCAGCAAAGGGCTAACTTTCTTCTTCATACTGGGACTGATGTTAGTTTATCAGAACTTCACTCTTGGCCCTTGGGTGTATTTAGCGCTTCATGGGACTTATGGTTTTCTGTGGCTACTCAAAGATATCCTGTTTCCAGACAAACAGTGGGAGCAAGAGGTTTCTATTTCACAAGGTATTTTGATATTTGCTCTAGTGAACTTATATTGGATAGCACCTTTTATTCTCATTAGTAGCGGCAACATTCCACCATTACCACTAGTGACAGCAGCCATTTCCTTAAATATTTTTGGTGTTTTTCTGCACTTTGCTAGTGATACTCAAAAATACTACACTCTCAAGTACCAACCAGGACTGATTACCGATGGATTTTTTGCTCGTTGTCGCAACACAAATTATCTGGGAGAAATATTTATTTATACCGCTTTTGCGATGCTGACTCAACACTGGCTACCATTCGTGATACTTGGAGTCTTTATCAGTACAGTTTTTATTCCCAATATGCTCAAAAAAGACAAATCTCTATCTCGCTACCCTGAGTTTGATGATTACAAAAAGCGTTCTGGGCTTTTATTTCCTAAACTGTTTGCCGTAAAAGTTACAAAACAGGAACAAAAGACTACCGTTTAGAATATTTTCCCATTATGATGAGCGCAAGCACGTATTTCTAGCGTGCTTTTGATCAACTAGTATAAGTAAATGTCTGTTATGGCGCGGCAACAGGTAAACAGCCATGTTAGAAAATACCCCAACTGCACCGTATATACCATTACCCCCAACCCAGGCACAACTCCCCTACGATGATGGTAAGCATATGGAAAGTCAACGGCATAGGTTGCAAATGGATTTGCTGATTGATGTTTTAATGCCTTGGCTGCAAAAAAGAGACGATGGGTTTGTAGGTGGCAATATGTATGTCTACTATAGTATGGCGCAAGTGCGGCACAAAATGGCAGTTGCTACTACAGAGATGCCCTCGCGCCCATTGCTGCCTTACGCCAAGCCAGAAAAAGAACACGTACAAATTGACAAAGCTGTCCATCTCAGCGATCCTATGATGCATAGCCTTAACTTTAAAGGCCCAGACTTTTTTGCGGTTTTAGGAGTACCCAAAGGAGAACGTCGCAGCTGGGTGGTATGGGAAGAAGGCAAAGCACCAGATGTAGTGATTGAATTATTATCTGAGGATACTGCCTCAATAGATAAGAGTGAGAAAAAGCTGATTTATCAAAACCAACTCCGTGTTACAGAATATTTTTGGTTTGATCCTTTTAATCCTGATGATTGGGCTGGTTTCTCTCTCAGTAGTGGATTTTATCAACCTTTGGTATTAAATGAAGACAATCAATTAATTAGTAGTTGTTTGAGGTTGGCATTGCAGTTGTGGGAAGGAAACTACAAAGGTATTCATGCAACTTGGTTGCGCTGGGCAACATTACAAGGAGAATTGCTGCCTACAACAGATGAAATTGCATATAGGGAAGGGCAAAGAGCCGAAAAGGAACGGCAACGAGCTGATCAAGAACAACAACGGGCTGAACAGGAACGGCAACGAGCCGAACAAATAGAATCTTTATTGCTACAAACAGCACGTAATTTACTGCAACGCTTCCACAAGGAATGAGGGTTTTATATAAAGTTCGGAAATTCTATCATTAGATTTGGATATCATGTCCGGCAACATAATAAAATCTGCAAGGGATAATGTATAAATTCATATCTTGCACCTCGCCCCTAAAATGCCTTACTGAGGTACCAGGCTTATAGTTTGAGTCAGTTAAAACTGACTGAAAATATTACCTAGTCAGTTTTAACTGACTTTAGCTTTGAGCCAAGAAATTTATTTCTTGGCAAGCACCAATGCATACGTGCATCTGCTGTTTTATTAGCAAATATTTATGTTTTCTAAGCCTAAGATATTTCTATCATTTCTCATATTAATCCTAAGTATTTCAGGACTATTTCTCAGTGTTTGGATTATTATTCCTGCTCCTAATATGTCTTTACTAATGCTAGGAGTAGGAGCGCCAGAAGTTAGCCCGTGGTTATTTATTTTAAATTTAGTATCTCTAGTTTTTGCTTTTTTCTATATTCGTAGTTATCAATTAAAGCGTTTAGCTTGTATTTTCAGCGTGATAGGCTTACTGATTTGTAGCTGGGTACTAATAAATATCCCAATCACTCAGATACAGATGACGAAAGCAATGGAACAAGGTTTGGGTGCAGATTATCTTAAGCAAGTTCCTACCCAAGTTAGCGCAAATATGCAACCTTATCCCTTTATGTTAGTTAATACTTTTCGAGGTATTCCACTCCATAAAACACGCCACAAATCAGATATTCTTTTTGCTACTCCCCAGGGAGTGCCTTTAAAAATGGAAATTTACCAACCTCCAAAGGTGGGTAAATACCCAGCACTCATAGTAATGTATGGCGGAGCTTGGCAAAGTGGTAATCCTCGTGCTAATTCTGAGTTTAATCAATATATGGCAGCTCGTGGATATACTGTATTTGCCATTGACTATCGACATGCACCTGAACATCGATTTCCAGCACAGTTAGAGGATGTGCTTACAGCCATCAATTTTATTCAGCAACACGCAACAGAATATGAAGCAGATCCAGAACGCATGGTATTGTTAGGACGTTCTGCTGGCGCACACCTGGCAATGTTAGCAGCATACCAACCAGATGCGCCTTCGATTCTAGCTGTAGTTAACTACTATGGGCCTGTTAACCTAACTCAAGGATATAATGAACCGCCTTTTCCAGATCCTATTAACACTCGTGCTGTTTTAAAAACATTTATTGGTGGTTCGCCACAAGAGTTTCCCAATCAATATCAAATTGCTTCGCCAATAAATTATGCAACGCGTCCTGTACCTCCAACTCTATTAATTTACGGCAGTCGCGATCATTTAGTAGAAGTAAGATTTGGCAGACAAATGTATGAAAGTTTACTTAAATCTGGGAACATGGCGATTTTTTTAGAAATTCCTTGGGCAGAACACGCTTTTGATGCTGTTTTTAATGGTGTTAGCAATCAATTAGCGCTATATTACACCGAGAGGTTTTTGGCTTGGGCGGTATTTAGCCAATAATTTCATTATTATTGTTTTCACTTGCTTGGCGATCGCTTCCTAAATAGCGTTGCAATAAAGCAATCACAGCTTCTGGCATTTCTAAATGTGGTAGCACTCCTGTATCTGCGATCGCATGAAAATCTCGAATTGCAGTTGGGTTTAACTTTGCCAATCGCCTTCCCAAATTCACATTAGTAAATTGGGCTTTCTCACCCCAAAATATCATCGTAGGTATAGTAAGTTGCTGAATATACAAGCTCAAATCAAAGTAAAGGTTACCCTGTAAAAAAGCTAATGCTGCAAACTTAGCATTCGGCTGTTGGGCAGAGAACAAGTAAGCCTCTACCATCTCTGGAGAAACTCGTTCGGGTTTGGCAAACAAAAAACTTTGCAAAAAGTTGTTAACTGCTAATTCATTCTCCGCACCCAGGGCATAAATTAAATTATTTAGCAGTGGTGTATTAATGACTTGAAGGGGAAGCCTGCGCCCTGCGCCTTGCCCAAAGTCATCAAAACCGGAAGGACAGACTAAATATAGCGCGTTGAATAAAAAAGGTTGAGCAACAGCAAGGCGAATTACAAAAGCTGCTGTTAGGGAAGATGCTACCACCGTTACTGGCGGAGAACAAGTGTGTCTGATAAATTCTGTGATCGTTGTCAAATAATCGTTAATTTGGTAGTCTCGCACCGGATGAGCAGAATCTCCCCAACCAATTAAATCTGGTGCTAGGATGCGATGTGTAGTGGCAAAAGCAGGATAAACTTTTGACCATTCATACGCAGAGGAGCCACCACCAAAGCAGTGAAGAAAAATCAGCGGTGGTAAATCTTCAGTCTCAGCAATACACCACGGTTCTGTCGTTTGGGTATAGTAAACTATCGACCCAAGTGAGGAGTTGATGACTTTATGTCCAAAGCCTGGAGGTTGAAACTGAAGCATAGTTTACCAGCCTTTAGTTGTTCAACTTGCCTATTAAGTTTAAGGCTGATAATGGAGACTGGGTACTGGTTTATAGTTAATTTCGATGAATAATTAACAACTAAACTTAGATTACACTAGCACACTTACACTAGCAAACGTTTTATCATCGTGTGGCAAGATTAATAGAAACACTTGCACAGCCACACCATGTTAGGAAAGCTACTAGACGGACGTTACAAAGTTATCCAAATCCTAAGTGCTGGGGGATTTGGTGAAACTTATATCGCCGAAGACACCCGCCGCCCAGGCAACCCTAAGTGTGTTCTAAAGGTATTGAAGCCCGCGAGTTCCGATCCCTATTATTTACAAACTGCCAGGCGCTTGTTCAATAGTGAAGCGGAAATATTGGAACAACTGGGCAATCATGATCAAATACCCCGTCTTTTGGCTTATTTTGAAGAAAGCGAAGAATTTTGCTTAGTACAAGAGTTAATTGTTGGGCATCCGCTGAGTGCGGAAATGCGAGTAGGGCAATCTTGGGCAGAAAGTCAAGTTATCCAAATGTTACAAGATGTTTTGGGTGCTTTGGAGTTTGTTCATAGTTACGGTGTGATTCATCGTGATATCAAACCTGATAATCTAATTAGACGCGATGCTGACGGCAAGTTAGTTTTAATTGATTTTGGTGCGGTGAAACAAATGCGTTCCCAACTAGCAGCATCTCCTAGTCAAATGACTGCGACTGTGGCGATTGGTACTCCTGGTTATATGAGCGCAGAACAAGCTCAAGGCAAACCACGCCCAAACAGTGATATTTATGCTGTCGGGATGATTGCCATCCAAGCTTTGACGGGAATGTTGCCAACTCAATTACAGGAACATCCTCAAACTGGAGAAATTATCTGGTCAAATCAAGTCCAGATTTCTCCTAGATTAGCAGCAATTGTGCAGAAGATGGTTCGCTACCACTGGCGCGATCGCTATCAATCTGCCACAGAAATATTGCAAGATCTCCAGCAATTGCTTTATCCACTACCAGCAACGCAACCATCTACTCCTGATAGATACACACAATCGACTGTACCGCAGTTTGTTAATACTTACTCCCAATCAACGCCATTATCTCCTTCTAGTGCCACAGACAATTCCCCATCTTCATCTCAAGTTACATCACCAGCTTGGATCAACCAAACTCTGTCTGTAGCTAGATTTTTACCTTTTGTTGGTGCGGCAGGATTATTTTTATTTAAAGCTGCTACCTGGATTGTTTTGCTAGGTATTGGTCTTGCAGCTTTTGGAGTTGGCTTATTTTTTCTCCGTTCTTCTTATCCAAAACTAGCGCGAGATTATGATGCTGTTTTTGCTGTAGTATTTTGCCTTTGCGGTATCCTGCTTTTATTTCAAGAATATCGCTCTTTTGGATATCAAGAAATACCAATTAGTCAATTTTTACTATCAGGAGCAGGTATTTTTTCAATAGCAGAATGTATTCGTTTACGTGGAATAAAAAAATAAAAAAGGGGCTAGGGGCTGGGAGCTAGGGACTAGGTATGAAGATAAAAAGCGGAATTGTTAATCTTTAATTTTTACATCTTGTACTTTAATCTCTAACCCTAGCTCTATTCTCTAAACTCTAACACCTTTAGTTTATATATAGATATGTTTAACAATCCACTCAATTTAATTGGCGTTATTTTAATCATCGCAGCAATTAGTCTATGCGCTCTACCTTTTACACGTCCCCAACTCTTCCGACGTCAAGATATTGTGTTGATAGCAGTGTTTTTTATCTCTGGTTCGATTTTGCTCTTTCAAAAAAGATGGTATAACAAAGAATTGACACAATTTAATTTAATACTCTTATCTATACCTGCTCTTTATTACACTTTTGAAAGCCTCCGTTTACGAAGTAAAAATCTAGAATAAAAGGGGACAGGGCTGGGGGAACAGATAAAAATAAAATTATGACTGACAAAAATCGCTCACAATGGGACTTAGGCAGATTTATCCAAACTCTTACTTACTTTGAGGTTATACCTTTCCTCAACTGGATACAAAAGTTATTTCCAGACAGTGCCAAGGATAATCAAAATAAACCGGATGGAGCAAAGCAAGTGGGTGTAATACTAGTAGCAGGTGCAACGGGCGGTGTCGGTAAGCGAGTAGTGCGACGACTGCTTGAGAGAGGCTATCGAGTGCGATCGCTTGTCCGTGATATCGACAAAGCCCGGTCAATTCTTGGCGATAATGTTGACTTAGTAGTTGGAGATATCACTAAGCCAGAAACTTTGACACCCCTAGTCATGGCTAACATCCAAGCTGTAGTTTGTTGTACGGCGGTACGTGTGCAACCCGTGGAAGGAGATACTCCAGAACGGGCTAAATATTATCAAGGCGTCAAATTTTACCAACCAGAAATAGTTGGCGACACGCCAGAAAATGTGGAATATCAAGGTGTGAAAAATTTGGTAGAAGCGGCAGCGAAATATTTGCCAAAAACAGACGAAAAAGTATTATTTGATTTTACTAATCCATCTACAGAAATAAAAAATATCTGGGGTGCAGTCGATGATGTGGTGATGGGTGGTGTAAGTGAAAGTAATATCCAATTGGTAGAAGGTACAGCTTTATTTGCTGGCAATGTCTCCACTGCCAACTCTGGAGGATTTGCTTCTGTAAGAACTAAAAATTTTTCTCCACCCTTTAATTTATCTGGTTATACAGGTATAGAATTGCGCCTCCAAGGAGATGGAAAACGTTATAAATTCTTTTTGCGTACCGACGAAAAATGGGATGGTATTGGCTATAGCTACTCTTTCGATACCGATGCAAATACCTGGATGAATATTCGCATTCCCTTTGCTGATTTAATTCCTGTCTTTCGGGCTAAAACTTTACAAGATTGTCCACCAATTGATGCCAATAAAATTTCTTCCTTCCAGTTAATGTTGAGTAAGTTTGAATACGATGGGGCATTAAATCCAAAATTTTCACCTGGTGATTTTGCTCTACAAATAGAGTCGATTAAAGCTTATGAGGGCAAATCCTTCTCACAATTTATTCTTGTTAGTTCCGCAGGGGTAACTCGTCCAGGACG
Source organism: Chlorogloeopsis sp. ULAP02 (assembly GCF_038404745.2). Classification (NCBI taxonomy): domain Bacteria; kingdom Bacillati; phylum Cyanobacteriota; class Cyanophyceae; order Nostocales; family Chlorogloeopsidaceae; genus Chlorogloeopsis; species Chlorogloeopsis sp. ULAP02. Next base: position 177,618 of record NZ_JAYKTT020000005.1, on the reverse strand, counting down.
TCCGGGAATTAATCTAGACGAAGAACCACCAGCTGTGAGATTAAATGACCAATTAGGAGGAATTTTAACATGGAAATTAAAGGGTGAAGATAGTTTAAGAGTAAGTGGTATTCCGTATACAATTATTAGACCTTGTGCATTAACTGAAGAGCCAGGAGGCAAAGAGTTAATCTTTGAGCAAGGCGATAATATGAGAGGAAAAATCAGTCGTGAGGATGTGGCAGAAATTTGTGTGCAAGCGCTAAGAGAACCCCACGCACGTAATGTTACTTTAGAGGTGAAAGAGGGAGAAAATAGCAGCAATTCTACCGATTGGCAGAGGTTGTTTGCAAATCTGCAACCCGATAATTAGATTGAGGGTGGAATACACAGTTATTTGCTTAAGAGCGTGCCATTCCACCCCAGGGTTTTTCCAAAGTTATAAGAGTAATGAGTTAAGAATTCAATATTCTTAGCTGATTGCGGGAGTTAGTAATGAGAAAAATAGGGGCGTTAATATTTGTCGGCGTATTGACAGCAATAATTATTTGGGGGAGTTTATTTTCTTATCCTGCCGCATCACAACAAGTAGAATCTCGCCTTAGTAATTTGGAAGCAGACTTTCGTCGTTTGGAAGCACAGCTAAACCAGTTACAATCTCAACGAGGGCAACCCCGCTCTCCCTCTCCAACCACAACATTGACTCCACGCCAGACATCTCCTTCGGGGCGAAATCTTTCCCCACAAGAGCGAGACAAAATGTTTGATAGACTGGCAACTTTAGTAGTGGAATTGAAACAACAAGTCAACACTCTAGAGGAACGAGTAGCTAAGTTAGAGTCGCGTTAATAAGAAAAAGTACCTATGATTTCTTAACTGCGATAAATAATGTACATCCCGCTAAAATATAGCAAAATCAGCGCTAACCCATCCCAAGTAATGTATAGTCTTGATGGACGGGCAGCACGGTTCCTACGACACTTGCAATTCTAAATATAGATATAAATTTTATCAGAGTGGAAAAATTTTGCTTAATAATCTTTAGGTTCAATCCAGCCTTCGCACAACTCGATTGAAGAGATTGTAATTTCGACATTCTTATTACCAACAGAAATGTTTTTCACCTCCCTTCAATTATCATCTCAACTACCCGTTTGTACATTATCATTGCCATGCCGTATGCTTTTGCCGCTTTTGTATGTGCCTCTACAGCTTTTGCGTATACTTCTGTTGAGTTTTGATCGTATATTAATAACTGGGCATACATTAGTGATTCTTGTGCGTACTGCTGTACAATTTGACCATATTCTTCAATAAAATAACCATATTCTCTTATCGTTTGGTTATTGCGTCTTTGCAGATACTTTCCACAAGCAAATACTAACTCACCGTGCTTCTGTGCTATCAATGAGTGCTGAACAGCCAATTGGGCGCTATGATTTGAAATTTTATGCACTTTTTCTTGGTGAATAAATGGTCATTTGACATAATAGTTTTTTTATGATACCGAAACATCTGTTCCAGGTAATGCTCGAATATTAAGCTTGTACATAAACATAGCTACTTTTTTTAATCCTGCTCAGTTAATAGATTGGGCGTTGCTGAATCAGGGGATGATTGAGGCTGACGCGGGGATTATGGTTGATGCAAATTCCAAAATCATCCCGCAATTATGCAACGCCATATATTGTTCTAGAAATAATCTCTAGTAGCTGTTTCTGAGATGAATGCACAAAGAAGTGATCGCCAGGAAGCATATGTAGAGAAAAGGAATTACTTGTTTGCTCTTGCCATGCTTGAAGTTGATTGTAACTAACTTCTTGGTCTTGCAAACCACCATAAACAGTAATGGGACAATTCAATGGTGCTTCGTCAGCATAAACATAGGTTTCTAGAACTGCAAAGTCTGCTCGCAGAATAGGTAAAAAAAGTTGCATCAGTTCATGATTTTCTAGGACAGATTTGGGAGTACCGTTTAAACGACGCAGTTCTTCCAAAAACTCCTGTTCTGGTAGATTGTGAATAGGTGGATTTGAATTAGGAACTTGAGGAGCGTGGCGACCAGATACAAAGAGGTAATTTGGGCTGATACCGTATTGTTTGCGAAGTAGACGGGTAAGCTCAAAACTCACCAAACCACCCATACTGTGACCAAAAAAGGCAAATGGTTTGTCTAAATATGGTTGAATAGCAGATGCGATCGCTTTTACAAGCGGTTCTAGCTGAGTGAATGGAGGTGACTTCATTTGAGTCCCCCGCCCAGGAATCTCTATGGGGCAAAGTTCAACTGTTGCTGGTAAATAGTCTCGCCATGGGCGAAAAATTAGAGAACTGCCTCCTGCATAGGGAAAACAAAATAATCGTACTGAAGCTTGAGGATTAGGTTTGGGGCAGATAATCCAATTCAAAAATTGTGTATTTGTCATTAATTTAATAAGACTACAAATAATTTTTATCTGAAAATAATAATAGCGCCAACCTTACTCAAGGCAAGCGCTATTTTTTTACATTAATTCAGGGATAAAAATATTAAAAGTGATTCCCTGAGGTTTACTATAATAAATTACCCAGAAATTGGCTTTTTATACAGCACTGCGACGGGTTAACGCATTCCAGATAAAAATGGCAATAATCGCACCAAGGATTGCCAATAAAATACCAGGAATACTCAAAGTGGGAGCTGCTAGAGTTAAAGTTCCTGTACTGAAGAATACGCCTAAACTACCACCAACAAAAGCACCGATGATACCTAGTAAGATTGTTCCCAAAATACCGCCACCCTGATGACCTGGGTAGATAGCCTTAGCAATAGCACCAGCGATTAGACCTAAAACAATCCAAGCAAGTATGTTCATTTTCCTTAATTTATTCAACGTTTTTTACTAACAGTTACAGAGTAACAATTCAATCCTTGTTATCCAATCTGTCCTTAGAACTAATTAAGGAGCATCTCAAGGAATAAATGAAGGAATCTTTGAATTAATAGCATTTCTTTGGACGTACATCCTCATTGAGGTCACTCAAAATAAAGAAAAAGCTCCTAGTAGGTCTAAACTAGGAGCTATATTATTGCTTGGTAAGAGCAGTATATGCATTTCTAATTATCTGTTTCCTCCACTTGAAGAATTAAGCTGTTAGTCTTTAGATCTAAGTTCCATCAATAGTTGCAATCTCAATAATAAGTTGTAAGACGAAATTAAAGTTATAGCTTAAGGCAAGGAAGCAATATATAGAATGTGTAATTAATGTTGTTTAAGTATATATTAGCTGACACAAGCTTACAGGTATCAGTTTATGCGCAAGCAAATATTGTCACTTTTAACATTGGTTGTACCAGTCACGCTGACACTCACCAGTTGCAGTACTCCAACTACTGACCAATATGAAGCCACAGCACTTACTAGTTATACTTGGCAAGTAAAATATGCCTATAACTTAACTACTGAAAAATCACCGCGTCTTGAAACCTTTGCTACTACCTCTTTGCTCAATCGCAATGGCGTAAAGCCTTCTGGTGCAGTTATTGGGCCTGATGATCAAGGTTTATGGTGGCCAACTCTACCACCACGACCTTCTGTTGATGAGGTGGAGCAACGGCAAAAATCCCAAGAACAGGCGAGCAAACCCGAATTATTGAAAGCTGTGGAGTACAAACTAATGTATAGAGTTGGTGAGCAACAGCGGACATTACCTACTAATTATCAGGTTTATCGACAAGTAGTGAAGGCGTATCCATCGCGCACCCCTTTGCAGTTGACTTTAGGAGTAGGTGATAATTCTGTTGAGAAAGCTGAACCTGCTGGTAATGAATAAAAAACAGAGATTGCTTGGAGGCGATGGTTTTAATCCAAAATCCAAAATTGATATGAGAGATTGGAGGCGATCGCTGTTAATAATACATTTGCACTAATACGCTAATACTATTTATACAATCTATCTAAAATTTGATACAGTTGTCAGATAATACATAGACGGTAAATTTTAATTAATTTCACTCCATAAATTTTTACTAGATGTCAAGCTATGATTGCTCAACACTACGATTTAATTCACGTTGAAAACAACCTGCTTAGACAAATCAAAATTAAAGAAAATCAGTTAAAAATTGCACAAGAATCTAATATGCCCTATGTAGCGGAAGCATTACAGAGGCAATTACTAGAATTACGGTGTCAATCTTCAGAGCCGCAAGACTTTGAATTTAAAGCATTAATGAGTTTATTAGATGATTAAATTTATTGATTTCATAACATAATCAACCCCAATCGCACACCCACGCTCACAGCCTGAGTGCGGGTTGAAACACCAAGCTTGTGAAAGATAGAAGAAATGTGAAACTTTACGGTATGTTCTGAGATCTGCAATCTTTTAGCGATCGCCTTATTTGCCAATCCAGAAGCGAGCATTTCTAAAACTTCGATTTCCCGCGGCGTCAAAGCTTGGATGGAATTGCTTAAACTTGTGTCACGGATACTATCTTTTAAAGATAATAAGGACTCAAGGACGTCAGGGTGCAAAACTACCAAACCTAAATTTACTGACTCCACAGCTGCAATAATTTCTGATTCGCTACTGGTTTGGGGCAATATACCTCGAACACCAGAACGTAGTGCCTCTGCTAAGTGAAGGCTGTCGAGTTCATCAGCAATTAATAGCCAAGCACAGGAATACGTTTCCTCTTGGTTAGGAAACAATGTTTCCCAATCCCATTTCTGTAGATAGCCACTCAAATCTAGCAGCACCACATCAGGTTGTAATTGTTCAATTTCTCTTGTTAGTACATTTAAGTCAGCTATGCTGTCTACCACCATGATTTTGGAATCAGTTACCAACATTGCTGACAACCCTGCCCGCACCAAAGGTGATGCAGCAACTACCAGTACCCGAATCATCTTTTCTCCACAGGATTTTTAGCATCAGGCTGTGGATGGCTTTCACTACGAAGAAAACGCTTAACTGTTGAACTGGGAATTGCTACACCCAAACCATTCACAATCATGGTATTAATTCCAACAACATGACCGAGACAGTTGGCAAGAAGCCCGCCAGAATTGCCAGGAAACAAGTGAATATCCGCCATCAGTAATCGTTCCTTCTTCGCAGAAACAATCCCTGTAGTGACTGCACCTTTGTCTGCAAATGGATTTCCCACCGCTACAACCAATTCTCCTACGCGCAATTCATCTGTATTCCCAATAGTTGCAGTGGGTAGATTGTTGGCAGTAATTGTGAGGGCAGCTAAATCCAACTCTGGGTCAATTTTGCTACGTATAGCCGTAAATACTCGTCCATCTGCAAGTTCAACAATCGCACGTCTACTAAAAGCAACATGGGCGTTTGTAATGATCAGGCTACCTGGAAAAAGCGGGGAAGACTGCCAAATTACACCGGAACCTCCAGAAAAATAACTGCTATGCACCTTCACAGTGATATCACGTAGCTTATTTCCCAAATGTGCAAGTTCATCAGCGATGTTAGTCAATGTTGTGGTATTCATATGTGTCTTGAATGTTTAGTGGTCAATTGGCAATTAAGTAGCTCTTTTTGAAGTGCGTACACTAAAGGCAGGGAACAGGACAATTAAACTCATCTGTCTCCTATCCCCCCTAGCCCTCTACTTACTCTGTTGCTCGTTCGCCTACAACGATCACTAATTCCATCAACACTCCACCTCTGACAAGTTGCATTTTCACAGTTTTGCCAATGCGATCGCTATAATTTAGCAGTGCTAGCACATCAGCCGTATCGGTTATAGGATTGCCATCAAACGCTACTAAGACATCTCCGATTGTGACACTAGCTTTGTCAGCAGGACTATTTGGCTCAACATTGACCACAATTACCCCAGTCGTAGCAGATAAGTTGAGCGCGACTTGCAAATTTTTTGGTAACTGTACTGGCTGCATTCCTACACCCAAGTAACCGCGTGCAATCCTTCCAGCAGAAAGCAACTGCTGTACTACTCGATTCACTGTCGTAGCAGGAATAGTCAGAGTTGTACCCCGCCGTCCTGACGTGTTCATACCTACCACAGAACCAGTTGCATCTACAAGCGGCCCACCTGCAAAACCTGGGTAAAGGGTGATATCTGGGCGGATAAACTGGTCGATATTACCGCCACTCATACTCCGCCAAGCACCACTAACCGCACTTACAGTACCCATTGCAGCCCTAATGTCTCCGTCGCTGCTTCTTGCCAATCCCAGTACTAGATGTCCAACTTTGAGGGTTTTAGCATCGCCAATTTGTGCCACTGGGATGTCTGCATTTTCTAGTTTAAAGACGGCGATATCAGTACTAGGATCGTGACCCAGGAGTGTTACTGGTAGCTTGCGATCGCCTGCCAAAGTTACGGTGATTTCGTCATAGCGTTGAAGTGACTCATCTGAGGTGACAATAATACCATTACGCCAGTGGATACCACTAGGAGAGATGCGGGTACCAGCATTGACTGCTACTACTGTTTTTTCTACCTGCTCTACGATGGCAGCGACACTATTAGATAAATCTAGTAATGAAGACATAAATTTTTCCACAAATTTTCCTAGATGCTCAAATTGTCCCGTTTTGTCTCCAAAAATGGCATCGGAAAATTGGGCAGAATTTCACCTAGAAAAATGGGTAGGGATAGCAAAAAATACAAATAGACTCTATATTATGCTAATGGCAGCGAAAACCGAAACGTACTTCCTTTGTCTAGCTCACTTTCTACTTGAATCTCACCTCCCTGCAACTCAACTAAACTACGTGTGATGGCCAGACCAACCCCAGTACCGCCAGGACTGCGGGCGCGGGAGCGTTCTGATCGCCAAAATCGGTCAAAGACAAAGGGTAAATCTTTCGCCTTAATACCATGACCTGTATCAATAACTGCAATCCATAACTTGGGAGGTTCACTCCAAACTCGTACTGTAATAGATCCCTTAACAGTGTAGCGCAACGCATTGCCAAGTAGATTGACCATAATTTGCTCAACTCGCTCAGGATCAGCAGACACCAGAGGCAAATTGGGCAGACACTCCAAACGCAGTACAGGGCCATCTTCTACTAGTTGATCAGCGAATCGCTGAATCAGGGATAGCAGGAGTGGAGATAGATCGATAGGTTGAATATTGATGGGTAAATACCCTGCCTCCGCTTTAGATAGTTCTTGAACATTATGAACCAAGCGACGTAATCGAGTTGTCTCTGCAGCTAATCGCTGAAATACTTCTGATGAGGATTCGATGGTGCCATCTGCCAAACCCTCCAGATAACCCTCTAAAACTGTTAATGGTGTACGTAGCTCGTGGGTTAAATCTACTATAAGTTCTCGACGGCGCTGTTCTACATCTTCAAGGTTTGATGCCATTCGGTTAAAGCTGTTAGCAAGGCGGTTCAACTCTAAAATTTCACTATCAGTGACACGCGCTTTTAAGTTTCCCTGAGCAAATTGCTGAGTAATTTTCTCCATCTGAACTAAGGGTTGTACGACGCGCTTGGCAACAATGTAACTCAAACCACCTGACACCGTTGCACCCATCAGCAGTGACCACAAAGCTCCCCGGCTCCAAGCTGACTCAAACTTCCAAATCAGATCGCTGCGAATTTCACTGAGGTCAAATCCTCGTCCTTCTAAACGCTTTAAATGTAGGTCAAACAGATGAGGCGAGAATACTCTGCCCACTATAACAAGGGTTGCCAACCCAACTAACATTACAACAATGTGGGAAAGCAGTAATCGCGATCGCAAGCTGAGTTTACTCACAATTTATCCTAAAATAACTGGGTCTTCAAACTTATAACCCACTCCAATTACAGTTTTAACAAAAGTTGGATTAGCCGGATCAGGTTCTATTTTTTTCCTAAGACGTGCGATGTGGGTATCAACAACTCGATCTTCGCCATAAAAGTTACTGCCCCAAAGTTTGTCAATTAGTTGAGTTCGATTCCAAACCCGACCGGGGTAACTCATAAATGTTGCTAACAGTTCAAACTCCAAGTTTGTTAGATCCAAAGGAGTTGATTGATTTGTATTTATAATCCGTCTTGCCGAGCGTTGTTCGAGATCAATGATAAAGTGTTGAGTCTGGTAAATTTGACTTTGGTTACCGTGACGTAGTGTCCGTCGTAGGAGCGCTCGCACACGAGCTACTAGTTCTTTTGGGCTGAAGGGCTTGATCACGTAGTCATCTGCTCCAGTGGACAAACCAATAACGCGATCAATTTCCTCACCTTTAGCTGTCAACATAAGGATATAAGGATCTTTGGAACTTGGTTGCTGTCGAATACGTGCGCAAACTTCTAATCCGTCCAAACGAGGAATCATCAAATCCAGAATAATCAAGTCAGGTTTTTGCTCCTGAAACATCTCAATTGCAGTTGCTCCATCTCGACAATGGCGACAAGAAAATCCCTCTCTTTCCAAATAAAGTTGAATTAACTGAGCAATCTCAAGCTCATCCTCAACAATCAAAATCTCCATTAGCCTGATGAAAGTTTTTCTGTCGATAATCATACAGTAAAGCATGGATTCTTTGAAGATTTCGCAAAGAACACAATGATAACTACAAAGAAATTACAAAAGCTAATTTACAGTGACATCAAATAATTACTTAATAGCCAGTAATATCCTGTAGCTTTCATTAATTTATATAAACGCTAACCCAGTTTTAATCTCATATTAAAGCTAATAAATATGTCACAATATCGTCACAGAAATTACACATGAATGTAAAAAGGAAAGTGTAGATTCACAGATAACAAAATAACTAATAATTTCTATAGTAAATTAGATTCGCTTTTCTTCATTTTTACACTATTATACTCAAGTTTTTAATTTTCTGTGCTTTAGAGTTCTCATTAGGTTCTAATCTTACTTTTTCATTGAATTTAAAAATAATTCACTCTTCTTAGAGGCAAATGAAATTGGAGCAACTCAACCAACAGACAGAGCAACAGAAAGCCCTCTCTGTCGTGAATGCCAAAAATAAATTACTCACTATTGCTATTCCCACCTATAATCGTGCCGAATTACTTGACCAACAGTTAGCATGGTTGATTCAAGATATTAATGGATTTGAAGAAGAATGCGAAATTTTTGTTTCTGATAACTGTTCAACTGATAATACTCAAGAAGTTATACAAAAATGGCAGAAAAGTTCTAGAGGCATTACATTTAGAACCAATATAAATTTAGAAAATCTTGGTGTAATGCCAAATATTATTCATTGCTTAAAATCTGCGCAAACAAAATTTATTTGGGTCATCGGTGATGATGATCATATTCAGAATCAAACGATTTCATATATTATTAGTAAACTGAAAAAATACGATAATTTATCACTGATTTTTCTCAATTTTTCTGGTCGTAATAAATTTACTAATGAACCTGTTCACCCACCAAAAATAGTTGGGAACCGTTGGTTTGATGTTGATAGTGAAGATAGTCATATTGATGGCAAAGCTATATTTGAATACTGTTTTTCAAAAAGCGTGGGTGCAGTGATTTTTCTTACTGCTTCTATATACCGAACAGATCTAGTACAAAGCGCTCTTCAAAGCTGGGAAAATGCTGCAAATAATTGGATATCTTTGGCATATTTAGCAGGTTACTGTGCTGCAAATGGGAGAGTAGTTGTCACTAAAAATACATATATAGAATGTATTGTCGGTATGAGTTATTGGCAGAAAGAGCCAAAATCTGCATTATTAATGCAGTACAAACACATATCTGATGTTCTGCTAAAACTAGAGAAAAATGGTTATTCTAAGCAATTTTGCAGGTGGATGATTTTAAAGAACTTCCAAGAAGTTAATTTGAGGGTTTTCTTCGGTGCATTTAGGAGATGGCCTATATTCACTATCAAAACGATAGTTCCTTTTTTAACTTTAGTTATTTTATCTATTTTTGATGTGGGACTATTCAGTAACTCAAAATTGCATCACAGAGCCATCGGTTTAGAACAGAAAAAAGGATTAATTTATTAGAGCAACAATCATAATTAGTATTATTTACATATGATTAACAAGATTTTGAGTAAACTATCTGAATTAAGATCTGAGTTAGATTATAGAGTCGCGCTCTCCAAATATGCACGAAAATTGCCTACTTTGGAAGAGCGTGATCACCTAATAGTTGAAGCTCTCAAACGAGACGGAGCTTATGTTACTTCCTTGGAAGAGTTGGGATTAGACTCTACTAATAGTCTTCTGCAAGCAGCACATACTCAATTATCTAGAATGTCGGCGGTAAATAACAACCATATAGCTGAAAAGTTACCACAGATTTACACAGTGACGGATTTACTAGAATTTTCTCAGTGGGGACGAGAACCAAGACTACTCTCTATCGTTGAAAACTACATCGGACTTCCTATTGCCTTTCATGGAGTGCATTTACGCAAAGACTTTCCCAACAAAAATCAGTTTGGTATACTCCTTTGGCACAAAGACTCAGAAGACCGACGGATTCTTAAAATTATTATATATTTAAGTGATGTAGAAGCACATCATGGGCCTTTTGAATACGTACCCCCACCTTTAACCTCATTATTTAGCTTGAATTATTACCGGATTTACCACAAGCTTCGGCAATCTGGTTATTTAGGCATTAACAATGAGCAGTTGAAGGACATTATTCCTGAAAAAAACTGGAAATCATGTGTGGGAGCAGCAGGTACAGTCATTTTTGTAGATACAAAAAGAGCCTTGCATCATGGAACTCTACGGACACACGACAGATCAGCGCTCTTTTTTGTTTATACTGCTAATCCCCCCAAACGACCAGAATTATGTACCCAATACTGGGATAATACTTTTGCTAAACCAGAGTTACATCTAGAACCTGATTTAACTTAAATTTTTCAATTTTTCTAACTCTACTTTCAATACATGAGCAAAAGTGAGAATTAATATCATGCTTCATTAAAAATTTTAAATATGGATAAACTCACTATTGCTACACTTACATACAACTGCGAATATTTACTAGATAAACAACTGGCGTAGTTAGCTAATATAAATTTATAGTGGTATAAACTATAAACCTAATAAACTATCTACCCTGCGTTTGCAAAAAATGCTGCCGTTTGAGATAGCAGCGCTCACATGAAAATCAAAAGCTAACTAGAAAAAAGATAGTATCTTTAATTTTTGCTCAAAGGCACTGACATAAGTTAGACATATCTACGTCATATGAAATTAATAGCGTGAAAGTATTATTGTTTATGATTTTTCAGTTAAACCTGAAAAAATAGAACATAAATTAGCACACTTAAAAAAAGATTTATAAATTCAGTTATAACTATGCCTGCTTTTTTCTTTGCTATGGTTTTTATCGGCTTAATAGCTTTGTCTGGTTGGGCTGCGATCGCCTACTTGTTTCCTAACAGCCATTCTCAAGACTAAACTCTACTATTATATACTCATGTATAGATATTTGTATATCCAAATTAAGAAAAAGTAAAATTTGCTACAAATATATAAATTTTCTATTGCTTATTTCATTTTATTTTTAAAAATTTATACTTGAACCGCAACTGGAATAATTTTGCGAAGATACTCCTATTCCAATCTTCTAATCAATACTCTCATTAAAATAAATTTTAATTAAGTGAAAGTACTGTTGTAGCGTGCTTCTGAATTCCATTAGCATTTATCTCAAATAGATCAGCCTTGGATAAAGAGTGACATACATAATGGTTCTACCAGAATTATTAGCTATGGCTATATTTGGGCTAAGTACAATACCCAGAGCCTTGTACGGCTTATATACAAAATCCCGTGAGCAATAAATAATGACCAAAATATGTGGTTGTTAGCTGCCAAGAAGCTCACAACTTTAGTATTAGCAACTATTGAAGCTTGAAATCGGGTAATATAAGTTATTTTACTGAAGAATAAAAACTTAAGGAGTGTTGGCAGTGGATAGGATACAATTAGCTCTAGTTGTTAGTTATTTAGTCACAACTGGCTACTTTTCTCTCACTTACTTAAGATTTTCTCTACGTCATCCTACTTGTTCTCCAGAAGAAAGTTTTCTATCTCTAGTAATGTTTGTGCTGACAACCATTTTATGGCCCTTATTGATTCCCATATCTTTGGTACAAACATTTAAACTCAAGGAATTTAAATTCAGCACAGTAGTTCCCGTGCTTGTAGCCATATCTGCATTTGGCCTTGTGCTTCACATGGCATAGCTGGGTTTATTATGTAGTTTGATGTATATACATTAATTTATTGGTGTCTAAGTTTAAATCAAATCAGCCTTATTTGACATTCAAGCCTCTCTGAGCATTTTAAAATGCTAGGTGATTACAAATCATGGAAGAGGTAAGTCATGGGATCTGCTGACATACAGGGAAAATTATGGGGAGCAGCAGCCGAAGATTGGGCTAATTATCAAGAAGCTACCTCTGTTCCACTTTGGCAAGATGTTTTGTATGCTATTCGTGCTGGAGAAGGCATGAAGATTCTCGATGCTGGATGCGGTGCGGGTGGTGCGTGCATGGAAGCTGCCAAGCTTGGATGTGAGGTGACAGGTGTTGATGCTAGTGCTTTGCTGTTGGCGATCGCACGTCAACGATTACCTCAAGCACGGTTTGAACAAGGCGATTTGGAATCACTGCCCTTAGGTAATGAGGAATTTGATGGTGCGATCGCACTCAACTCAGTTATGTATGCTAGCGATATGGAGCAAGCGATTAAAGAATTGGCAAGAGTAACTCGCTTGCACAAAAGAGTGGCGATCGCTTCTTGGGGCAAACCAGAAGACTGCGAAATGAGAGATGTCTTTAGTAGAATAGTCAATATTTTACCTTCTAAACCGTCGGGAGGTGGCCCTTTTGCGCTCTCTGCACCCGGAGTATTGCCAGCACTGATTGAAAATTCGGGATTGCGTTTTGTAGAACAGGGTGAAACTCGTTGTGATTTTAGTTACCCTAACATAGATATATGCTGGCGTGCTTTGTCTTCGGCAGGTTCTTTGCAAGCAGCCATGAATGCAGTTGGAGAAACTGCGGTACGGGAGAAAGTCGAAGATACAGCAAAGAAATATACAGATGCTTCTGGCGCAATTACTTTTCGTAACACCTTTATTTGGGTAGTGGGGGAGCGTGTCTGATGGTTATTTTGGCTGAGGTGTAGCTGTAACAATCATCATTCCCCACAAAATACCAAATCTGACTTGACTCGCGCGACGAATTTCAAATCCTGCCGCCGTCAGCAAACGATGAAATTCAGCTTGAGAGTAGCACTGCTTGTAGGCAGGATCGAAAATTTTAAGTAAGATATCACAAACCTGACACAAAAAATAATCTCTGCACCAATCCAAAATTACCACGCAACCATCAGGTTTGAGAACTCGTTTCATTTCTGTCAGCGCTGCATCGGGGGCAACAAAGTAGTGAAAGGCACTGGCTGAGACAATGACATCAAAACTATCATCTGCAAAAGGGAGTTGTAAGGCAGAAGCAGTTTGAAAACAGACGTTATTGTACTCATGACACTTTTTTTGAGCTATTGCTAACATTTTCTGGGAAATATCCACCCCAACCATATGTTGAGTTGGATTTTCAGCTAGTACAATCTTTTCAAACTCCCCAGTTCCACAGCCAACATCTAACACAGTTGCCGATGGTGGAATCTCTGCCCAATTTTTGAGGAACAATAGCGTATTTAAAATATACCCACTCCAACGGCGATCGTAGACGCTCGCCATCTGGTTATATTGCTGGCTAACTTTAGTTTCGATCATGATGAGTTTTTCGCTTCATGTAACAACATCTGTGCAAATCGATGAGATGGATGATTAGCGGATAAACCACTGCGCCAAATCACAAACAGTTCTTTGCGTAAAGGCTTGCCATCCACATGAATCGGAATTGCTTGTAGTATACCTGCTTGAACTTCTTGAGTAATTGATTTTGACAGTACTATTGAAACTCCCAGCCCTGCTTGCACTGCTCGTTTAACGGCTTCAGTGCTACCTAATTGCATAGAAATTCGCATCTTTTTTGCAAATTGCTCGCCAAAGTACTGTTGGAGCAAACGCCCTGTACCTGTACCTCGTTCACCACCTAGCATTTCGATAGTTTCTAGATAGGCTTTGGGCAGACTGGGCAAATTACACCAAGGATGATGTGGTGGCACTATCAATACTAGTTCTTCACTTTGCCAGAGTTGAACTGTAAAGCCAGGGCGATGATCCCACCATTCCATCAGCGCTAAATCTACTACTCCAGTTTCCAGCTTTTGAGCGATCGCCGGATTTGGTTCAATTGCTAAATCAACATGGCAGGAATTTCCATATTGCTCCAAATAATGTTTTACATAGGAGGGTAAAAGGTAAATACCAATGTTAGAACTTGCTCCAATTGTGAGTTTCGAGAGTTTGAGGGCAGACACTGCTCGCTCTGTTGTCAAAACCAAGCTCTCGGCATAGGGAAGAAATATTTGGGCGGCAGAAGTCAATTGGTTGCCTTTGCGATCGCGAACTATTAATTGAGATTTGAGGATTTCTTCTAGCTTTTTGATGTGTTGGGAGACAGCAGGCTGAGAAATTCCCAGTTGTTTGGCAGCTTCACGAAAACTCCCCGTGCGCACAACTGCTAAAAAAGTTTGTACATAATCCAAATTCATTCACGTCAATATCATAACTAATTAGATTGAGCGGGGCAGTTAATTGCACCTTGGGGAGATTTACCCTGTAAAACTTGCAGAATATTTGCGGCAGCTTCTAGTGCTATGTTGCGGCGCAAATCGTCAACAGCAGAGCCGAGATGGGGCGTCAGAAAAGTTTGATTTTGATTTTCCAGTAAATACTGGGGAATATTATGGGGGCGATCGCTACGATGCCAATCTTCCATTTCAAACACATCAGCAGCATAGCCTGCCAAATGCCCAGAGGCTAGTGCTTCACTTACAGCCTGCTCGTCTACTACAGAACCGCGACAGGGATTAATTAGAAAGCTGCCTGGTTTCATTTTTGCTAAAGTATTGGGATTCATGAGATGAAATGTTTCTGGTTGTATTGGTACCATCAAGACGACAAAATCACTGGTAGTTAGTAGAATCTCAAAAGATACCTTTGATAAACCCCAAGCTAGCTCTTGCTCCTCAGGTAAAGTAACAGGATCGCAGTAGAGCAGTTGCATTTCAAATCCTGACAGGCGTTGGGCAAGGGCTTTTCCCAATATACCCATGCCTACAATTCCCAGTGTGCGATTTGCCAATCCCATTCCATATAACTGAGGTTGCCAACCAACAAAGCGATTGGCGCGAATCAGGCGATCGCCTTCTAGCATCCGACGTGCTAATCCAATTATTAACCCAACTGTGAGTTCAGCCGTAGGGGCAGCAAGCAGGGAAGGAACGATTGTAAACCAGACACCTCGACGCGTGCAGGCATCAACATCAAAATTATCGTAGCCTTTGAGGGCAGCAGCAATAACTTTGAGCTTGGGGCAGACTTGGAGAAATGCTTCATCAATGCGATCGGGCATGAATACCATTAACGCATCCGCATTTTTTGCCAGGTTCAGGATTTCCTCACGGGGTAAAGTCTCCCGGCTGGGATTGGCAATTACCTCGCAGCAACCGCTAAGATATTCAATCACTTCTGGATGCACCCAGTGAGTAATCACAACTTTGGGCTTCATAAGCAATCCTCAAACCAAACGCCGACGCAAATATCCACTAAATCCATCTACCAGCGTTACCATTGCTAAGATTACAAGTAATATCGCCGAGACTTCCTTGTAGTTAAGAATACGTAAAGCTCCAATCAATTCAAAACCAATTCCACCTGCACCAACTGCTCCCATCACGGTGGAGGCGCGGAAATTGTATTCCCAACGGTAAAGAGTAACATCTAGCATCTGTGGCAGCACCTGAGGCAAAACGCTATGGTAAATGACTTGAAAATTGTTTGCACCAGCAGCGCGTGCAGCTTCAATCGGAGCTTCATTGACATGTTCTATATATTCAGCAAAGAACTTGCCTACCATCCCAATCGAGTGCAGCCCCACTGCTAATGCACCTGGCAGCGCTCCAAAGCCAACCGCAGCAACCAAAATAATACCCATAATCAATTCTGGTACGGCTCTTAAACCATTAAAGAGCAGACGGGCAAATTGAAATACCACTGGATGAGGTGTAGTATTGGCAGCAGCCAACAATGATAGTGGCAAAGAAAAGCCTACTGCGATCGCTGTTGCGGCAATACTCATTGCCAATGTGTCAAATAGAGGCTCGATCCAACTTGCGGCTTCACTAAAGTCAGGCGGAAGCATCTGGCGAATTAGGTTAATACCACTCGGTACTCCTTTTGCCAATCGTTCCGTATCCAAAAGACCAACTAGAAAAAAAGATATCGCTACAATAACAACAACTATAGCCCCTTGTAACAAATAGCGATATCTCTGTCGCCGTTGTTCTCTCAGCAGCGTCTCAAATTTTTGGTAAGTTTTTATTGTCATGAAACTTGATATAAAAATCAGGTGAGTCAGTAGTGATGGGTAAATTATGAAATGGTATGAGATTCAAAACTATTTAGTAAACCTTTTAAATATTGGAGAGCAATGCCCACCTTACAGAAAACCGCTGTAAGATTGTTGGAGAATCTAGATTTGCACTCTACAAACGATTCTCCCAACAAGTTGCTTACTGATTCAATTTAGCTAAATCAAGATTTAAAGTTTTGCCCAAATCACGCACTACGTCATAGTCTTGATCGTCAATTGCACCAAACCCATCTGCTTTGAAAGGTTTCAAAACTTTTTCATCTTTGAGATCGAGAAATGCCAAGCGAATTTTTGCCTTTAGTTCTGGATTTAAGTCAGAGCGCATTGTCCAGGGGTATTGAGGATATGGTTTAGATTCTGCTATCACCTTAACTTTATTATTATCAATCACTTTGCGCTCAATTAGGGTTTCAAAAATTGGTTTGCTTAATCCACCAACTTGAGCATTGTTATTTTGAACTGCAACTGCAACTGCATCATGAGAACCGACAAAGGCTTCCTGATAGTCTTGTTTGGGTTGCAAGCCTTTCTCAGCCAGCATTGATTTGGGAATTAAATGACTGGAAGTTGAAGCTTGATCGCCAAATGCTACTGTTTTACCCGCAGCTTTTTCAATGGAATCAATACCGCTAGTAGTATTGGCAATAATTACTGACTGGTAGGTTGTGTCACCATCTTTTTTTAAAGCTGCAAATGGTTCAATATTACTTTTCGTTTTAGCCAATACATAGGACAACGGGCCGAAGTATGCTAAGTCTAAGCGACCATTACTTGCAGCTTCAATCATAGAAGAATAGTCGGTAGTTACTACTAATTCAACATTTTTACCCAACTTTTCTTCTAGATACTTTTCTAGCCCCTGATTATTTTTGATAATTGTTGAAGGAGTTTCATCAGGTAGCAGGGCGACTTTTAAAGTTTTGGGATCGGCGACATCGGGATCGACTACAGCCGCAGGGCTAGCACTCAGAGAAGAAGCATTAGTAGTAGTTTTATTTTCGGAGGCTTGACAGCCAACTAGCGCAAACACGGCTAATGCGACAGAGGCAAGTACTTGTTTATTGATTGCAATCGCCATTGATATTCTCCTGATAGTTGAGACAGTATGATGAATTGCTTGAAATTTCAACTGGCAACTTCTTCTAATTGATTGGGGGCTGTATCATCAGTGTTGTCGTAAATCCCATCAAGTTCGCTCTCCCCAATCTCCGCCGCACTGCCATCAAAAACTACACAACCCTGAGATAGCCCAACGATGCGATCAGCATAAGCTCTTGCTAAATCAACTTGATGCAGGCTAACGATCACGGAGATGCCATCTTCTTCACAAATCTGACGCAGAAAAGAAAGAACTTTATGAGCACTGGCAGGATCGAGACTGGCGACTGGTTCATCTGCCAGAATTAACTGTGGCTGCTGCGCCAAAGCACGAGCAATTCCTACCCGTTGCTGCTGCCCGCCACTTAAGTTATCCACTCGTACTAAAGCCTTACTCAAAAGCCCAACTCTGTCTAAACACTCTAAGGCAATGTATTTGTCTGCTTTTGGTAATGGCAATAAGCTCCGCAATATAGAATGATAAGCTAAACGACCAATAAGTACATTCTCTAGTGCAGTCTGTCGTCCAATTAACTGGTGCTGCTGAAAAATCATGCCTGTGCGTTTTCGGTGCTGATGCAACACCTTGGGTTCCTGTAGCTTTCCCAAACCTTTAATAGTTATGCGCCCTGCACTCACCTGCCTGAGTCCATTTAGACACCGAAGTAACGTTGATTTACCTGAGCCAGAAGCTCCCAAAATCACTGTAAACTGCCCTTGGTAAAAGTCCAGAGAAATTGATTTCAGGGCTTGAATTCCGCCAGAGTAAGTTACGCTCAAGCCGTCAAGCTCAATCATAATTCTTAGAAAATTACGATAGTTGGGGTAATAAATTGCAATCTCCAGCTTTACGACTGTTCCGGTTGGAAAAGCCCAAAGCTAGTCATAAATGTCTACAAGTGCGAGCGGGCACTTAAATAGAGAAGAGAGTTTGATTTAAAAACACAATCAAAAAAGAACTTTGATAACAATAAATTCTCACACTCTCTTAAAGGCTGAGTTAAGTTTTGATTGTTGTCAGATTAAAAACAACACCAAGCATGAAGTCGCCAAGCTGAAACAATCGTTCTTAAAACTTTAAGTTTAATTAAAAGTATAAAAAAATATATTTAAGCTCAGTATATTAGCGTAAAAAAAGAGCTTATACGCTTATACATAGTGGAGTGGTTGATAGATGAATATATCTTTTGTTCTAGATGTTGCGATCGCCTTAATTTTCATCTATCTAATCTTGAGCTTATTAGCTTCTGAAATTCAAGAGTTGTTAGCTACTGTGTTGCAATGGCGGGCAGCTCATCTGAAAAAGTCAATTGAAATTCTGCTGACTGGTGGCGAGGGAACCAAAAACGCTCACCAAGTCAAGGAAATAGTTCAAGAGCTTTACGAGAACCCTTTAATCAAAAATATCAGTCAAGAATCTAAAGAGGGTGTTGAGGCATGGTTGCGTCATTTGACTCGATCTATTGTCATCTTTGGTAGAAAAAGCCACCAAATTACTCTCAAGGGCAATGAGCCTTCGTATATGCCATCCGAAACCTTCGCAACTACCTTGCTAGAGAGGCTCAATCTCCCTCAATTAGCTCAGAATATGACAGCTCTTAATCTTCAGAAAATGATGAAAGAGGAAATAATTCTTAAAATAGAGAGTTACATCAGTGATAGAAATCTGCAAATCGCCGATGAAACTCGCTACACCTTAAAAAACGAGGCTGAGAGTTTGAAGCAGAGAATTAATAGCATTCGTGCAGATTTTTGCAGTTCAAAAGCAACTTTACTGACGAGTGTAAACCGACTCCGAGATGAACTAGATTCATTCATTAGCATATCTCAACTGCTTGCACCAAACTCAGTTCAAAATTATGCTACTTACGAGCAAACAGGCGATCCTGAAGTTGCAACGTTTATTACCCAACTTAAATCTCTTAAAAACGCTATTTTCTATCAGGGTAATCCTAGCTACCACAACGATTCTTACAACAATACGGATGAGTTGATCCGGCGGTTGCAGCCAAGTCTTGCCCAAGTTCTAGATCTGTTGGTGGGTGAGGTTAAAAATAAACAGAGCAAAGTGGATCGGATGAGCGAGGCTTACAAATCCTTCAAAGAGGAGTTTTGCAACCTCGACAACAACGATGAAATCTATAAAGCATACCAGGCAATCGAACAAGAAATTATCAACATTCGCGATCGCCTACCTGATTCAGTACGAGAGAGCTTTGCGGCTTTGGCAAGACGTGCTCAAGTTAATCTCAAGCGTACTCAGGCTCACGAACAAGCCATAGCAGAAGAAATTCATCAATTCCAAACCGAAATTCAAGTTTGGTTTGATAGCTCGATGGAGCGAGCATCGGGTGTTTACAAACGCAATGCCAAAGGAGTTGCTTTTGCGATCGGTTTTTTGCTTGCCATTATTTTGAATGCAGATACTTTTCATATTGTCAGTCGCCTCAGAACAGACTCTGCTCTAAGGGATATGCTGGTTAAAAATGGAGAATTAGCTACCCAAGCCTGCCCTGTTTCCAAAACTAATTCAGCTACATTGGAATGTTTCCGACAGGAAGTAAACCAGACAATCCCATTGCCAATTGGGCGAGATGCAACTAACCTCAAGCAGCAAGCTCAAGAAAGTAAGAATTGGTTGTTCCCGCCGCTGAGAAGCTTTTTGGGTTGGGTTGTCAGTGGATTGGCGATCGCAATGGGTGCGCCTTTTTGGTTTGAGCTACTCGGCAAGATCATTAATGTTCGCAACTCAGGTAAACCTCCTGTAAAAAGCACTGTTCATCAAAGCGCTGAATAGTCCGCTCTCTGCTAGAAGCTACTGCTACTCTTGAATGTGCTGATTGAGATTTTTTGCTATACTCCTAATTACAGGATTTATTTTCGGTTGAGAAATTGATTTTAGCAATTATAAAGCGTCTCTCCGAATCTAACTCTACATTTTGCTGATTTCGGAGATGAGCTATGTCGATTTATATTGGTAACTTATCCTATGAGGTTACAGAAGAAGACCTTAAGGGGGTTTTTGGTGAGTATGGTAACGTTAAAAGTGTTCAAGTACCAATGGATCGGGTAACTGGACGCCCACGCGGTTTTGCTTTTGTAGAAATGGATACAGAAGCACAAGAAACAGCAGCGATTGAGGCACTTGATGGTGCTGAATGGATGGGGCGTAATATGAAGGTTAATCAAGCTAGACCACGCCAGGATAGAAATCAAAGAAGCTATTCAGGCGGGAACTTCGGTAATAATAACCGCAATAATCGCCGCTATTAAAATTTCTAATAAAAATTTACATTAAGAGTCTCCAGCAGATCAAATAAATCAAATTGCTTGGCTCTGCTGGAGTTTTTGCTTATATGTTATGTAACTTCCACTGTTTAGCCGTAAAGGAGTAATAAGTAATGACGCAAGTAGTGCTGGGAGAGAACGAAGGGATTGAGTCAGCTTTGCGAAGATTTAAGCGCCAAGTTTCTCAAGCAGGTATCTTCCAAGATCTGAGAAAAAATCGTCACTTTGAAACTCCATTGCAAAAAGAAAAGCGTAAAGCTGTTGCTAGACGCAAGCAACGTTCGAGAAGCGGTTCTCGCTACAGATAAAACACGACAAGAACAGTTCGGTAGCAACAAGATTTCCTTTACGGAATTACAGCAATACAGGATGTATGAAGGAGTGTGCTCATAAAGTTTTGCTGATACTGTTAATTACTAAACTCTTGCTGTGCTGTTGACGGGAAAATGCTACGACTTTATCATGTTTTACTCGGTGGTGTTTTACTAGTGTTGCTACCGTTAGGAATTAAGGTTGTGAGTCCGCGTTTATCCAGAACTAATGGGATGCCAGAACAACCTCATACTTCTTCTTTAGCACCAAAATCAAATCAGGGTAATATTTGGAAGAGTATTTTGGAGCAAACGAATTCTCCTCCAGGTTGGCAAGTTGCTGCTTGTGATGGAAATGCGCCTCTAATGTGTGTATCTGCTAACGGAAAACATTTGGGTACAGTGGAGATAGGAGTTTATCCACTAGATAAACAGCAGAACTTTCAAAATCTACTGCGTCAGGCAGGGATTGAACCTGGCAAAAATATAGATTACCAAAATCCTCAATACAAAACTCAGGTATCGACAGCTTTGAATGCTTGGGTTAATGACTATTACACATTCTTATCAAAACAACGTCAAGGTAGTTACGGTAATCGCATTGGTTTTTCAACCCATCCCCCGCAACCAGCTCAGATTGGTAAAATCCAAGGACTGAGTTATGGTTTTACTGGGCTAAAGGTACAAGGCGGAGTACAGGAACACCATCTTGGTTATGTAGCCTTTGATGGTAAAAACCTTTATATGATTAGAACTGCCTTTAATCCAAGTTTAAAAACAGGCAAGTTCGATAAACTGGAAAATTTGGCGATTTTTGAACCTTATCTGCGTGCGATCGCTGCAAATTTGCGATTGCCATAATCAAAGTTAAGAGTCTTGATTGTGTAGTTTTCTTAAACACGGAGGCACGCCAAGGAAGCGCAGAGGTACGCAGAGTTTTCCCAAATTTACAAGTGAGTGTTTGTGAAAGATAGATTATTAACTCATTCATAAAAGCACGGAAGGTAGCCGTGCCTTTATGAATAAGCTAAATTTCAGCTACGGCTCGTTCAATTAATCGACGTGCGAGGGTTTGTGTACCTGTATGTTCGTAGTAATTGGTTGCCACATCTAAGAATCCTGCGAGGTAGTCTAATTTGTCATCGCTAACTTCGACAAAGTTTTGCAAATGGTGAACTACCTTTTGAGGCGTTAAATTGCGTGAGGCAACTAAACCGCTCATCCAACCTTTAACTGAGTCAAAGCTTTCACCGATAAAATTCAATTTGCCAGCAGGATTGTTTCCTGGAATTGCATCTTGAATGCTCTTAAAAGTCGAGTTTTGCTCTAACTCTTGTGGGCTTGTCTGGCTGATCAAAGATAGACCTTTGCTGATAAAGTCAGGGCCAAGGGGTATCAAACCATCAACACAAACTAGCGCTACCATGCGGATTAATGACTCGCCGCTATACTCACCCAAGGAAGCAACGAAGTCTCCAATGCTATCTCCAGGAATACCGTTAATATGACAAAATGCTACCAACTCCGCTACTAATTTCAAGCATAAGTCAATAGTTTGGGCTTTGTCTGGTTTGGGAGTAACAGCGTTGAGAAAGCCCAGCAGAGGAATTTTTTCTCCTACCTTGTTAGCTAAAGCTGCTGCACCAAGAGCTTTATCTGTACTATCAACGGTTTGGTACAGCCACATTGCCCGTTGATATCCTTGAGAGCGATCATTATAGAGATATATTGCCCGTTCACCGATCGCCTGAATGAGACTATCGTCGGTTTCGCCAGTCACGGTTTTAATTGTGTTGACAAAACCAACTACGTTTTGCCACTCACCAGGAGCGACAAAATCTAGAGAGTTAAGCATTGAAACAGTTAAGCCACTGGTTGGCAACTCATCAACCAACTCAAATATTGGTTTACTCACAAAAATCTCCTTATTTATATTTAGTCATTTGTCATTGGTCATTGGTCATGTGTTCTTCGCTAATGACAAATGACTGATGACTGAGGACAATCTTTTATTTCAGTCGTGCTAGCCCGTTGAGATTAAATTTTTGGAGCCAAGCTTCGCGATCGCTGGCTGTAAATGATGGTGAGCGGGAAAGCACTTTCACTTGGTAGCGATTGTTTACCAGTACTGCTGTTTGCGTATTGCCAATTTCCCGCGCTGGATAACCTGCAATTTTTTTAGTGCTGTTTGCATAGCTCGCTGCTGTTGTTGGTGTGCTTGTGGTATCAGAAATAGCCAGCATTGCCATATCTTTGCCGTCTTTTTTCAATTTGGCTTCAGCAAAACCTTTCTTCTCTTGAGTGAATACACGTTCATAACCATTTCCCGCAGGTGGAAAAAATTTGTTAAATTCGCCACCCTGAGTAGCATTTTTAGCAACGGCTTGTCCTGCTTTTTGTCGGCTACTTTCTTGCTGCACTTGATCAAAGCGCCCAGGTTCTTTGGGAGTGCAAGCTGTAGTCAGTACTAATACTGACAATAAAACAACTGCAACAATCTTACGAACACGAAGAAAATTCATGCTTGGCTCCTCTTAATGCTGAAATGAATAAAGGATGAAGTCAGCTATACTGAAGGGAATCAGTAAAAATTATTTCACACTTTTTTGCATCCTTCAGATTCTCTTCAAGGCAATTATCAGCGTTTTGATTGGTCAATACCAGAAAATTCACTTTTTAATAACAGTTGCGTGGAGATTACTAATTTTCTTTGGTTGGCTACTAATTTAGAGCAAAAGTCAGAATTAGAAGCTATTGATAATGCTGCCAAACCCTTACTCTCACTGACTGCGATCAGCAATCACAGCATAGAATGGATCTCCTCCACCAAACCACTGGAGAAAATTAGGAAGCTGACTTGTATGAACAATCACTTCTGGGGTAGTAAATCCAGGATGTGACTGGAAATAGCTTTTGACTAATTCAACTCTAGTTGCTTCTGAACTATTGCGCCACGCTTGAATCGCCTTTTGAAAAAACATTCGGTTAGAGAAGCTGATGATCGCCACACCACCCGGTTTCAGAACACGGTAAATCTCGGAAAAGACTGCCTCAGGATATTGCAAATATTGTACAGAGACACAGTTAAGAACGGCATCAAAATCTTGATCTGGGAGTGGCAACTTGGGATTTGCGTTGAGATCTTGTACAAAATAATGATTTAAGCGGGGATTACGTGCCAGTTCTTCAGCATTAAGTCCGTGTCCTTCCACATGGGCAAACTCTATTTCTTCTGGTAGATGAGATACCCAACTGCTCATCATATCAAGAATACGAGTGTTTGGTTGCAGACGCTGGCGATATAAATCTGTAAGCTGTTGAATAAACCCTTCATCTACATGAGTAACAAAGCGTGGAAAAGAATAAAACAGCTTATCGTCACCTGCGTCTATTTTATTACGTTGATCCGGTCTTAGCAGCATAAAACTCGATTTTAAGAGAATTTTTGCCTATATTTGTTGTATTAACAGGTATTGTGTCGTGAGAAAAATTTATAACTCACAATACATATATTAGAAAATATTAGAAAAAGTCTGAAAAAATAGGGACTGGGGACAAAGAAGAGGACAAGGAGACACGGGGACAAGGGGAGTATAGAAGAAGAATACAGAATATTCTGGCGTCTGGCTCCTGTAGACGCACAGACGCGGTAGATGCGGTAGATGCGGAGCAGCTTCCGTAAGTACAGCTACTTACCCTGCACCGAACCCCTACGGGGAACAGAAGTCGCTAGCTAACGCAACGCCTGACGGTGAACGCGCAAGAGCATAGGTACGGCTTCCCGCAGGGTATTCTATTTAGATAAACCACTCACCAATTCCCTTTTAGTGTATGCAATTAATAATGCCTATATTTAATTAAATGTTGGGCGTTGCATAATTGCGGGATGATTTTGGAATTTGCATCAACCATAATCCCTGCGTCTAGTTGTATTTGCGTCCCCGCGTCAGCCTCAATCATCCCCTTATTCAGTAACGCCAAATGTTATTTAGATTACTTTCTCCCTCAATTTTGCAGCGCTTACTCGTCTGGGCGGGTTTCCCTTACATTAGTCTGCTAATTTGGCTACTACCATTATTACTATTGGGTTCTGGGCAAAGTAGCTTGATGGCGCATGATGAAGGATTGTATGCTTGGCGATCGCGCCGAATGTTTGAGTCTGGTGATTGGATCAATCCTTGGTCAGAACCCCATCATAAAACCCCTGGCCCCTATTGGTTAATAGCCACTTCTTACAATTTGTTTGGTATTAGTGAAACTAGCGTGCGCCTGCCAAGTATGGTTTTCGGTGTTCTGAGCGTGCTAATTCTATACGAAGTTGGGAAAATTCTACTTGGTAAAAAAGTTGGTTGGCTTGCTGCTGCAATTTTGAGCGTAGAATTTCTCTGGTTGCAATATTGTCGTTTAGGCACACCAGATGTGCCGATGATTTTTTTAGTTCTTTTAGCAATTTGGTCTTTACTAAAAGCAGAATTACATTCAAAATATGGCAATTTTTATAGCTTTATTGCTGGTGCTTGTTTTGGTTTAGGCTTTTTAATTAGAAGCTTTATGATTTTCTTGCCGGCGATCGCTTTGTTCCCTTACCTTATTGGCGAACATCG
This sequence comes from Chlorogloeopsis sp. ULAP02, assembly GCF_038404745.2. NCBI lineage: Bacteria > Bacillati > Cyanobacteriota > Cyanophyceae > Nostocales > Chlorogloeopsidaceae > Chlorogloeopsis > Chlorogloeopsis sp. ULAP02. The sequence continues at coordinate 151,836 of NZ_JAYKTT020000005.1, read as the reverse complement.
CCGTCATCGGCACCTGAAAAACCCTATGTTGTATTTAGGGTTGACAGTCGGCTTAATTCCTACATTTGTTTGGCTGTGGTTGAGTTTTTTACGCTTTGGCAATGATAGTGGTGCAGAGTTACTCAACTTTGTGTTTAGACTCGGTTCTAACGATCGCCGGGATCACGGAATTTTCTTCTATGTATGGAATGTCCCGATTAAAGCGTTTCCTTGGTTTTTTTTCAGTCTTTTAGGCTTATTTTTAGCTTCTCGTCGTCCCCTACCCCGCTACAATTCCATACTAATTGGCTTTCCCCTAGTTTTATTTGTTGAACTTAGTCTTTTTTCTACTCGTCTACCTCATTACAGTCTTTTGCTTTATCCGTTCATTGCCTTGCTTGCAGCCGTAGGGTTAGATTGGCTAGGTTGGGTGTATGATACCAAATTCAAATCATTTGAAATGAAAGACGCAGAGAATTTCTCAGAAACTTTCTCCGTGTCTCCGTATCTCCGTGCCTCCGTGTCCTCTTATCCTCGCAATCTCAGCTATATTTTTGGTGTATTAGCTATTTTATTATTATTAGCGGGTGCGATCGCTTTGGCTTTAGGTAGTGGCGAGTTCCGCAAGTATGCAATCCTGGCTTTGGCTTTAGGTGGTGGTTGGTTGATTTTGCCTGTTGTGTGGATTTGTCGTTACCGCTTTGGCAAGCAGTCTCTCACTTCTAGTTATTGGCTGGCTGGGTGGTTGATTCCGGCATGGCTGGCTTTGGCTGTGGCTGGTAGTTACGGCTTTTTGAGTGATTACAATCCCGATGTCAGAACTTTTTTGGCACAACCTGCGATCGCTCAAGTTTTACAGCATCATCCCATCCACTTTGTTCAAGTTGGAGGCAAAACTGGAGTATTGCTCAATTTCTACACTCCCCACATCGGAAAACGAGTAGATAAAATTTCTGAATTGCCAACTTCTAGCTATGCTTGGATCTCTGCCAAACAAGCGTCTGAGTCAACCACACCTCATCAGGTGCTTGGAAAGATACAACAATACCAATTGGTTCAAGTGCTGCCGTAGAAGACTTTCCATTTCAAAGGATAATTTTTGCTACATCTTAGCTAAATGCCAGCAGGAATTAAAACTCGTCCAGTGTTACCTAAATTGTTATATTGTTCAAGCACTTTTGTCGCAATATTTTTCCCTTCACCTGCTGCAACTAAAGCCACACAAGCACCACCAAAACCCGCGCCTGTTAATTTTGCGCCAAACACTCCTAGAGTTTTCTGCAACATTTCGACTAAAGTATCAAGTGCAGGTACAGAAACTTCGTAATTATCCCGTAAGCTGGCGTGGGAAGCATTCATTAATTTGCCAAAGTGTTCAGATGATACACCATGCAAAACCTCCAATACACGATTATTTTCCGTCACCACATGATGAGCGCGACGTTGCAAAGGTTCGGGTAAAGCTTTCACTGCGCTACTGTTAGTAACATCTCGCAATGCCTTAACTTTTAGTAATCGCGCTGCCTCTTGGCACTCCGTTCTTCTGTGGTTATATCCGCTACTTGCTAGCGTGCGAGGTATACCACTATCTATCACCACAATTTCTGCTCCAGAAGGGAAAGGTAGCATCCGGCGTTCCAAAGTACGGCTATCTAAAAATAAAATATGTTCCGTGTCACCAAGGCTCGCAGCCATCTGATCCATGATGCCGCATTGCACGCCAGCGTAATGAATTTCTGCTTGCTGTGCAAATTGAGCAATTTCTACATCATCGATCGCAAGATTGAGGAGTTGGCGTAATGCTCGCAGGGTTGCAACTTCCAAAGCCGCACTGCTAGACAAACCTGAACCGATCGGAACCGATGATTTGACGTATAAATTTAGCGATGGTATTGTGTGACCTTTTTGTTGTAAAACTTGGATGCACCCAAAAATATAACTTGTAAATCCCGATGGCGTATACTTAATTTCTAAAATATCTACTCGTTCATCTAAATTTTCCGAATAGAAATGGTGTTGTCCATCAGTACTAAAACCCACCTGTACCGTAGTTCTTTGCGGAATTACTGTTGGCAGAACAAAACCATCATTGTAATCTGTATGTTCGCCTAATAAGTTTACTCTTCCAGGGGCGCTAGCTTCGGCTTCTGGTGGTTTAGCAAATAGTTGTTGGAAATTCATAACCACTTTGTGATGGTGAAATCAGCAAATGTTGAACCTCCATTAATCAATTAAATTTAGGAGACATACAATTGCATATTTTCTTAATTTGCACTTTAAACTCTTAGAGCTAATTTCTAAAGTCTAGCTTAAGTTTATAGGAGGATTTGCAGAAGAACATCATCTAAAATTTCACCACAGCACAGCAGATATAGTAAATAAAGATAAAGGCTTGTTTCTAAAATTAATCTTAAATTTCTAGAATAACTTAACGTAATGTAACGCACCCAAGATTACCTTGGGATGGGTGTAAAATAAAGTAGATTCTTGATATTAAATGAATTTATTTGTTTGCAATTGTTTGGTGATATGAGTGTCACAAACTCATTAAATTAATATTCTTCACAATCCGACATCATCTTATTCTAAAAGCGATTTGGCTTGACCGCTGGTAGATGTGTAGCTTGATGGAGGTAATTACTTTTCAAGAGCAAGAATTGAGCGATCGCTCAAACTTTTCCTCCACCATAGTAATAGCAACAAGAACAAAGTTTAAGGCTCACTGCGGTTATTTTTGCTCTTTTGTGCCGTTTGCTCCACAATTTCAGATGGCACTAAACCTGTACGACGAGCGTCTGACGGTAGCCCGTGAGGCTCCATCATACCTTTGGGTAAGTAAACTAATTCTGGCAACGGAGTCACCATTGGATCTAGGTTCACTTTATAAGGGAGCCTTCCCATCGCCACATTATCGTGGTTCAATTCATGGCGATCGTAGGTGCTAAGTTCGTATTCTTCTGTCATTGATAGACAGTTGGTAGGGCAATATTCAACGCAGTTACCACAGAAAATACAAACACCAAAGTCAATGCTGTAATGCTTGAGTGTTTTCTTTTTAGCTGCTTTGTCAAATTCCCAATCTACTACTGGTAGGTTAATCGGGCAGACGCGAACGCAAACCTCACATGAAATACATTTATCAAATTCAAAGTGAATTCGGCCTCGAAATCGTTCTGAAGGAATCAGTTTTTCGTAAGGATACTGCACCGTAATCGGACGACGTTGCATATGATCGAAAGTAACTGACAGTCCTTGCCCAATATATCTAGCTGCTTGAACAGTTTCTTTCGTGTAGTCGGCAACTTGCTTTAGGAAGTTAAACATTAAGTCCTCCATTTTCAGAGCCGTTAATGAGCACAGTAATCTTTGTGATTAATAGCTTCCTCTGTCGAATGAAAGACTTAAAGTTAAGGTTATTTGTTATTAGGATGACAAAATATTGTTAAAATTTTTTTAGCTAAAGTGTTTTGCAGAAAAATTTTCGGAGATAATGGCTGGGCCATAATTGACCCTTGCCTTCATAAGCAGTGAAATTTAGCTTTCAGTTGTCAATTGCTTATTTGTTATTACCTCACGCACGCGATAAATCGGGCGTCCTTGAGATTCGTGGTAAGTACGCATCAATAACTCAGCCAACAAACCGAAGCAAAATAACTGTACTCCAGTTACCAAAAGGAGTACTGCCAAAATCAATAAAGGGCGATCGCCAATATCTTGATGCAAAGCAAATTTTACCCAAGTCAAGTAAATGCCGATCGCACCTCCTGAAATTATGCTAATTAAGCCCCACAGTCCAAAAACGTGCATTGGGCGGGTGAGGAATTTTTTCATAAAAGCAATGGTTAATAAATCCATCAAGACTCGAAATGTCCGCGACAAACCGTACTTACTACGCCCAAATCGACGGGCATGATGGCGCACAGGTATTTCTGTAATTCTCGCGCCTTCGATATAGGCTAAGGCTGGCAAGAAGCGGTGCAGTTCTCCGTAGAGGTTCATATCAGCCACCAGTTCGGCACGATAGGCTTTGAGCGAACAACCATAGTCATGAATATTCACGCTAGTGACGCGCCGAATTAGCCAATTAGCAATTTTAGAAGGGAGTAAGCGCGTTACCGCAGCATCTTGGCGTGCTTGCCGCCAACCGCTCACTAAATCGTAGCCTTCCTCCAACTTTGCTAATAGCATGGGTATATCCGCAGGATCATTTTGTAAATCGGCATCTAAAGTTACAACTGCTTTGCCGTGGGCGTAATAAAATCCAGCTGCCATTGCCGCAGTTTGACCGTAGTTACGACGTAAAATCACGGCTTTTAAGTCATTACGAATTTGCGCTTGTTCCTTGAGAAACCGATCTGAACCATCCGTGGAACCATCATCGACACAGATAATTTCGTAACTTAAGTGACTACTTTTTAACGTAGAAGCGATCGCCTCCAACAAGTGAGGCAAACTTTCCACTTCATCACGCACAGGCACCACTACAGAGACATCAGGGATGGATAAGGACTTTGTTTCAGATTGTCCAGCCATCCCGTTAGCAATTAATTCACTCCTCATACCTACTTGTGTCCTTTTTTGCTAGGGGTATAGGGAAGGGTATAGGGGTATGGGGGAACGATTTAAATTCACCCATCTGGGTTTTCATGTACCCACATAATTTTTCCTTACACCCAGATACCCTCACACCCTTAAACCCTTTCTTTTGTGACTATGCGTTTCGTAACTCTTCACCACTCTGCCAGCACCACGTAGCTGCTGGTAGTATGACTGACTAACCTCATCGCCTTGTTCCGAGAGAATGTCAATCCCAATACCGTTACGTCCTTTATCTTTCCCAGAACTATGGATGTAACGACCATCCCCTAAATAGAGTCCCACATGAGTGGCTTTTTGGGGAGTCCCAAAGAATATGAGATCGCCTATTTCTAAGTTGGAAATTGTAACTGGCTGGGTGAAAGCTTCCTGCTGGTAAGCGTCTCTCGGTAACCAAATACCAACTGAACAAAAAGCTGCTTGCATCAAACCAGAACAATCGTAATTTGGCCCAACTGTACCACCCCAAAGGTAATAATTAGGCTGTTCCATCGCTTGATGGGCAAAAGCTATTACCTCTGGTAGCATTTTTCTAACTTCAGATTCAGAAAAAGATTTAGCCTGATAGAGTACAGTAGCAGTCTGTAATAAATTTAAATCTGCAACCGATAACCACCCTGGATAATCATCCTCACACAAACATACCTGTACAGATGTTTTATTACCCGTCTGTGCATCCGTTTCAGTTGATGTCACCTGTAAATGTCGTCCTGATGCAGCTTGTGTTGCTAGGCGCGTACATTCGGGAGAATCGTATATGTTTATGTTAGCGAGACACTCGTACTCACCTAAGATGAGATTTTGGATTTTGGATCTGAGATTAAGGGACATCCTACAAGAATAACAATGGCTTTCTTCAATAAAGACGAACAACTCGAACGGTTAGGCAATGCTATTTTAGAGGCTACTTGGACAAAATTTCCGACCTTAGCCCGTAACCAAATTGCCCTAACTTGGATTGTCTACGATCCACCTGTACTAGTAAATACTGGTGGCGCTCTCACTCCAGATGCCTTTTGGAATCATCCCATCCGTGGTTTCACTTATAGAGGTGTTGAGCGAATTTACCCAGCAAGCGTGGTGAAGTTGTTTTATTTAGTAGCGATACAAGAATGGCTAGAGTCAGGAATGTTGCAGACTTCCACTGAGTTAGAAAGAGCCATGCGTGATATGATTGTGGACTCTAGCAATGATGCTACCAGTTTAGTAATAGATGTGCTAACTGGCACAACATCAGGGCCAGAATTACCATCAGGGCCTTTTGAGACATGGAAACTACAACGCAATCTTGTTAACCGTTATTATCAGTCTTTGGGGTGGGCGGAAATGGAAACGATTAACGCCTGCCAAAAAACCTGGTGTGATGGGCCATACGGACGCGAACGCGTATTTTACGGTCAGTTACTAGAAAATCGCAATATGCTGACAACAAATGCTACCGCTAGATTATTGCACAGTATTGTCGGGGGAGTGGCAGTGTCTGGTGGGCGATCGCAATCAATGATGGCTCTACTCAAACGCAGTCTGAACCCTGATGAATTGCCCAAGGATGTTGAAGAAGATCAGGTTACAGGTTTTCTAGGCGGTGGACTTCCCCAAACAGCACAAATTTGGTCAAAGGCAGGTTGGACTAGTCAAGTTCGCCATGATGTAGCGTATATTGAAATACCAGATTGCCGCCCCTACCTCTTAGTAGTATTCATTGAAGGCAAAGCAAACGCTAAGAACCACGACATCCTGCCTTTTATTTCTCAGAGTTTTGTAGAAACCGTTGCCAATATGGCATAGTGAAGAGCTAGTTTTTTGCCTAGATCCCCGACTTCCTTTAAGAAGTCGGGGATCTGATTTTTAGTAAATATAAGAGGTGCGTTGCGCTTGGCAACAAAACACCTTACTGTTCCCCGTTCCTTTTTCATCATGCGTCTTTTGAAAGTCCTAAAAGCGAAGTTCGATCTCCCTCTAAAATTTTGGATTATTGCTCTGATTGCCTTTATTAACTCAGTCAGTTTCACAATTATTATTCCCATTCTTTATCCCTACGCCAAACAATTTGGATTGAGCGATTTTCAAGCCAGTTTGCTCACTACAGGTTACGCGATCGCTCAATTCATAGCTACTCCTGTTTTAGGGCGCTTTTCTGACTTGATGGGACGCAAGCCGCTTCTTGTCATCAGTCTCGTGGGAACCGTGATCGCGAATTTGCTCGCCAGCTTTGCACCTGTTGCCTGGTTACTTTTTGCCGCTAGGATTTTCGATGGTTTGACAGGAGGAAACACTTCCATTACTAGAGCTATTATTACTGACACGACTGCACCAGGCGATCGCGCTAAAGCATTTGGCTTACTTGATGCTGCTTTTCGCTTAGGATTTGTTACAGGGCCTGCTATTAGTTACTTTGCTCAATTGTTACCGACTTTTCCGGGAGTTTCTTCACTAGGGATGAGCTTTTTTGCCGGAGCCATTATTGCCTTTTTAGCTGTTGTTCTAACTTGGTTACTACTGCCAGAAACCTTACCACAAAAACAGAAATTGCAACTGAGTTGGCAAATGTTTGGTTTCAGTAAAATCTTTCAGTCTGCATTGCATCCAAAGCTTGGTCAGGCATTTGTGCTAACGTTTTTTAGCGGCTTTACATTTACACTCTTCACCTTTGCCTTTCAACCCTTCTTCCTCAAGGTTCTCAATCAAGATGCCCAAACTTTGGCGATCGTATTTACACTCATTGGCGTAGTGGGCGTGCTTACACAAATTTTTGCTGTCGAACCCCTGACAAAAAGGTTCAATCTTGCCAATATTCTGGCTGTGGCAATTGCTGGACGAGCCGCAGTTTTTCTACTAATTCCCCTCTTTCCTGTTTTTCCTGCGTTCGTTGTCTTAGTGTGTCTTTTGGGTATCACCAATTCGTTTCCGATCCCACTGATCAGTGCTATCTTATCTATCAATAGCAGCGATCGCGAACAAGGTGAAGTTCAAGGAATCAATGCATCTTACTTAAGTATCTCTACTGCGATGGGCCCTGCTGTGGCAGGTTTACTCGTCAGTATTAGCTATAGCACTCCTTTTTGGGTAACTGGGGTTCTCACACTGTTAACAGCAGGATTTGCCCTGAGTCTCAAATCATCGGTTCATTGTGGTAGAAAGACGAGGGGCTAGAGAAAAGAGATTCTTATTGGCTATTTGTATGATTTATCGCATGACAGTTTCTCTTAAAAAAGGGTGTAGGGAAGAAATTTTTATAGCAATGCCCAATGCCCTTTTTCATATTTAGTGAGTTCATTACGACTGTTTTGTTGTGCTAGTTCCTCAAGATTTGCTGATGTTATCTATAAGTTCTTGTAAAACCAGATTACCATCTCGAAATACCGACCAGCCATCACCTACCAGTACAGCCTCTATTTCCTTTATCTTTGCTAATCTCTGAACTGAAGCAACAGCTTTTGCTCGATTAGAAAGTTTCCCATCTGGTAAAATCATTAAACTGCCCCCTTGATGTGCTCGTACCAAGTCACCAGTAATTAGGGTTGTTTTTTCTAAAAGCAATGCTAACTCACCTGGGGTCTTTGAGCCATGTAACTCCAGTACCTGCAATCCTGGTACTAACTCATCACCTTCAGCAAGCCAGCGATCGCACTTAATCGGAAAATAGTCTTTTTCAGCGATGGGGCCTGCTATTTTGGCACTAAAAGAATTAGCGATTTGCTTGGCAGCACGTACATGATCGGAGTTGGTAATAACGATCCAACTCGCACCACCCAAGGAATTAAGATGTTTCCAGTCATAGCTCGATAAACGTAATGGATCTATAACAATATTTCCCTGGGGACGAATCCAAGCAACGCTATTGAAATCTACATTGCGTTCTTCATCGAAGCTCGACCATCCATATAAGTCAGAACGGTGTAGTAATTTCATAAACATAGATTTTTGAATCGCTCCTTTGCCAGCATACACTGCAATGGCATATTGGAGCGGGCAGTTTGTGGAAATTTTGTGGGCTGAGTTACGGCTAGATTAAAGATTTGAGAGTTTGAAAGAGCGAGAACTAGCCGTAACGCACCGCTTCAAAACACCCTACAAATTACTAAATAATACCAATTCTCCAAATTAAGGCTACACATAGTTTGTAGTAGCGCTTAAGCGCAATTACAAACCTTATTTCCATCCGTAGCCAAAATTTAGGGAAATTGTATAAGAGGTATCTTGTTGCATGAAAGTTGCATATAACTTTACGAGATGATCGTTTTTTGAAATTATCAATTTTAGTTCATGAGATTGACTTTACATTTTGGCTTGCTTTGTGCTAGTGGTGTGTGTCCCACTAGCTTTTTTCTTTGCAACTTCAGCGGAAATTTTTTGATGCCAAAGACAAATTACCAGGTGTTGCATGAAAATTGCATATCACTTTACATAAATTTTAGTCTCTGGAATTCTAATTTTTAGACCATGATTCCTCAATAACTTCCAATTGGCTTTACTGTTAGTCAGTAGTATTTCTTCTACTGGCTTTTTTATTAAGAAATTAGTTAATTTTCTTTTCCTAGTAAAGGCCCGCCCAATCGCACTTGAGGAGGAACTCCATCTGCAAATTGCTTAAAATTTTCCATAAACATTTCTGCAAGTTTATAAGCCTGGATATCGTAAGTATCAGGATCACTCCAAGTCAAGCGAGGAGTCAGTAACTTCTCAGATACCCCAGGACAGCGAACTGGGACATGGAAACCAAACACCGGATCAACTTTCGTGGGTATTTCGTCTAATGCGCCACTGAGGGCTGCTGTTAACATAGCGCGAGTCTGTTTGATGGGGATGCGCTCTCCTACACCATAAGAGCCACCTGTCCAACCTGTATTGACGAGCCACACTTTTACTTTATGATGTTCAATTTTTTGCCCCAACAAAGCCGCATAAACACTGGGGTGCAAAGCCATAAAAGGTGCGCCGAAGCAGGCACTGAAGACAGCTTGAGGCTCGTGTCCCAACCCTTTTTCTGTTCCGGCTACCTTCGCTGTATAGCCACTTAAAAAGTGATACATCGCCTGTTCATTAGTCAATCGGGCGATTGGTGGCAATACTCCCAGAGCGTCAGCTGTGAGGAAAATAATGTTCCGCGGATGACCAGTCATTCCAGTGGAGCTGGCGTTGCTAATATATTCAATTGGGTAAGCTCCACGGGTATTTTCTGTAAGACTGGCATCATTTAAATCTAAATGCCTGGTGATAGGGTTAATCACAACATTTTCTAGAATGCTGCCAAAGCGTTGCGTTGTTTGATAAATTTCCGGTTCTGCTTCCCTAGATAAGCGAATTAACTTGGCATAACAGCCACCCTCAAAATTGAAGATGCCGCGATCGCTCCAACCATGTTCATCATCACCAATCAGCGTGCGCTTTGAGTCAGCAGAAAGAGTTGTTTTACCCGTACCAGACAATCCAAAAAACAAAGCCACATCCCCACTTTGCCCAACGTTGGCAGCACAATGCATCGGCAGGACGTGATGGTGAGGTAGCAGATAATTAAGGGTTGTAAATATAGATTTTTTAATCTCACCAGCATAACTGGTGCCACCAATCAAAATTAATTTACGGGCGAAATTTAAGACAATAAAGACATCCGAATGGGTGCCATCAATTTCTGGTTTGGCATGGAAGTTGGGCAAAGCAATGACAGTAAAATCAGGCAAAAAACTGGCGAGATCTTGCCGCGATGGTTCAATAAATAGATTGCGGACAAAGATACTATGCCATGCTGTCTCGGTAATGAAGCGAACCGACAGCTGATAGTTGGGGTCAGCACCAGCATAGTAATCTTGAATAAACAGATCTCGTCCTTGCATATATGCCAACATTCTTGCGTGTAGAGCCTCAAAACGATGCTCGCTGATGGGATAATTTACCTTTCCCCACCAAATCTCATTTGCACTGCTAGATTCACGAACAATGAATTTGTCATTTGGCGATCGCCCTGTATGTTGACCGGTACGCACAACAAATGGCCCTTCAGCTGCCATCACTCCCTCTTGCCGTCGAATCGCTTCTTCATAGAGGGCTGGAGTCGAAAGATTCCAGTAGACATTACCAGGGTTGAGGATATCTTGCTCTTCTAGAGCATAGTTGCTGTGCATCACATTTCCAGGCATTGCCGATTCCATAGAATTGCCATTTAGTAACGGCACACCGTCAAGCCAGGTCTGTACAAATATATTTTCTGTCATTGCCCGATTTTTCGTTATTCAATGCTGTACTAAGCCAAAGATAGCCCTTCCTTCACAAACTTGCTTCTGTACCTTCTTGTTTGATAGCGACATAACATTTCTACCATTGCAGCGGTGTTTTCCAATATCGCAATGCAACAGAAAATTATGCTTATCTCCATCCAAAATAGAGGAAATTATTTTTAATTTTATTTTTTGATTGGCTACTACTACTACGCTAAGAAAAAAATGTGAGGAAGTTGTGAGAAAGGAGTAATTCTTTATATAAAGTTTTATGGATATAAGGCTCAAAAGAGCGATCGCACTACAATACATCTGCTTACTGGTGATGATAGAAACTACAGCAAAATTCTTGCACTGATAAGATACGGTTAACCGTACATAAGTTTGGGCGGTGAGTTTTCACTACAAAGCTAAGGGTTATCAACACAAGACTTTTATGTGCAAATTTGTCATGATTAATATTGTTAGTTATAGGACATTCTCAATGGGCAAGAGATTTTTTACTCAGCTCTTAGTAGACAATATTCGTAAAGTTTTCCGTAACACTAAATATCGCTGGTTTGCAGTCATTGCTGGCTTAGTATACTTAATCAGCCCGTTGGACATTTCACCGGATGTTGTCCCTTTTTTGGGATGGATTGATGATGGGCTGGTTGCTAGCTTAATTGTTGCAGAAGTTTCCCAAATTATTGCAGAAAAACGTAAAAATCGTCAAAAAGACAATTCTGCGACCTCACATTCCACTCAAACATCTACTGTAATTGATGCCAACGCTGTATCTTTAAACTAATCAGTAGTGGATATCAAGACTAGAAGCAAAATATCCAACTTGTTGAAAATTACAGTCACTGAGCTTTTTGCACAAAATATAAGTAAATAGCACGGAGTTGGATTATCTCTAGCTCCGATTGTTTTTTTAAATTAGGTTATCAAAGAATGAAAAACATAATATCAACAGCTTTAAATTGCTGGTTAAAAAGCCCTCAAAAATCTGTTTTGCTGTTCGATTCAATTGCTGCCGCTAATGAAATTGCCTTTATGCTCAAAGGTGATTGGGATGGCTGCAATGGTGTGATCGTTTCTAAATGTGATGAGGTAGCTATTAATACTGCTACTAATCTGATGGAAGCTACATGGTGTTATCAAGGTGCTTGGGTTGCTGTTTCACAGCGATTGACAACAGATGAACTTTTGCGTCGTTATGCAATCGGAGAAAGACATTTTATTAATGCTAATTTGAGATCTGCCAAGCTCTGTTCGCTTGTTTTGAGTGAAGTAAATTTAAGTAGAGCGAAATTAAATTTGGCTAATTTCAGTGGAACTAATCTTAGTCAGGCAGACTTAACAGCAGCAGATATACAAGATGCTAATTTAAGCGATACTAACTTGAGTCAGTCACAGTTGGTTAGAGCTAATTTAATCTCAGCAAATTTATCACGGGCAAATCTAAGAGGAGCAAATTTAAGTCATGCTTGCTTAAGTAACGCCAATTTAAGTGAGGCAGATTTGAGAGGGGCAAATCTCTCCCAAGTAGACTTAAAAGGGGCGAATTTGAGTGGGGTGCTTTTTGATAATTGTTGATAAGTCTAAGATCCCCGACTTTTTAATAAGAAGTCGGGGATCTGTGTTTTTAGTACAGGTGCATCCTACCGCAGACAGGTTAATTGGCAGAGTTTTCAGTAAATAAGAGTAATCTTAAGGTAGAAATAGAAACTTTACTTTTGATTGATGAGCCTTTTGCAGATATTCGACAAAATCTGGCTGTAGCCACAAAGGTTCATCTTCTCCAGGAAATGAATAAAAGAAGCGATCGCGATTTATCAGCACAAGCCGCTAAAATTCAGCAAGAACAAAATATAGAAAATATACCAGAGTCACCACATGGATGGGAAAACCTGAAGTGGCTTGGGCCAAGTTTTTTATGGATGCTTTCGGCTGCGGGTTCTGGTGAATTGCTATTTACACCTAGAATTGCCGCATTCTATGGTTACTCTCTACTGTGGGCGTTACTTGCTGCTGTGATCCTGAAATGGTTTATTAATGGTGAGGTAGGCCGCTTTTCAGTTTGTACTGGTGCAACTATCCTAGAAGGTTTCAAGCAACTTCCTGGGCCAAAAAACTGGGCTATTTGGCTGATATTGCTACCGCAGTTAGTGGTAGCGATTTCTACTGTTGCTGGGCTGGCAGGAGCCGCTGCTACGGCAATGATTTTGGTTACTGGAGGAGGTGTCCAACTATGGACAGTAATCATCATCGTTGTCACGGCGGCAATTGTTTTGTTTGGACAATACAACGTAGTAGAGAAGATTTCTTCTTATGTAGGAATTGCTCGCACGGTGGCAGTGGTAACAGCTGCTATTCTTGTTTTTCCTAGTGTTCGTCAACTAGTAGCCGGATTAATACCGCAAATACCTCAAAATATACAGTATCAAGAAATACTACCTTGGTTGGGCTTTATGCTAGCTGGAGCAGCCGGGTTAATGTGGTATTCCTACTGGGTTGAAGCCAGAGGTTACGGTGCTGCTAGTGTTAAAGGAAAAGAAAGTATAAACCCCAAACAACTCAACCAGGAGCAAAAAAAGAAATTACGTGGCTGGTTAAATCTAATGGCTATATCCAACACCTTAGCTGTAGTTGGTGCGCTTTTAGCAGCATTATCTTTCCTGATTCTTGGTGGTGAATTGCTGCGTCCACTGGGAATTGTACCACAAGAAAATCAGGTAGCAGAAACTCTGGGAAGACTACTAGGCGACCTTTGGGGGCCGTTTGGCTTCTGGTTTATGGTGGCGATTGTTTTTATCACCTTTTGTAGTACTGTTCTCTCAGTAGAAGATGGTTTTGGACGGATGTTTGCCGATGGTACGCAGATTATTCTTCAAGGTTTTGGTGTGCGGGGATGGTGGACTAACGAGAAGTTCTTGCAGCGTGTTTACATTGTAGTTCTACTGGTGATTTTACCAATTGCTGTTTATTTGTTCTTCGGTCAACCTGTTGGTTTGCTGCAAACAGCAGGCGCAATTGAAGCTGCTCATATTCCCATTGTTACCGGACTTACGCTCTTCCTCAACCAGCGAATGCTGCCAAAGGAACTACAACCATCGAAAGTAATTTTTGCTGGTACAGCGATCGCGGGAATATTTTTTGCGGTATTTGCATTGATCTATCTTTTACAACTACTTGGAGCATTCTGAAGACATTACACAACACGCAATCAACAGGGACTGCAACTGATACGGAGAAAAATTTATGGTTAAAATTGGCTATCACGCTTCCCACGAACAATTCAAACCCAGCGAACTGTTGAGATATGTGCAGATGGCAGAACAAGCAGGCTTTGGCCTTGCTCTGTCTTCTGATCACTTCCACCCTTGGAGTGAAGAACAAGGACAAAGCGGCTTTGCTTGGTCGTGGCTGGGTGCGGCAATGCAAGCAACTCCCCAGCTTTCCTACCGTGTTGTCTGCGCTCCTGGACAACGCTATCATCCTGCGATTATAGCTCAAGCCGCGGCAACCCTAGCAGAAATGTTCCCCAACCGCTTTTGGCTAACAGTAGGTAGCGGTCAGGCAGTGAATGAACAAATCACAGCAGATAAATGGCCTTGTAAAAGCGATCGCAATACCCGCCTCAAAGAGTGTGTTGATATTATCCGCGCTCTTTGGGCTGGGGAAACCGTTACTCATCACGGTTTGGTTTGTGTTGAAGAGGCAAAACTTTATACTCGTCCACAAACTCCTCCTCTAATTATTGGTGCTGCTGTTACTGCAAAAACGGCAGAATGGTTGGGGAGTTGGGCTGATGGATTAATTACAATCTCTCACCCACTAGAAGAATTGCAAAAAGTGGTTGATGCTTTTCGCCGTGGAGGTGGAGAAGGAAAGCCAATGATCTTAAAAGTTCAACTTTCTTATGATCGCGACGAAGAAACTGCAAAACAAAAAGCACATCAACAGTGGCGCAACAACATTTTCAAGAATATCGTCATGACAGAACTGCGAACTCCCCAGCAGTTTGATGCCGCTGGAGAGTTTGTCAAACCAGAGGAACTCTACGAACACATCCGCATCTCAGCTGACTGCAACCAGCATATTGAGTGGTTGCAAAATTACATTGAATTGGGTTTTGATGAACTAATTCTGCACAATGTTAACCGTGAGCAGCAGCAGTTTATTGAGGTTTTTAGCGAAAAGGTTTTGCCAGCTTTGGTGTAAAATGCAAGGGGCTAGTAACAGAAAATACAAAATTTTCATACTTAGAGTTTTTCGCCGCGATCGCATTGATAGAGGATTCAAGTATTTATAGATAGTATTTGCTAGTTAATGCCAGTTTGAACAAAATAATTTTTAATTTATAACCTATGAGAAAATAGCCAAATTATTAGTAATTTTTCGCACTTTTATATTCAGTTGACATACTTACTAAAAACAGGCGATTCTCCTCATATATTGACAGCAGTGAGAGATGGGAGAAACGAGGAATGAGAATCTTGCTCATCGAGGATGACGAGGTTTTAGCCGATATCTTGTCGCGATCGCTCCACAAGCACAATTATGTTGTAGATATCGTCGCGGATGGGCAAGCTGGCTGGGAATATGCCGAAAGTACTAAATATGACCTGCTTCTGATGGATGTAGGACTACCAAAAGTAGACGGTATTACCTTGTGCCAGCGATTGCGCTCCAAAGGCTTTTTCACTCCGATTTTATTAATGACAGCTAAAGATGCCAGTAGCGATCGTATTCGCGGACTGGATGCAGGTGCAGATGATTACCTAATTAAACCTTTTGAGGTTGGCGAACTTCAAGCACGGGTAAGAGCGCTGTTGCGTCGGGGAGATGTTCCTCGTACTCCCGTATTACAAGTAGGCTCACTACGACTAGATCCAAGTATTTGTGAGGCTAAGTACGAAGATCAGGCAGTAGAATTAACACCCAAAGAATACAGCCTATTGGAGCTATTCTTGCGGAATCCAGCGCGAGTTTATAGTCGGGGTGATATTATTGAGCATCTGTGGACATTTGACGATCCTCCTCAAGAAGAAAGTGTAAAGTCGCACATCAAAGGCTTGCGGCAAAAGTTAAAAGCAGCAGGAGCAGTAGACTGGATTGAAAATGTCTATGGTGTAGGATATCGGCTGAAACCACATTCCCAGGAAAAATCTCAAATCTCAACCTCCCCAACCAAAATTCCCAATCCAGATGTTGAACAGCAGTTCAATCAAGCGATGAGTGGAATGTGGAATCAGTATCAAGGACTAATGGCAGAACGGATACAACTACTGCAACAAGCCGCAGGAGAATTGCGCACTGGAAAATTAGGTTCTGATTTACGCCAGTCTGCGGGGCGAGCAGCACACAAACTAGCTGGTGTGTTGGGAATGTTTGGTAAAGAAACTGGTACCCAGACGGCACGAGAAATAGAACAAATTCTAGAGGGTGACGCTAAGTTATCGACAGATCAACAGCGACAATTACTGTCACTGATAGAGAAATTAGACAATTTATTAAATCTGAAAGAACAGGGGAAAGAGGATAGGGGGACACCCAGACAAGGGGACGCGGGGAATAAATTTAATAATTTCTCCGCGTCTTCCACTCCTCCACTCTCTCCCCTTCCTAATGCCCGTTTACTGCTCATCGATCCTGATTTGCAATTAGGATTACAATTGCAACAATTAGTACAGACAGGGGATATTTACTGGAAACAAATTACCAAGTTAGAGGATGCTAAACACTACCTGCAAAATACATCACCCGATTTGGTGATACTCAGTATAGATGAGGCGGGGTGGCGAGAAGAAAGTTTGGCACTACTATTAGACTTAGCTAATCGTACTCCACCTCTGGCAGTACTGATACTTGCTACTGGTGATGGATTGGTAGATCGCGTCACAGTAGCTCGTGCTGGAGCACGGGGATTTCTGGCTAAACCCGTCACAGCTACTCAAATTTGGAATACTGCATTACAGATATTACAGCGCAGCCGTTCTCAAGTAATAAATATACTGGTTGTAGATGACGATCCAGTCATGCTAGGGATACTACGCCCGATGTTAGAACCTTGGGGCATACGGATGGCAGAACTAGAAGATCCACTACGTTTTTGGGAGGTACTCCAAGCTGTCATGCCAGATTTGTTAATTCTAGATGTGGATATGCCTCAGTTGAGCGGGATTGAGCTTTGCCAGGCAGTTCGTACCGATCCCAATTGGCAGGAATTACCAATTTTGTTTCTCACTGCTCATCGGGAGATGGAAACGGTACAACAGGTATTTGCTGCTGGTGCTGATGATTATGTTGTCAAACCTGTAGTAGGTGCAGAATTGCTAGCGCGGATTACTCATCGCCTAGAACGCGCTCACTTATTACAAGCTTTCTTTACCAAAGACTTGATCACGGGAGTTGCAAATCAGCCTCATTCTGATCGAGATTTGCAACAGTTGATTATCCATGCTCAGAAACACAACCAATTGGTTTGCCTGGCAATCTTCAATGTGGTTGACTTACGACAAATAAATATTCGGTACGGTCACGAAGCAGGTAATCAAGTATTACAAAAATGGGGCCGCCTTTTTCAATCCACGTTTCGCGGCGGTGAAGTTGTGGGTTACTGGGGAAGTGGAGAATTTGTGGTAGGCATACCAGGTTTAACAAAGGCTGAAATGAGCGATCGCCTCTCGGATCTTTTAACTACCCTCCGCCAACAAATATTCATAGCTGCTGATGGAACTCGATATCAAGCTGTATGTAACTTTGCTGTAGTTGAGTATCCAACAGATGGCTTAAATGTGGCATCTTTGTACCAGGCTGCCAGTTCTATCCTGAAGATTAAGTAGAAGACAGAAGTCAGAATTTAGGAGTAATAATCAGAACAGAAACAGCAAAAACTTTTCAAGATTTAGGTGTTTGGCAGAAGGCACATCAATTTGTGTTGTCTGTTCATAAATTTAGTAATGAATTTCCCAAAACTAAAGATATATGGGTTAACTTCGCAATTACCAACAGCAGCTATTTCT
Organism: Chlorogloeopsis sp. ULAP02; assembly: GCF_038404745.2. Classification (NCBI taxonomy): domain Bacteria; kingdom Bacillati; phylum Cyanobacteriota; class Cyanophyceae; order Nostocales; family Chlorogloeopsidaceae; genus Chlorogloeopsis; species Chlorogloeopsis sp. ULAP02. Next base: position 134,033 of record NZ_JAYKTT020000005.1, on the reverse strand, counting down.
ATAACGGCTGCAAGAAGTTAGCAAATTGCTGACAGCTTAATTGTGCTGCTATTCTGAATTCTGGCTTCTGACTTTTGTATTCCATAACTAAATTTATAAATTCGTAGTATTTATTTACATTTTTTGCTGTAATCTATTTCAGTTTGTAACTATTTGCTTAACTCGAATAAATATTCCTTTAGACTGATTCTTGCAATGGAAAACTTTGGGGATCAGCACAAATGTATTTAGTGAGTTTTCTTTGTCATGATTTTGTAGTTGCTGTTTCATTTGTAGCTTGTATTCTTGGTTTGGCTTTACTTTGGAATAACAAACAACAAAATGATGAAGCTGAAATCACAGAACAAATACTGTTTAGAATGAGCTTTTCATATTGGCTAGTTTACTGTGTTGCTTTTGGTATTGAAAAAATTGCTTTACCACACTGGGAAGCAATACATATGACTTTAAGAATCACCACTGCTTTATCATATTTTTTAACATTTTCTTGTATTGTCAGTTTGCCTCTACATAAATTTGCTGTACGGCATGTTCAGGAGTAGTCAACGCTTAATAGTCACTAGTCAAAAATCAATAGCAAAAGAAATCTAGACTTTTGACTATTAACAACTATTTCATCGCGATCGCAATCGCTTCTTCAAGTTGATTCTGCTGCAAAGTAGTAAGGATAAATACCTCTTGCACTGTTTTGCCCTGACGCGCGATCGCTTTAAAACCTCCCCGAATGGGTACAGACACCCGCAATTGCAAGTTTGGGCAATGACCTTTTACTCGTCCAATCTGTCCTGGGGTTATAGTTTGAATGCCACCCTGTTTACAGAGACGTTCAAGAATGGGGATCAGACCAGGGATGTGGGTTGAGTGATTCCAAACTAATCTGCCATTTTTAGGAGAGCTTGCCTTACGAGTGTCTGGGGTAGGTTTTTTCATATTATTTAGTTTAGTTATGCAGCTTCCAGAGGAGCCATTGTCAGACCGGCTCGACGTAACTGCTGATGGTAGAGTTCAGCTGGTTCTTGAGGCCCAACCCAGACAATGGCTTGACCCTCGTAGTGTACTTGGTTAGTGAGTTCCCAAGCGCGATTGCTAGTCATACCCGGAATATACTTTATCAAGCATTCAGCTACGTGCTGAAAAGTATTAAAGTCATCATTCAAAACAATGACTTTGTAATTTGGATAGGTCTTGCGGGTAACTTGACTAGACCGTTCAGGAGCTACAGTTGGTGCCGTTGCCATCCCGTAAAAAGCTGCTGAAAGTCTGGTAACCATAAATACTTAACCCAAGTTTTTCCAAAACTACACTACAAATTATTAGTTTAGTTCATGGTTAGAGGTTAGTGGTTAGTGGATAGCGGTTATTGGTAAAGAACTTCCTACTAACTACTGTACGGGCGGGTTTTAACAGTAATCTCTCGAAGATGGCGAAGATACATAAATAAACCCGCCCCTACTACCTACTAACTACTATCTAATTACTTCCAATCTTCCCAATTTTGGTTAAAAATCGAGGTATCAGGGAAAGCGGTAGGGTTACCGTTTTTCTCTAGCAAACGCTTTAGGACTTCTAGTTGGGGTTCTGGTCTGGGTAAATTATCTACGAGTTGATAAGGTGCGATATTATTTTTTAGCGCAAAAGCCGCTGTAGTTCCCGCTGCCGCACCAGATGACCACTCAAAGGAATGTACCCGATATGCTGCTGCTGCGATATGACTGGTAGCAATACTTTTACCTCCTACCAACAAATTATCTATTTTTTGCGGAATCATAGCTCTGAGCGCAATTTGGAAGGGGTAAGCTTGTCCTGCCCCACGCCTTTCACCTGCACGCTCTGTATTTCCAGGTGTTTCTGGTGGGCTTTTAGTCATACAAGGATGGAAGTCAATCGCATAGTGACCAATACCCACAGCATCAGGGAAGATAGTAGAACGAGTCCGCCGAGCGACATTTTCTGGTCGCTGTTGTCCAGAAAGGACTGATAAGGCTTCTAAGCCAGATAACGCTGCTTTCAAACGGCGATATTCTCCTGGTGGTAGAGTTTGACGATAATATTCATCGTCGTAGTTGCGGCGAGAAATATCAATTTCCCAAATCGCAAAACCATCGGGAGCGCCCCAACTTGGGCGTCCAATAATACGCCGTCCTTCGCGCATATACGGATACTTCGACAAGCCATGTGCTGTCCCCATTGGCGAATCTAGCCCCGAAAGAAAGCGATTGTTTGGTTGTGGTTTTTTGACACCATCTCCTAATTGGGAATCAGTAGTACCTGCTACTAACCAGTAATAAAAACCCAAAGCATTTTCTTCGCCTCTACGCAAAGTTTCTGTCCGCAGTCCGCCCATCCAACCGCCTGGTTTTAACTGTCCGGTAGCTTGGAGCTGTTGGCGAGTGTAAATTAGATTATCTTTGGAGGTTCCAGGACGGTAGTCATTACCCCAAGTCCAGTTTTGCATGGAAATATCGCCTGGGGTAGGAACTGTAAAAGTTATGCCTCCAAATTTCGTTGTTTCTCCTGTCTGGGGACTCCAGATGCGGCGATAGGTAAAAACTAAAGGAAAGTTTGCCAAACGGGACAATTCATAACTGTAATAAGGTGCATAATTTGGATAAAAAGGAGGCATTTTTTGGGGTTGCGGTTGTTGGGTTGCCTCCATCGCAAAGGTATAAGTAAAGCCTTGAGTACAGTAGGGATCGTTGTTGGCACTAGAGGCTGAAGGCTCTAAGTAAGAACGAGCATCAATACCCAGGCGATAGGGAACATCTGCCAAGGCAATAATTTCCCCAGTTTCACTAGCGTCTATAACATACCAGTTAGGAGCATTACCTTTTTGTGCTTGTTTGGGAACCAAGCGGATAATGTTTTTGGTAAAGCGAGAAGAGTTTTGATAGCGATAGGCGTCTTCGATGCTTTGGGATAAAGTAAAAGTGTTTAGGGGTGGGGCATTGGGTGCTGGCTTGTGTTGGATCGCGATCGCGCTATTTATAATTTTGCGATCGGGACTAATATTCAACTCCTTAACGACTGTGTTCGGAAGCCATTGCAACTTGCCTCTACCTTGTTTTTCGGCATCTCTGAGCATAGATCTCAAAATTTCATGCCCGTCACGGGGTAGATAGCAAGAATCGCTTACCCAGCAATCACCAGGATTGAGCTTCCCGTACTTACGCTCAATCCGCTTTCGCAACTCTAAGTAACCACGAGAGTAATATAGCTTGGCACGTTGAGTTGGTCGTTCATCAAGTGCAGAAGTTCCTTGAGAAGAAATTTGTCCTCCCAGCCAATCAGTAATTTCTGTGAGGCAAACCGTTCTACCTGCCAGCAAGCCTTCATATGCTGTGGCGGCACCAGAAAGTCCTCCACCCACAACGAGAATGTCACAGTTTACCGTTTTATCGGGTGTTCTCGGTGATGCAGCGACTACAGAGTGAGGTGCAATAAAACTAGAGATGAGAGTGAAACTAATTAAGGATGATAGACGAAAACTAACTAAGTATTGGCCCTTCATATAGATATGATTCCGTTCAACTCCTAGATCAGAACTTAGGGTTGTGATTTCAGCCATCTGTCTTGAAAATAAGGCAGAGGTCAGAGAGAACTCAGAGCGCCCTCCGGGTTCACAGTTCCCTGGGCGTGGGAAACCCGCCTTCAGGACTGATTCACCGTCGCACGGCGTTAGCGCAAGCTCCTCCACAAGGAGGCTCTGAAGTTCGGTGGGGCAGTAGGCAGAAGGAAGACCGTTTTCATTCCTTCGTTGTGTGATTTATCACATGACTACCTTACGCCCTTGTATAGATGGCAGAAAAAGCAACCATACGGGTTTATATACGTAAAAAGCTAATATTTTTGCTTTTGTTAGGTACTTTATCAGTTCTTTGAGACGCTAACACCCCTAAAATGTTCTTTTCACGTTAATTCACATTATTTAAAAGTGTAAATAAAGCTTACAGTCCAAGAACCATCCGAATACCTTCTTCAACTAGCAACATCACGCGATCGCTGACTCGACTAACCCGTTCCGTCAAAAACGACTTTTGAGATACTTTTCCATCCTCCAAAAATAGGACTAGTGGTTCATCGCATGAATTATAAGTGTTTAGTCCTTGATTTTGCAGCACTAAAGTGCTGATTACAAACCTGAGATGTTAGCACTCCATTTAATCCATAACATGGTAATAGTGAAGTTCTCTCAAGTACTATGACTAATCTCCAAGATTATGATCCCAGTGGCATCGGTCAACTCAATGATAATCTCTTTGGTTTACCGTTTGATTACGAGTCTGCAAACTTAATTGTTTTTGGTGTACCTTGGGAAGTCACCGTTTCTTATGGCGCAGGTACTGCCAAAGGGGCGCAGCGGGTTCTGGATGCTTCACCTCAACTAGATTTGTTCGATTTTGATCATCCTGATGGATGGAAACAGGGAATTTTTATGGTGGAAATTCCCCAAGACTTTCTAGAGAAGAATAAGTATTATCGTGCCTTAGCGGCAAAAATCATCGAGCGACTTGAGCAAGGAAATCCGCTAACAGACACACCAGATTTAACACCTGTCCTTACAGAAATTAATCAAGCTTGTCAACTAGTGAGTCAATGGTTATTTGAACAGTGTCAGCAAGCAATGAACAACGGTAAGCGAGTTGCTGTCATTGGTGGCGATCACAGTTCACCGTTAGGTTATTTCCAGGCATTAGCAACTAAATACACAAACTACGGCATTTTACACATCGATGCGCACGCAGATTTACGCGATGCCTATGAGGGATTTGAATTTTCTCATGCATCCATTATGTTTAATGCCATGAAAATACCCCAGATTTCTAAGTTAGTGCAGGTGGGTTTGCGTGATATTTCTCATGATGAAGTGCAAATGATTGGCGAATCAAATAGTCGAATTGTTGCTTATTACGATCCTATTCTTAAACAAAAGCTTTACTCTGGAATAACTTGGATTGAGTTATGTCGAGAAATTATCGACCATTTGCCAGAGTATGTTTACATTAGCTTTGATGTAGATGGACTAGATCCAAAACTATGTCCAAATACAGGTACTCCTGTTCCTGGTGGACTGGAATTAGAGCAAGCTTTTTGTTTGTTTCGTGAATTAGTAAATAGTGGTAAAAAAATAATTGGCTTTGATGTTTGCGAAGTCGGTGACGCTGAGTGGGATGGCAATGTTGGTGCGCGAATTGTTTATAAATTGGCAAATTTGATGGATTTATCGCAGCAATAATATAAGACTTAGGATAGCGCTTCTAGATGCGATCGCCAAGCATCGTCCGTCAAGAAATGAATTTCTTGGCTGAAAGCTAAAGTCTGATAAATCAGACTAGGTAAAGTTTTCAGTCAGTTAAAACTGACTTGAACTCTAAGCCTGGTAAACGCCCTCCGGGCGACAACCTAACACTACGTCATAGTATGCCCAAAGCGATATAAAAACGCAAGCAAAATTTAGCAAACTGAGCGCCGTCGGAGTTATTTGCTTATAATAAATAATCTTGGATTCCAAAAATCAGCAGTACATAATGCAGCTTTCGCTTTTCACCGAACCAATACACCCAGCTATTGCACCGACAAATCTAACAAGCTCCCGTCATCCTGTTCATAGATGGGCAAATTTCATAGCAGGATACTCACCCGAATTTGTATCTTTATGTATCCAAGAAGCTAACTTATCTCCAGGAGATACTGTGCTAGATCCATTTGGCGGTTTAGGAACCACCCCAGTTCAAAGTCTGCTTGATAGTTTTAGCACTATTTCTTGCGAAGCCAATCCTTACTTTGCCGATCTTGCAACAGCAAAATGTCAAGCTGTACTGGGTACTGTCAATCCTGATGAAGTTTTCTCCATATTACATCAACTAGTTCCATATGAAGGAGAATTGACAGATATCTACTCAGTTGATGCATTAACTTTTCTGAAGAAAATTATTCCCGAAACAGAGCTTAGGGTTCTTGTGAGTGCAAAAATCAGAGAATCAGAAATTACTACAAATAACAAGCTTTTTTACAGATTGGTAGTCTCTACTATTCTTGAATTAACCAGTAAATCCCAAACTGACGGCATTTATAAAGCACCTACAACGAAAAAGAAATCATATTCCTTTTGTGATGCTCTATTGCGAATTGAGGCACAAGTGATAGAAGATTTTTATTCATTACCTAAAAAACAAAATCTTCATTGTGATTTTATCAAAGATTCAGCTCATGTTTTATCATCACAGCCTGCTTCAATAGCATCTCTTTGTATCACTTCTCCACCCTATCTTAATAATTTTGATTATGCAGAGATGAGTCGAATGGAATTGTACTTTTGGGAATATGCAACCTCATGGAGAGAGGTTACTGATAAGGTGCGAAGTGTTCTGATTCCAAACACAACAACTATTCCAACAAGCATTAAGAAAAATCACGAATTTTATGCAAAACAGTTAAGTTTTGATTTTTTAAAATATGTTAATCCACTCGTTGATGAACTAAAAATACGTAGAACACAAAGAGCAGGTAAAAAGGATTATTATTCTCTTGTTTTTCCCTATTTTGCTGAAGTTAAGAAAATTTTTGCTGAATGCTTTAGACTTCTAAAATCAAATACTGATATTCATGTAATTATTGGTGATGCTTATCTATATGGAGTACACATCCCCACAGGAAAATTGACTCTATTACTACTTCAAGAAATAGGTTTTGAAAAAACTCAAATTAAGCTTTTAAGAACTAGGGGAAATCGTTGGATATTGTCGAAGCGTGAGGGGGCAGGTACACCAATTGGAGAGTATTGGATTTATGGAAGAAGACCTTGAACTTTCTGAGAATAGTGAACTTGCAGTCACAGAATCTACTACTCTCTATAAAGTAGCGTTTAACGCGATGGAATCATATATTGAAATTTATCTTGCTCTTAGTAAAAGTTCTGATGGCTTTTCAAATATTCAAAATCTTAATTTAGATTCTCGTGAAAGTCGTTTAGTTGTCATTCACGGTCTTTCGTTAGACTTAGATCCAGACACATCAACTTCAGAAGAAATTAAACATGAAGTTGAGCGTATGTTAGCAGTGACTCTTGATACAGAGTCAGCAATCACAGCAGGAGTTTATGAACGAATGCGTGTTTTTGCAAATTCTTTAGTTGATTCTTTGTTTGAAGATACTGATCAACTTAGAGCATTATCAGCAGATTATATATCTTCTAAACCAGAATTGTTGCCATTTTTTCAACAATTAGCAGGAATTAGAAGTAAATCAGAACTAAAGCGGGAAGTAGGTACTGCATCGGATAAGAATATTTCTAAAGTTGTCGCACAGAAAATAATAGAGCGGATTAATCACAACTTGAGAAACCGCTTATTTTCAAAAGAGAGGCTCTTGCAGGCTATTGAACCTACTTTAGAAGGAATAGTTCGCGACCTTGTAGGGAAAGTTTTATTAGAGAATATAGTTGCTGATGCACTATCTGATTTGCAAGTACCCTTTATGCGTGAATCAGAGTATGAAAGTCTTAAAGGAGTAGTGTATGATTTTCGTGCTGATTTTGTGATCCCAAATGCTCAAAATCCAGTAGCGTTCATTGAGGTACGAAAAAGTTCTACACGCCACGCTTCGTTATATGCTAAAGACAAGATGTTTTCTGCAATTAATTGGAAAGGAAAAAATCAAATGCTTATGGGAATTCTGGTCGTGGATGGCCCTTGGACAAGAGAAACTCTTCGTGTCATGGCAAATATCTTTGATTATGTCACACCATTAACCCGCGTTTCTCAAGTTGCAGAAGTTGTCAAAGCATATCTAAATGGCAATAAAACAAAGCTAAAGTGGTTAATTAACTTCAGTATTGAAGAAGCAAACTAAAGCAGCATTACTTAACACACTCTTGTTGAATAAACAGTTAGGCAGAAAACACAATAAAGCGGCTCGATCGATGTTTGCTGTAAAACAGCAAGAGTAACTAAGATGATTCCAAGCGAGGAAAAAGAAAGAGTTGATCGCCATAAGGCTTTGGTTCGAGAATTCATTGACGCAATCAACGCACAAAACTGGAATAAGCTTGATGAACTGGTTGCCATCGATTTCGTGCGACTTAGCGATGCTACTGGCAAACCTGGAATTTGCAATCGAGATCAACTAAAAGAGTTTCTTCGCCGTGAGGTGGAAACATTTCCTGATGGATTTGAAAGTATCGAAGATATCCTTGCTGAAGGAGATAAAGTAGCAATAAGGCAACGATTTGAGGGAACACAACTAGGTTGGATGGCATCTTCACCGAGCGGGAAAAAACTGAAAGCAGAATACATTGCCATCTACTGCGTGCAGAATAATCAAATTGTGGAAGCGTGGGTAGAATGGGACAATCTGAACGGACTAAAGCAACTTGGTCACTTATAAACTATATAATTTGCATTCAAAATAAATCTGCACTGTGTAGGGACAGTGCAGATTTAGGAATTTAGGCAAGTATTAGAAACCGAGACTCAATCTCAACCCAGTATCATCACATGCCTAACGGCGAACTTGGTTAGAGATATCTTTGCCTGCATTTGCTGTACCTTCTCCTACGTCACGGGCAGTTTCTTTAGCGCCCTCTGCGTAGCCTGAACCAAATTCTTTAAAAGCTTCTCCTGATTGCTGCCCAATTCTTTGAAGTCTTTCCCCAGGATTGCCTTCTGTTTCGCGAGCTTCCCGATTCCATTGTCCTACTGTTTTCGGTCTTTGAGCATCATTCTGCTGTACCTTTTCGCGAACTTTCTCAGTCAAGTTTTGGTTATCATTACCAAAAGCAACATTGGTTGTTAGCAGCAGACAGCCAACTAGAACAATGGACAAAAAACGCTTTACTTGAAGTCCCTGAAATAAGGAATTAATGCTAGCGATCGCCTTAGAAAATAAACTTGTCATGCCAATACTCCATTAGTTAATTCTTGTCTTTTCCCAGTTTTGAGGTATCTTTGGCTTACTCCAAATAACGAATGGAGTTATAGGTTAGCGATAAGATATAGTAAGATTTCAACCTATTCTCAAGCCAATTGACTCTTTTGAACACAAATATAAGATTAACTGCAAACAAAGTAATTATCCCTCTAACAAAAGTCATAGCTTGGTTAGGGAAAATAAAGGCATCTTTGGACAGTTGGTTAGAGCTTCAGCTCTGTCTTAGAGAATATCTAGCATCAGTGAGCTAAGTTATTTTTGATCAAGGAGCACTCTCACGCTTACTTTTAAACTGTGGTGACGAAATTAAGCTTGTGTTCTTGTTGAGGTAGCGTGGGCGATCGCCTCATACTAATTTTGGATTTTAGATTGTTAATCTTTAAGTTCCTGAGTGTTTCACTTAGATAAAACAACATTAATTGATCATACATTTGGCATTAATCTATCTTCCTCTGTTGACGTTCGGAAACAAGCCTCAATTCTTCTTGGTGCTGCCTAGCCCAATTTGCCAAAGCTGCTATGGGTTCAATCAGCTTTTCACCAAAGGGAGTGAGATTATATTCCACTTTTGGCGGCACAACTGGATACACAGTTCTTTGAATGATACCTGCGGCTTCCAATCTTCTCAGGGTTTGTGTCAGCATTTTCTTGGAAACTCCAGGAATTTGACGTTGAAAATCACTATATCGACTCGTACCAGAAGACAAAATATACAACACTGGTGGTGTCCATTTATCTCCTACCAAATCGAGCATTTGCCGCATCGGGCAATCTGGGGTGAGAAGAAGTTTTCGGTCATTTTTGGGAACCATGAGGTAACTATATCACCAGAAGGTGCCTACTTGTGGAAAAGAGTCTAAATCAGTCACACTGCTTTATTGGTTGATAGAGTGTGAATAAGATGACAACGTTAGAGAATAAAGTTGCTCTAGTTACAGGTGGTACTTCTGGGATTGGGCGCACTACAGCGATCGCCTTTGCTTGTGCTGGTGCTAAGGTTGTTGTTGTCGGACGACGTGAACAAGAAGGTAATGAGACTGTTCGTCTGATTCGTGAGGCAGGAAGCGATGGCTTGTTTGTTCAAGCAGATGTAGCCAAAGAAGCAGATGTAGAAGCAACTGTTGCGGCAGCTGTAAATAAGTTTGGCAGTCTTGACATCGCATTTAATAATGCAGGTATGCTTGGTCAAAATGCCTCCTTAGCAGAGCAAACAGAGCAAGCTTACGACCGCATCTTTGCAGTTAATGTGAAGGGGGTTTTTCTATGTATGAAGTACGAAATTTCCCAGATGTTGGCTCAAGATAATGGTGGAACGATTGTTAATACATCGTCTATCAATGGTTTCCGTCCCCTAGCACCTGGCTTTTCTATCTATAACGCTTCCAAGACAGCTGTGATTATGCTGACAAAAACAGCAGCACTGGAATACGCATCACAAAAAATCCGGATTAATGCGATCGCACCAGGGCCGATTGAAACTGATATGCTGAATCAAGCAACTGGTGGTAATTCCAAAGCTTTCGAGAATTTTGTTCCTGCTGGGCGTTTGGGCAAGCCTGATGACATAGCCAATGCTGTTGTTTGGCTGTGTTCTGATAGTGCCGATTATGTGAACGGACACACCCTTGCTGTTGATGGAGGAGTGCTGGCAGCTTAACAAAGCTATCTTGATACAGGAATTTTTGTTATACCGTTTCATAAAACTCGGATACAAATACAAACAGCATGAGCTAGCTTTTGTGCGCCCCTATGGAGAAGCGATCGCCTATTTGACAGCAGTTCGGGAATTTATTAGCAAAGACTGGTGAGTGGACTTATGCTGTTAGCCCAGAACTGAAGTTCTGGGGGACATTTTGCTTACAACTCCTTACGTTCTGCTAAATGAGCTTTGATATCTTTCATATTGCGCCAAACTGGATGCAACTGTTGCTGGGCAAACATCTGCAATTGATCACCGTTGTGAGGTGAATTCGGCTGACTAGCATTACCGTAGCTAGTAAGTGCCATTGCTCGTACAGGATTAGAAAATTCAATTGCAGCAATATAAGAATCGCCTGCAAAAGATTGGAAGCGCCCATCAGAATTTGGAACGAAGTTGAGTACACGAAAGATGCCTAATTTTCCTTCTCCTCCGTTGGCTGGTAAATCTACATTTCCATACTTAACCCGAAAAACTTCTCCCCAAGGTACATCTAGCTTGCCGTAAGCTTTCTCAACCTTGGCTGCTGCTGCTTGGAGTGTTGCTACTGCACTTGCAGGATTTGCCAAACCTTTGGGAGTAGTGCGTGGAGAGTTTTCATTCCAAGGTTGGCTAAACGCCTGATCTAGATCCATTTCCTCTACCCAAGTAGCAAAAAGAACTGCACCCTTACTATCTGCATTGGCTTGCCTATCCCAAGTTGTCAGTACCTTCGCGGCTCGTTTTGCTAACTCACTTCCCTGCTTTTGTGCTGCGGGAATTAAATCATCTAGGATGCGATCGGCAAGTTCCATGCGAGTTGAATGTTTGTATGCAACCATTTCGTCGAAAGTTATTTTGGGATCTTCCGCCAACATCCTCGCCGATCGCTGCGCCCGAAAATACATATGACGTGGTGCCATGTAGGGCGGAAAATTATCTGCTTTAATAGCAGGTGGAAATGTTGTTGTCCAAGGTGGATCGTTGGCATTTTGCAACCAACCACTTTTTGGGTTGAGTACGCGGGGTAAATCTTGGTAAGGGTGAATCTTTGTCCATAAAGTTTTAGAGGTGTCGCCCGGAATTATACCTTGCCAATATTCAAAATCACCTTCTTGACGCACTGGTACTTGACCATTGAATAGATGCATGATGTTTCCGGTTCTATCTGCGTACATCACTGTAAACATTGGCAGTTGCAAACGCTGGAGCGCAGTTTCAAACTGAGACAGGTTTTTTGCTCGTGCCATGTCCCACCATTGCTCTAGTACGCCTGGACGATCCAGCCCGACAACTCTTAGCGCTAAAACTTTACCATCTTTCTCGCTAACAACAGGGCCGTGAATAGAACTTTTCACTACTAGTGGTTGTTTGCGCAAAGTGCCGTCTTTTTGCTTAATTTTTAAGGAAAGGGTTTTTGTTTGAAAGGGGCGAACTTGTCCATCAAAGCGATAACCTTGATCAGCCAACTTGAGTTCATAAGCATCCCAGCCATCATGAGTATTGACTGTATGTGTCCAACCCAAATTATCATTAAAGGCGATCGCTAAAACTGGAATTCCTACAAGTGTTGCTCCATAAGCATCAATTCCTGGTGCGTTAATTTGTGCTTCGTACCATAGAAATAAATCTGCCCAAGGCAGGTGTGGATTTGCTAGCAACATCGCCTTGCCACTTGCAGACTTTTTCGGTGCGATCGCCCAACCGTTAGATCCCGGTTTTTGCTCTGCGTCAGTAATACCTGCTATCTGCTCTGGGCTGACTACAAAAGTAAAATAAAGTACTCTTTGCAGGTGCGCCAGTACATCTTCCGACTTCACTGGTAGCACTACCTTTACTTCATTATCAATTAAGTCAGGATGTTCTTTAGCATAAGCATTGACACCAGCAGCAAACGCATCTAAATAACGACGAAATGCAGGAGTTTGTGCTTTATACCAAGAGCGCGATCGCTCTGGAACTCCCATCGTCAGAACCCATTGATCCGATTCTAAATATTTCTCTCCCCAGTATTCGGCAGCCCTTCCCCGTGCTTGCCCATACAGTCGCAAAAGCAAGTTCCCGTGACTTTGCATCTGTGCCCAGCCAAAGGCTTTAAAAGCGCTGGGAGCATCCTTGGCATAAATATGAGGAACACCATAAGTATCCCAAAGTATTTCTGTGGTTCGTTGCGATAAAGTTAGGCTTGGACTTGCCCAAGCTAAGGCAAGTACAACACTAAGCATAAAGGATAAGACGCGGAAATATGTTTTAGGAAAAACTTTACTGGTATAACGCCTATGCCAAGAAGGGAAAATGCCTTTAATAAAATTTAACTGCGAAATCACAAACATAACAATTATTGTAAATTGCAAAGAAAACTCAAATAGTAGACAAAGTGTGCTTCTGCACTCATGTCTTCAAAAACCAATACTAAGGTAGTGAAAGCACCTGCGATCGCAGTCACACTACACTTAATAAATGATATTTATTTGCAATAAACAATAAAATAAAATCAAGATGCTGTCAACTGCTTCAATCTTCTGATCACCAATTCACAATCGTGGTACTTGTGTGAGGCGATCGCTTTCCCTATCTGTATATCCAAGCCCCTTAGCGTTTTTATCGGGTAAGGAATTCAAAGACTTTTCTGTGAGTTAATTTGACAATTTTTGAATAATATAGAAGACATAACCGTAATATTCAGAATATTTCCGATAAAGGTCAATTTCTAATTGAGTCATATTAATAACTTCAAGAGCCTCTGCATCATCTTGGTAATATTTTTTTAATAGCTGCACTCTCTCTTCAAGGGGATTATAGTAATAATTCCACCAAGCTGACTCCGGTAGTACAAACCAATCAATAATTTTGTATCCACTAGTTTTTTGAAAAATCTTCAAATTACCTTCAACATCCTGCATTGCGGGATAATTCGCATTCCAAAACTCCTCTAGTTCGCTGGGTGGATGAGGTTTGAGCCATGTAATTTCCGTAGCCGCCAAGTAACCTCCCTGTTTAAGTAAAGACTTCCACTGCTCTAGTCCATTTTCAAAACCGATAATGTATATTGCACCTTCAGACCAAATAATATCAAAACTTGCCTGAGGAAAATCGAGGGTAAACATATCAGCATTTACTACTTCGATTTTGTCTGAAAATCCTTTTTGCAGCACTTTCTGTTTAAGTTCATCGACATACAAAGGATGATTGTCGATCGCAATAATTTTTCCATTGATCAAATTGGCTAAATCTAAAGTTTGAAAGCCCGCTCCACAACCAATATCCAGTATCTTTATATTTAATGGCAAATCAACCAATTTTAGAAAAGCTTTTTTTGTGGATTCAGAATCACCAGGCCCTTGCCTGGGTATACCCTGATGAATTTCAAAAAAGACTTTCAGAGTTTTTTCATTCACCTTTTATAATCCTTATTTTTATTCATTTTATGATTAACAGTCAGAAGACACTAAGTTACCTTTTTCCAGTTTCTTACTGCCTTCTCACTTTTGAAATTTGCCTTCAGTAAAATCGTTGATTCATCCCTTCACGCAGACAACCTGCTTGAGAGTTGCCACAATTTCCACCAAATCAGATTGGTTTTCCATAACTTGGTCTATTGGTTTATAAGCACCAGGAATTTCATCTAAAACACCTGTATCTTTTCGACATTCAACACCTTTTGTTTGCTCTATCAAATCATCAAGAGTATAGACATTTTTTGCTTTATTTCTTGATAGCAAACGTCCTGCACCGTGAGAACAAGAACAAAAACTGTGGGCATGACCTTTACCTGTGACGATATAAGATTTTGCCCCCATTGAACCAGGAATAATGCCGTAATCTTCCTGTTGGGCGCGGACTGCACCTTTACGAGTTACATATACTTCCTCACCAAAATGCACTTCTTTTTCAGCGTAATTGTGATGGCAATTCACTTCTAATAAGGGTTTAGTTGCCTTTCCACCCGCCAAATGCTTTTCGATAATGTACTTGAAACGCGCCATCATCACATCGCGATTGAAACGCGCATAATCCTGCGCCCACTGCAAATCTCGCCAATATGCTTTGAATTCCGGCGTATTAGCTACAAAATAGGCTAAATCCGGATCGGCTAATTTATTACCTGCCATCTTAGCCAATTCCTTGGCTGTACTAATGTGGCACTGAGCAAGCATATTACCGATATTGCGGGAACCGGAATGCAACATCAGCCAAATTTGGTTTTCTGTATCGAGACAAACTTCAATAAAATGATTCAATTTGTTACTAATTGCTTGTTAAGCTTGCCAAGTCTCCACAGTCTCAGTTCAACACTGTTTCGACTTCTACCTAATACTTTCATCGAACGCTCAACCGAATGGGTAGTAATAAATTTATCTTCTTCAGGTGTCCAAAAATTTTTGTGGTTTTCATTACTCCCCAATATCACAGATGAAAGTTGCAATCGACCAAGACATTTCTGCTTGATTCTATACCTTCCGATTCGGTATAGTTCGGAGCACACTTTCATCCTAAATGATTTTAGGATGCCCAAGTCCCTCTGCTCTCTACGGGGCGTTTTACCGCTTCCCTCGGTATTAGCAATCTCAGCTTTCACCGATTTGGACGAGTTTTGATTACTGTATTACTACAGTAAGGGGCAATCTTTCACCCCCACCGAGAGAACCCATTTGTCTCATTGCTTTACCTTGCAAGTCTTGCACTCCTGAATGCAAGTCTTTGAAATCACGCCAGCGTTGCCAATTGGTAACACTTTTTTCTACATCTTTATTTTCATTGAAACCAGTAGGAATTGCTGCTTCAATATCTTGCCTAATTTTCTTTAATTTTCCTTCTAGTTGTTCACCCTTGAATGGAGTTTTAATTGCACCCATACCGCAACCAACATCTACACCCACAGCCGCAGGGATAATAGCTTCTTTTGTAGCAATTACAGAACCAACTAAAGCTCCTTTTCCTAAGTGAACATCTGGCATTAATGCCACGTGTTTAAATACAAATGGCAGTGATGCTACATTTTTTGCCATCTTAATTTCTTCTGAGCCTAAGGGGTGATTTGCCCAAGATAAAACTGGAGATGGAGTAGAAATTTCTAATTCTTCGTAAGGCATATATAAGATTTTAGTGGTTAACTACTAATAAAAACACAATTAACAATTTAAATCGCTTCCTTCTTTTTGAGAGGCAGTAATTTATGTATTGTTTATGTATTACAAATGTATTACTAAAGATAACAAATGTCAAGCCTATCCCTAAAGGAGGAAAGTATCTTTCGCACAGATATATTAAAATCTGTAAAGAAAATGACTGTAGTAAAAACAGTCATCGATTCTGAAACAATCCTATGGCAGTTCGTCAAGATACAATTTGGGAGCGTTTTTTGTCTCCTGTAGTACGTTATTTCATCGATGAAGAGGGGTTGCGGCGCTACGCTGAGAGTGTGGATTGGGAGAAGGAAAGCGATCGCTTCCGACGTGCTGATGTTACAGTTCCTGCTTACTACAGCACTCAAAACTTTCATGGCATTCAGGGCGGATATCTAAAATCTGGTGCGGCGGTTACCTATGACGCTGTTACTCAGTACGTGCTACCACCAAATGAGGTTTGGGTACGCCAGGCTTTAATTGATGCTGTCAAAGTACAGCCACGTCGCATTCTGGATTTAGGGTGCGGTACAGGATCGACAACATTAATGCTCAAGCAAACTTTCCCGGAAGCAGAAGTTATTGGTTTAGATTTGTCCCCTTATATGCTAGTAAGAGCTAGTCATAAAGCCGAAAGTGCAGCTTTGAATATTCACTGGCGACACGGTAATGCCGAAAAGACAGGTTTTGCTGGCGATTCTTTTGACTTAGTGACGGCTGCTTTGTTATTTCACGAAACACCGTCAAGAGTATCACAAGCAATTCTGCAAGAAAGCTTCCGATTGCTGAAGGTAGGTGGACAAGTACTGATTCTCGATGGTAATCAAAAGGCCCTAAGTCAGTTAGAATGGCTCAATGATGTGTTTGAGGAGCCGTATATTCGTGAGTATGCAGCTGGCAATATGGATGCATGGATGGGTGCAGCAGGATTTGAAGCAGTACAAACCCAGGATGTATGGTGGATACATCAAGTGTCTAGCGGCATAAAACCGATACCAACAGCAGAAGAAATTGCTGAAGTGAATATGCGGCAGTACACTTCTACACCAACAAACAAAACATTAGACAACAACGATTTGCAGGGCTTTCCCTCTCCAGCTTTCAATACAACGGCATGACTCTAAAGGCAGTTCTGTTTGATTTTAATGGCGTCATCATTAATGATGAGTCGATCCACGAACAACTGATTAAGCAAATCCTAATTGAAGAAAATCTTACTCTCAAACCGGGTGAGTACAAAGAAATTTGCCTCGGACGCAGCGATCGCGCCTGTGTGCGGGATATACTCAAAAATCGCGGTCGAGTTGTAAGTGAAGAATATTTAACTCAGTTGTTGCAAAAGAAGGCACATCTGTACGTGCAGGAATTAGAAAAGCTGGAAAAACTGCCTTTGTATCCTGGTTTAGATGATTTGATATTTCAAGTGCGATCGCGCAATTTAAAGCTAGCTTTAGTCAGTGGTGCAATCCGTAAAGAAATAGAACTTGTACTGGAACGTGCTAAATTAGCTCAACATTTTTGTGTAATCGTAGCTGGAGATGATATTACTGCTAGTAAACCAGAGCCAGACGGTTATTTATTAGCTGTGGAATACCTGAATCAAGCAGATCCCGAACTAAATCTTCAACCAAATGAATGTTTAGTAATAGAAGATACTCCCGCAGGAATTCAAGCAGCAAAACAAGCTGGGATGCAAGTAGTGGGTATAGCGAATACTTACCCTTTTCATATGCTTCAGCGTCAGGCAAACTGGACTGTAGATTATCTAACTGACTTAGAACTAGAACGGGTACAGGAAGTTTACCTACAGCGCCAGTGCCAACCTACAGCAAGTGAATGCTAGAATGGCTAATGGCGGAAAACACTGGCAGTTTGGGGAATTAGCTCAGTTGGTAGAGCGCTGCGATCGCACCGCAGAGGCCACCGGTTCAAATCCGGTATTCTCCATTTGTACATTAAATTGACGCCGACAATACTTTATCGATTCGAGGGATTTTTTTGGGATTGAACCAGTTAAGGTGTGCATCACACTACAATCATTAGGATGCGATCGCTGGTAGAAAGTTAAGGAGTAATCTATTACACTGCTGGGAATAAAATTTAGAACCTTGACAATTACATATTAGATCAACATTAAGTTTTCAATTGAAAAGCAGGAAGCATCCCAATTTTGACGTGATACCCTAGAAGGGTATCGCTACACAGACAAAGCCCACCTTCGTGGGCTAATATATTTCAGCCCGCCTATGTGGGTTTGGTTTGTATAGCCTCACCCTTCTAGAATGCAGGGCTTTTTGCAAAAACGGAATGCTGGCTGTGAGAATGCGATCGCATTTATTACTTTAGCGGCGAAAACTCGTGTCTACTCTTTGCGTCAATTCTCCCCGTTCTACCTTCACTAGGTTATCCCTTGCTGCAATCGTGAGGTACAGAGAAATCCCGCAATCAAATGCTGCCATTACTAACGCCGCCGATAAAGTTTTAGTTCCACCAGTGTAGTCAGCCATAATCTCATGGCTTGCTTCTTGCTGCAAATTGCGGATGAAAGCGTGAATCTTAGGATAGCATTCGCTTAAATCGTCTGGGTTTTGTACCAAAATTAAATCTCGTTGTTCTTGAAAGCGAGTTGCTGACATTACAGGTGGAACCAAGATGATGACTATGGCGCTAGCTATGACTTGTATTCCACCTAAGCGACGGATGCAGTATATGGATGCCCAACGTGACTGGCAAGGTAATCCATTGCCAGTTGGTGAAATTAACCCGATTGGTATTGAAGTTGCTCCCATTATTCACGGTAACGAATAGTTGAGGGTAGCGTAATCTTTACATCATCAGGGTGTGTGTTTTGTCACGCTACTCCATATCCTGTATACGGACGTTTATAAGGTGGCTGTAAGTCTGAACTGCAAGCGAAGAATATCTCGCCCGATACCTAAAGGAGATTTTTTATTTCGCCTCTGATTTTATACCTAACTACAAGTAGCAACTATTCGTACTTTCATCCCCATATGGGAATTAAAACGAGATAAAATACAAAAAAACATGGCTCAAACGATACCATGCCCCGACGCTCTCAAAAACAACAGGTAAATTTTTCGCGAGGGTATGGCGATCGCTCAAATACCTATTCTTTCTTTATCCCCCGCGAAACGCTTGCAGTGTTAAGCTTTGAGCAGTGTGTACGAGTAAGTTCTTCTCATTAAAGAGGGTTTATTGACAGCTAAATTAGCACCCCCGTGAAAATGTCACTTTCAAGAAACACTCTTTTACGGTTTAGGCGCTTCAAGCTCTCCAACTTTTGCAAGATTGCTATCTGTTTCTTGAATTTGCTCGGAATCTTCTTTTTGAATCCATAAAAATAGTATGGCAAACACGGGAAAAGGCAAAATATAGAAAATTAGGGGAATCATGATCCAGGGTAACCATGAAGCAGCATAGTCACCTGTGAGTTGTGTCATATCTACCATGATGTACTCCTCTACAATTCAAAATTGAAACTCCAACTTATCCAAAGTAAAATCAGTGGAATTAAAACGGTAGGTAGCTAACATTAACTGCTCCTCTCAGGATGGCATCCAAAGAGTCAAAATTTTCGAGTAGCAAATATGCAAATACTGCACCACCCATTGCACCAAGAAAAATTCCACCATTTAATTGACTCCATTCTTCACGACTTCTCAATGGTCTTAATGAGTCTGTGGAATAAGAACTATAAGAACCTTTCGGATTTCCTTGGAATGTTGTAATCGCAAAAATGGAAATTCCCAAACAAGCTGACACAGCTATATATATTGCAGTTATTAATCCACTGAGATTTGCTCCATGTGCTGATTCCCGTAAAGGGCCAATTACAACTTCTGGCCCGACAAGAAAATACCCATGAGCCATACCAATTTCAAGTCCTCGCATGAAAGGAGTTAACCCTTTACGATAGGCAGGTAAATTATTAATGAAAGCTCTAGCTAAAGGAGAATCATTAATAGGGGTGGATAGATTACCAAGACAAGGATCGCCTTTGAAGGGTTTTATTATATCTGTATCAACTGTATCAACCGTGTCAACTGTATTAGACATTATTAGTATCCTTTGTGTTGAACAGATTTGTTTTTATCTTAATTCCAAATATATCAATTATTGATTTTATCAAATCCATTTTTAGAGATTTTTAATAATAAAATTAACAATAATCTAAACAGAAATAGGAAAGTCTCTTGCTCAGTCAAGCAAGAGAGGAGGTCGAAACTTTATATTTTTAATAATTGGATTTTTGAAATATAAATAACAAATTATAATTTCAATTATTGAGATTTATTTATTAACTGTTGACAGCTAAAATTTAACTGTCAACAGTTGATTTATTGACCAAACTTACTTGCCGTTGAGGCAATTAAAAAGGCTCCGTAGGTAGCGATATAACCAACAGTAAAGTGAGTTAAGCCAACTAAACGAGCCTGAACAATTGACAAAGCAACGGGTTTATCTCTCCAGTAACCAAAGGATAGAGGTGTCTGTTCGTGCGCCCAAGCTAGAGTTTCGATTAACTCTTGCCAGTAACCCCGCCATGTAATTAGGAACATAAAGCTAACAGCCCAAGCTAAGTGTCCAAACAGGAACATCCAAGCCCAAACAGCTAAGTTACTAGTTCCGTAAGGGTTATAGCCATTAATCAACTGAGCGGAGTTTGCCCAGAGGTAGTCTCGAAACCAACCCATGAGATAGGTAGAAGATTCGTTGAATTGAGCAACATTCCCTTGCCATATGCATAGATGCTTCCAATGCCAGTAGAACGTTACCCAACCTAGAGTATTCAGCATCCAGAAGACGGCGAGGTAAGATGCATCCCAAGCTGAGATATCACAAGTACCACCCCTACCAGGGCCATCACAAGGAAAGGCATAGCCAAAGTCTTTTTTATCGGGCATGAGCTTGGAACCACGAGCATCCAACGCACCTTTTACTAATATCAAGGTGGTGACGTGCAAACCGAGAGCGATCGCATGATGAACATAAAAATCACCCGGCCCAATAGTCAAGAACAATGAGTTAGTGCCATTGTTGATTGCATCCAACCATCCCGGTAACCAGACATTGGCATGGTTAGGCCATGCTGTGAAAGCTATACTATCTGGGTTTGATAGTAGTGTGTTAAATCCATACAAAACCTTACCGTTAGCCGACTGGATAAACTGAGCAAACACTGGCTCAATCAAGATTTGCTTATCAGCCGCGCCAAAGGCTACTTCTACATCGTTGTGGACGTACAGACCCAAGGTGTGGAAGCCTAAGAATAGGCATACCCAACTTAGATGAGCAATAATCGCTTCTTTGTGCTTCAACACTCGCTCTAAGACATTACCTTTATTCTGTTCTGGGTCGTAATCTTTAATCCAGAAGATGGCTGCATGGGAAAATGCCCCCACCATTAAGAATCCGGCAATATACTGATGATGCGTGTATAATGCCGCCATCGTGGTAAAGTCCTTGGCAATAAAGGCATAAGGCGGCATGGAATACATATGCTGTGCTGTCAAAGAGCTGGCAACGCCCAGACACGCTAGTGCCAAAGAGAGTTGAAAATGCAGAGAATTATTTACTGTTTCGTACAGCCCTTGGTGGGGTAGATTAAATGGCCCTTCAACTTTTCTACCAAAGAAAGTCTGAGCGTCCATCATCTGTTTGATGTTGTGACCGATACCCCAGTTAGTGCGGTACATATGACCCGCAACAATTAACAAGACTGCGATCGCTAAATGATGGTGTGCCATATCCGTCAGCCACAGGGATTGCGTCTGGGGATGGAAACCACCTAAAAATGTGAGAATTGCTGTGCCTGCACCTTGAGAGGTATTAAATATATGCTGGGCGGTATCAGGATTTTGAGCGTATGCTGCCCAATGACCCGTGAAAAATGGCCACAAACCAGCGGGATGGGGTGGAGTAAACAAAAAGTTATCCCAACCAACGTGTTGACCGCGAGATTCAGGAATGGCAACGTGTACTAAATGACCAGCCCAAGCTAGGCAGCTAACACCAAACAAACCTGCTAAATGGTGATTTAAGCGAGCTTCTGAATTTTTGAACCAACCCAGATTCGGACGAAATCTAGGTTGTAAATGCAACCAGCCTGCAAACAACCAAACTGCCGCTAGCAGAATTAGGAACAATGCGCCAACATACAATTCAGTATTTGTCCGCAATCCGATCGTGTACCACCAGTGGTAGACGCCAGAATAGCAGATATCTACAGGGTTTCTCGCTCCTGCTTGGGTAAAAGCTTCAATCGCTCCCGGCCCAAATTGAGCATCCCAAATCGCGTGGGCAATAGGACGCACATGCACAGGATCTTTAATCCATACCTCAAAATTACCTTGCCAAGCAACGTGGAACAAAATCCCCGACGCCCACAGAAAGATAATTGCTAGATGACCAAAGTGAGAGGCAAAAATCCTTTGATAGAGATTTTCCTCCGTCATCCCATCATGACTTTCAAAATCGTGAGCAGTGGCGATCGCATAGAAAATACGTCGCGTTGTCGGGTCGCTAGCAAGGTCTTGGCTAAATTTTGGGAATTTAGTAGCCATAATTTAGATAGCCGTTTTGCTTGTCAATTTATTGTTTTTTGTCATTAGTCATTAGTTCTTTGTCATTTGCGAATCACTAATGACTCAGGACTACTATCCAAGTGCCGTCATTCGTGCCAGGAAGAAAGCCCAAGTAGTAACAATTCCTCCTAAAAGGTAATGAGCAACTCCTACAGCCCGACCGTGAATGATGCTCAAAGCGCGAGGTTGAATAGCTGGGGCAACTTTCAACTTATTGTGTGCCCAAACTATCGATTCAATCAGTTCTTGCCAGTAGCCACGACCACTGAATAAGAACATCAGACTAAAGCCAAAGACAAAGTGTCCGCCCAGGAACATTAAACCGTAAGCCGAAAGTGATGAATTGTAAGATGTAATCACCTGTTGTGATTGCGCCCAAAGAAAATCACGCAACCAACCGTTATTCGTAATTGACGAAGTCGCAAAGTTTCCACCAGTGATGTGAGTAACCACCCCATCTGCTCCTACCGTCCCCCAGACATCTGACTGCATCTTCCAGAAGAAGTGGAAAATCACCATACTCAGAGAGTTGTACATCCAGAATAGACCCAGAAAGACATGATCCCAAGCCGATACCTGGCAAGTACCACCCCGTCCTGGCCCGTCGCAGGGGAAGCGGAAGCCTAAATTAGCTTTATCTGGAATTAAACGGGAACTGCGGGCAAATAAAACCCCTTTCAGCAGTACGAGAACAGTGACGTGAATTGTAAAGGCGTGAATGTGGTGAATTAAGAAATCTGCTGTACCCAAGGTAATGGGCATCATTGCCACTTTCCCAGCTACAGCCACTACACCACCACCGAAAGCATAGCTGACAGGCTCGTGCAAATTAGGAGCTGCGGTTCCCAATCCTGTTAGTTCTAGATTTCGCAAGCCGCCAAAAGCATGACCCAAAGGTGCAGCAACTTGCAGAGCTGGATTACCTACAGTCATCGTATGGATGTGTTGCAACCACTGGGCAAACACTGGCTGTAGTTGAATCCCCGTATCCGAGAACATATCTTGAGGACGACCAAAAGCCCGCATGGTGTCGTTGTGACAATACATAGCAAAGCTATGGAAGCCAAGGAACTGACACACCCAAACCAGGTGAGAAATAATTGCATCCCGATGGCGTAGTACCCGATCCAGCACATTATTGTAATTTTCTTCTGGCTCGTAGTCCCGTACCATGTAAATCGCTGCGTGGGCTGCCGCGCCAACTATCAGGAAACCCCCAATCCACACATGATGAGTGAACAGAGATACCACAGTTGCATAGTCTGTTGCCAAATAGGGATAGGGTGGCATCGCATACATATGATGGGCGATGATAATGCTCAAAGAACCCAACATTGCCAAATTAATTGACAGTTGAGCGTGCCAGGAAGTCGTCAGAACTTCAAATAGACCCTTATGACCAACAGGCCCGATAAAGCTCAAGAACGGCAGCATATTTGGAGTTCTGGCATCATCCAGCATTTCTTTGATACTGTGACCGATACCCCAGTTGGTACGATACATATGACCGGCAACGATGAACATTACCGCGATCGCCAAATGATGATGTGCAACATCTGTTAACCACAAGCCGCCTGTGACAGGGTTAAGACCACCCTTAAAAGTGAGGAAGTCAGCAAAATGTCCCCACTGCAAGGTGAAAAAAGGCACTACACCCTTCACAAAACCCCAATCTACACGGGGATACAACTCGTTCATCAAACTGGGATTCAAGATGAACTCGTGCGGCAAAGGAATATCCTCAAGAGCTACTCCAGCATCTAACAGCTTGTTAGTTGGTAAAGAAACATGGATGAGGTGTCCTGTCCAACCCAACGAACCCAAACCCAACAGCCCAGCCAAGTGATGATTTAACATCGACTGGGTATTCTGGAACCACTCCAGTTTGGGAGCGCGTTTGTGATAGTGGAACCAACCAGCAAACAGCATCAGCGCTGCCATCACTAAACCACCAATTGCAGTGCAGTACAATTGGAATGTATTAGTAAAACCAGCAGCACGCCACATTTGGAAAAGCCCAGATGTGATTTGAATGCCGTAGAAACCACCACCCATATCTCCATTCAAAATTTCTTGGCCAAATATCGGCCAAACAACTTGAGCGCTGGGTTTAATACCAGTTGGGTTTGTCATCCAAGCTTCAAAATTGGAAAAGCGAGCACCATGAAAATACATCCCGCTTAACCAAAGAAATACCACCGCTAGATGTCCAAAATGGGCAGCAAAAATCTTGCGCGATATATCTTCTAAATCGCTAGTATGAGTATCGAAATCGTGGGCGTTAGCATGTAAGTTCCAAATCCAGGTTGTGGTTTTGGCACCTTTGGCAAGGGTGCGGTCAAAGTGTCCTGGTTGCGACCACTTCTGAAAAGAAGTTGCTACTGGATCGTTATCAACTACAACCCTCGCCTCTTGCTCTCGCTCTGGCGTAAGAGTCATTGAACTCTCCCTCTTCTATTAAAGAAATGAGAACTTTGCTCTACTCAAAGTAGTTGTATTTAAGTTTGTTGTTAGTTGTTCGTTGGGGGATTAACTATTAGCTACATAACCCTTGGAGTAGAGAATAAGCAAAAAAAATGAAGAACTGATGAAGGAAGCTAGTTTTTAACAAAATATTACATTTTTAATATTTCCAATTTAGTATTTCAGCTACTTGTTGAGCCAGAGTCATTAAATCAAAAGGTTTAGCGATCGCAGCCCTCACCCCAAGTTTTACCATTTGGGATATCTCTCCATTCACTAACGTTGTTAATAAAATTACAGGGATATGATAGGTTACAGGGTTGCTCTGCAACTGTTGCAAGGTTACAGATAAATCCTGTTCGCAGACGAATGCGTCCACATCCATGAGGATGACATCGAGTTTCTCTGTCTCAGTTTTAACAATCGCTTCATAACTGGATGCTGTTGTCAGCACTTCCCAGCCTGCCTCTGTTTCCAAACAAAGCTGGGTTAACTCCCGAATAACGTTTTCATTTTCAATTAGTAAAATGCGCCGGGTTATCACTGCTAAGATTTACCTTTCTGCCTCAAATTAGCTGGCAGATATACAATTCCAGCTTCTTGTAGAGTAGGCAAAAAATCTGAATAATCAATGAAGAGAGTCAGCCTTTTGGAGCATTTACCTATAGAAATTTAGTTTCACACCAACCTTGCCAAAATCTGTACAATAAATGGTTGGGTCTGCAATTAAAAGTTTTTACTCGTTGGAGACAAAAAACATGACCCCGTTAGAATTTCAGGATTTCCACGTTGCAACTAAGTGTATAACAAAACATCTGCTTATACAGGGTAAATACCGAGAATACTTTGTAATCACTGAGACTATTGACAACATTGATTGCAACATAACATTAGCACCTAAATCTGATACCAAACTTCAGGTAAGTTATGCACAGGAGATGTTTTTATGAATAGGCGGCAACTGATGCAGACTGCGTTGGGCGGTTTAGCCGCCGCAATTCCAGTGAAAGTGGCGGGTGAGGAAGGGAGCGGGGTATTAAAGACTGTAAAGCCCAAACCTGCCACTGCAAACGACGCCCGCAGTTTTCCGAAAGGATTTGTCTGGGGAACCGCTACCTCAGCCTACCAGATTGAAGGCGCTGTTAAGGAAGATGGTCGCGGCGTATCTATTTGGGATCGGTTTGCACACACACCTGGCAAGATATTTGATGGAAGTAACGCGGATGTTGCCGTAGACCACTATCATCGGTACAAAGAAGACGTGCAGTTGATGAAGGCGATGGGGACGAAGGCGTACCGCTTTTCCATCGCCTGGCCCCGTATATTCCCAGAGGGCAGGGGCAAGGTGAATCCAAAGGGTCTCGATTTTTACAATCGTCTCGTAGATGAACTACTCGCCAACGGTATCGAACCATTTCCGTCCCTCTATCACTGGGATTTGCCCCACACTTTGCAAGAGCGATATGGTGGTTGGGAATCTCGCGAAACTGCTCTGGCGTTTGCCGATTACGCGGGTTACGTCACCGAAAAACTGAGCGATCGCGTCCAACGCTTTTTCACACTCAACGAAATCCGCACGTTCGTAGATCGGGGACACGAATCCGGCATCCTCGCACCAGGATTTAAACTGCCGCCTGCCCGATTGAATCAGGTTAGGCATCATGCAATTCTCGCCCATGGTCTCGCAGTTCAGGCGATTCGCGCCAAGGCGCGTCGGGGAACCAAAGTGGGGCCAGCAGAAAACATCTTCGCTGTCGTACCCATCATTGAGACACCAGAACATATCAAGGCGACCGAGATTGCCATGCGCGAGCTGAATGCAGGTTATTTGACCGCCATGCTAGAAGGTCGTTATACCGATGCGTATCTCAAAGCGGCAGGAGCGGATGCACCCAAATTCACCTCCGAAGACTTGAAAGCCATCGCTTCCCCGATAGATTTCGTCGGCATCAATATCTATACGCCGGATTATTACATCAGTGCTAGTAACAAACCTCCTGGTTATCAATCCCTTCCGTTCAACAAATCTCACCCACGAATGGTTTCGTCCTGGCATCGGCTCGGCCCGGAAACGCTATATTGGGCACCACGTCTTTTGCAGAAACTGTGGAATGTGAAGGAAATTTACATCACCGAGAATGGATGCGCTACCAGCGACGAAGTGGCTAAAGACGGCCAAGTATATGATAGCGATCGCATTATGTTCTTGCGTAGTTACTTGACGCAACTGCAACGCGCAACCTCTGAAGGAGCGCCCGTGCGCGGCTATTTCCTCTGGAGTTTGCTGGACAACTTTGAGTGGGTTGCTGGTTACGCCCAACGCTTCGGAGCGATCTATGTGGATTATACGACGCTGAAACGCACGCCGAAATTAAGCGCATCGTTCTATCGAGAAGTAATCGCTCGAAACAGTGTGATGTAACGGGTGCAGTTTCCGACGTCAGGAAGGTTGGCAACGTTACTAGCTACTACACGCAATAAACTCACACCGACTTACCAACCAATGCCTGTAGCACTTGATCGGATAAGGTAAAAGGATCGTAGGGCTTGGTAATGACTGCCGCAATCTTGAGTTGAGTAAACTGACGTTGTTCGGCAGCTTGTGCTTTTGCTGTGAGCAAAATTACCGGAATATTCTTAGTTTGAGGATTTTTCTGGAGGTTTTGCAAGGTTGTCAACCCATCCATATCTGGCATCATTACATCTAAGAGAATGACATCAGGTTGTTCGGTAGCAGCTTTGATTAAACCTTCTCTACCGGAAACTGCTGTTAGAACTTCCCATTCGCCAGCTATCTCCAAACACATCTGTGTAGTTTCTCGGATATCCTGTTCATCATCAATAATCAAAATACGTTTTTTGACAACTCCTCGTCCGATTGGATCGGGGATTCTTGGTTCGTCGGGATAACTCATGCTACTTGCCCTCCCCAAAATTCACCGCGATGTGCCCCACCGCTGTATACCCACGTTGCAAAACTACCTGAGCAGCAGCTACATCTCGATTGGTTTCATACCCGCATTCAGGGCATTTGTGAACACGCTCTGACAATAATTTCTTACCAGTATGTGTTTGACACCGTGGGCAGGTTTGACTCGTCCCATTTGCATCCACTTTGGCAAAGAACTTATCTTGCTTCAAACAAACATGGCTGAGAATACTGAGGAACTGCCCAAACCCTGCATCAAGCGTGTGTTTGCATAGTATCCCGGCTGACATTGCTTTCAGGTTCAAATCTTCAGCAAATATCATTCCAGCGCGATCGCACAATTGATGGGCAGTTTTAAAATGAAAGTCTTTACGTGTATTCGAGATGTATTCGTGGTGTTTGGCAATCCGGTGTTGCAATTGATGCGATTTCCTGGAACCCTTGTTTTTACGCTTCAGTTGACGCTGCAGCAATTTCAGCTTGCGTTGCCCATCCACAAAAAATCGAGGTCTAGCAATCAATTGTCCATCGGAAGTTGCTAAAAAATGTCCCAGCCCTAAATCAATTCCCAATCCATGCCCAGAAGGTGAAGGTTGAGGCACATCAACATCAAGCTGCAAAGTGAGCATGGCGTAGTATCCAGACGCTCTTTTGACAACACGAATTTGCTTGACTTCAAACCCTTCAGGAAGAGAACGCGATAGATGCAGTTTTACCCACCCAATCTTAGGTAGGTTGACTTCATCGTTCCCGTCATCTCTGCGCATCACCTCCAAGTTCAATTGAGGAAACACTATGGAGCGCATCCGCTTCTTGAAGCGAGGGAATCCATGCCCACGTTCCCACATCGCAACAAACGTCGCTTCTAATTGCCGTAGCACTTGCTGCAATACATGGGTGTGAGGCAGTTTTAATTCAGGAGATTTCTTCTTTGCTTGAGCTAATGACTTGCATTGCCGCGCAAAGGTTGGTCGTGGTGTATCAGGAGAAATAATATACTCGTGCTTGATACTGCACGAATTGAGTTCGCACTTACGAGAATTACCCCAATCCTTTCGCTCACGTAACGCAAAGTTGTAAACCTTGCAACAAATCTTTAGCCAAAGGTCTAGTGTTTCGCGTTGCGCGTCGGTGGGAATGAGCTTGTACTCATAAGTTAGATTCAGCATACAACCATGATAAAACCAGTCTGAATAAATAGGTATGCGTTTATTCAAAAAAATCCATGTTGAAGAAAAGCCGATCATTTAACTACTAATCGCTAACTAATAGGTAAGGTGAAATAGAAGGTGCTACCCTTCCCTAAACTGCTCTCTGCCCAGATTTTGCCTCCATGCTGTTGGATGATACTGCGACAAATCGCCAATCCCAAACCAGTACCGCCTTGATGACGAGAGTTAGAAGCATCGACTTGCTGAAAGCGGTCAAAAATTGTCTCTAGTTTATCTTCAGGAATACCTCGCCCTTGGTCTTTGATTTGGAATAACAGATAGGGGCTAGGAGAAGTGATAAGTTTATTTTCTTCCACATCACCCACTTTCCTCACTTCCCCTTCTTTTTGAAGCTCAACACTTAGCCAGACAGTACTGCTTGGAGGCGAAAATTTAATGGCGTTGCTGAGTAAGTTAGTAATTGTCTGGATGATGCGGTCTGGATCTGCCCATAATTGTACCGATGCTGGTGTCAGTTCTAGGTGAATTTCTGCTTTCTCAGCCATTGCTCGCATTTCATCCACAGCCTGAATCATCAAGTCTGCGGCGTTACAATTCTGTTTGTGCATCGTCACTTTGCCTGAATTGATGCGCTCAATATCAAGGATGTCATTGATCAAACGTACTAAACGGTTGGTGTTATCAAAGGCAATTTCTAACATCCGCTGACTTTTTTCGGGTTGATTGTTTAAGGAACCTCGCGCCAACAAACCTAAAGCACTGCGAATTGAAGTTAGAGGTGTTCGCAATTCATGGCTGACAACAGAAACAAATTCATCCTTCATCCGTTCTATTATTTGTCGTTCGGTAATATCCTTAAAAATAACTACAGCACCGACAATTGTTTTTTGTTCTCGAATCGGTGTAGAGACATACTCAACTGGAAATTTTGAGCCATCGCGACGGTAAAATATGTCGTCAGTGATATGCTGTACTGTCCCATCTTGTAAGGTGGCATAGATGGGATTGTCTTCAAAAAAATAACGGATACCGTCGGGTCGAGAATGCTTAACAATTTCGTGCATAAACAGATTAATTAGTTCTTTGACTGTATATCCCAGCATTCTTGCTGCTGCTGGATTCACAAAAGTGATTTTGCCCTGACAATTTAAACCGTAAATTCCCTCGCCAGCTGAATTTAAAATTAACTCGCTTTGCCGACTGAGGCGTTCTAGTGAGGCTTGTGTTTGCTTGCGATCGCGAAGTGCGCGTTCTCGTTCGCTAATTTCTTGCAACAATCGCCGATTGGCTCTTCGTAACTCTGCTGTTCGTTCGTGGACTCGTTGCTCTAATTCGGCATTCAATGCAGAAATTTTTTTCTCAGCCTGCTTGCGCTCTTCGATATCGCACTGCAAGTCGGCATTGAGAGCATGAACTTGCTGATACAGTTGATATTGATGAATTGCCATGGCAAAGTGGCTAGCCAAAGCTTCGGCAAGTTCAATTTCTGTGGCTTTCCATGGTTGAGCTTGACCCCGCTTCAATTCTCGCCATGTTTCAAAGGATATAATTGGATACAGATGTCTTTGATCGTTGCGGTCTGGCCGTCGCGCCCAGATAGTTTCTATGTCAATTTCATCACGAAAAATACTTAAGTAACCTAAAAAATGCTGTCGATACTGCAAGCCAATAATCAGTAAACTGCGAATTCCAGCCCCCAAAAACATCTGCGCTAAATCTGATTGCAGTGCCGCTTGATACAAATCATCAACAGCCCAAACTTGCTTTCCCTCTGCAACAGTTGCTTCCATTCTTAACCATTCTCGCCAGCTAGGATGTTCTTCGAGGAGATCGGGAACTGGGGAATTGGGGGAAGATTGTTCTCCTTGTTCGTTTCTGCTGCTGTTGTCTTTAACAGCAGAAATCGGCTGTTTACCAGTAGTGAACAACTGTGTTTTCTCAGCAGGGTTTTGGGGTGTGATACAAATTCTGCCGCCCGCACCTTGTAGGGCTGATACAGTTAACTCTAGTGCTTGTTGCAGTTGCATCTCAGTCATAGAGTGTAGCAGCTTGGCAACACGATTAATTGTGGCTTCTTGTTGGGCTTGAAGGCGGCTTTGCTCTAAGAGGATGGCTTGAGCGATCGCAATTGATAATTGATCTGCCACTAACTGCACTACCTGTAATTCTTGCTCTGTGACTTGACGTGGCAAACTATGATGGGAAACTAACAAACCCCATAAATGCTCACGATGCAAAATTGGCACGACTAAAGAAGATTGCACCCCCATTGAGGTGAGGTATTTCACATGACAAGAATCTACAGATCGAAACCGAATATCATGTTTGAATTCGATGAATTCGTCAGCTTCTAGAACCGGACTCAGTCCGATCTGTTGCGCAGCTACATCTACAATTGAGCGCTGACGAGCCAACACAAATAACTCACGAGCTTCAGATGGGATATCCTCAGCCGGAAAGTGTTGCCCTAACAAAGATGGCAAGCGTTCTTTATTCACAGACTCTGCTACAACTTCACCACTACCATCTGGATCAAATCGATATATTTTAACGCGGTCAGTCTCCAAAAATCCACGGATTTCGGCAACAGTTACTGACAGTATTGCTGGCAATTCTACAGATTGACGAATGCGATTCATCATCCGATGTAGCAAAACTTCCAAGGAAGTGATTTGCTTTTCACCAGCATTGCTAGTGTCATTTAACGCCTTTGAATGGGGATTATTCGATGGCATCATCTAAAACATCATGGCGAAGTATTTTCTCTAGCTCTGCAAACGCAGGCTGCTGTATTTCTTGCTTCAAGGCTATAACCAAATCGCACAAATGTAGCACTTGATTTTGATTAATGCTCATTTGCGATCGCAACATCAGTTCAACTTCAAAAGCCAAACGCGAACCTTTGCTAAAACCAAAGATGCCCAAAGCTCCCGCCAGTTTATGTGCTGCTTGTTGTGCTTTTTGTCTTAATTCGTCGCCCAGGTTGTTTTCTAGTAATGCTGCGGTGGCTTGCTCTAAAATCATGATGCGATCGCAACTCTTAACTTTTAGCTTCTCCCATAATTTAGTTAAGGCTGCTTTTGTTTGTTGTATACCATTATGTAAATCTTGAGTCTCATAACATAAATCTCCTGCCTGTTGTTTTGTATTCGATTTCGCGCCATTTAATCTGTGATTTTCTTTTGTCTTTTGTGACAATTTTTGAGAAGATGTAAATACTTTCAAGCGATAACCTAAACCATACACCGTTTCAATAAAATCACTTTCCGCTCCTGCTTGTTTAAGTTTTTGTCGCAAACCTTTGATATGAGCCGTAACTGTATCCTCTTGGGGGGCTTCTTCTGTGGCCCACAAGTGTTCTAAAATGTCGCTGCGGCTAAAAACTTGATGTCCGTTGCGAAGAAAAAGCTCTAGCAAACGATATTCCTTGGGAGTTAAATTGAGGAGATTAGTGTTATAACTAACTTCACATTTACTAGGATCGAGACGCAGATTTTCCCATTCCAAAACCGTTTGGATGGGTGAATTCCGCCGTCGCAATAAAACCCGAATTCGAGCTAATAATTCTGACATATCAAAAGGTTTAACAAGATAATCATCCGCTCCAGCATCTAATCCCATCACTTTATGAGTGCTAGAATTTTGCGCTGTTAATAGCAGCACAGGAGCCTGATAATTATGAGAACGTAACCTTTGACAAAGCTGAATACCGTCCAACTTCGGTAGCATGACATCCAACAAAATTAAGTCATAGTTGAAAGCCTCTACAAGCTCCCAGCCCAATTCCCCATCATTTGCAACATCGACAACATAATGGTGATTCCCAAGGATCTTTTCTAGAGTATCCGCAATGCACTCGTCATCTTCTACTAGTAAAAGTCTCATGAAATATCGCCCTGTTAGTAATTGGAATATATGGAACCACACGCTTGGGTTTTAGGCTTTAACAGTTATCAGTTTTTTCACTGTTCACTGATTTAGCCGATTACTCAAGCGTGATATTCGCAATTAATTCAGTTGACTTTTCTGTTCATCTTGTGATGATGTTAAATAAATAATTTAAGAGAAAGCTAAACAGGGAATACTCACCTTTTTATCTTTCACTTGTTAACAAGCAGCGTTTCAGAATTGCCATGCGACTGCTCCGCAATCTTTGGAAAAGCTAGGACTACAAAATGAATGTATGTTGTTAAAATGCGTCAGCTACAAATTGATTCGGAGATAACCGCCAAAAATCAAAATCAGAGGAATCAAAAAATTTGGTTAATAAAAAAATAACTGATTGCTCACAACAAATGTTACTAGCATTGCCCCATTCTAGAAGAACTGAGCTACTAAATATATTTTGTTTGAGATTAACACTCATTATTAACAGATATCTCACAAACTTAGTTACTTAGCTTTAATAATATTTACGTTTATTTACTTATTTTTATAAATTCTAGAGTACTTTTTTACAGATCCCCGACTTCTCTAAGAAATCAGGAATCTCGTTTTGTAACGTGTCAAGGCAAAGTCACCATTAAGGTTCTGACTGCGAACCACTATCTAAAACCTGCTCAAATTAACTAATCAACAAGTAGTTAGTAAAGTTTTGTAAAGGTTACTTATTTCTTCATTAGTTTTTCATATTTTTTCACTATTGTGCTTTTCATAAATCTTGAACAATATTTTCGTCGTAGCTGATGAAGGTTTGACTGCAAATATATAGCCCATCGCCTCTAGTGTGAGAGTGCGCTGCGATGGAAACTCCTGCCCATTCCGTAAGGATGTATTAAGTATGAAGCTAGAGTCAGATCATGTAATTGCAACCTCAGATAGTAGCGATTACACTTCTGAGCCAACAGCAAACAAACTCTCAAAAAGACGCAAAAAAGTTAATTATTGGGAAAAATTTTGTTCATGGGTTACCAGCACAGAAAACAGATTATATGTTGGCTGGTTTGGTGTATTGATGATTCCTTGCGTCTTAACAGCAGCAACTGTTTTTATCATCGCCATTATCGCCGCTCCTCCTGTAGACATGGATGGCATAGGTGTGCCCATTTCCGGTTCAATACTTTCTGGAAATAACATTATCACTGCTGCTGTTGTGCCAACATCGGCTGCAATTGGTCTGCATTTTTATCCAATTTGGGAAGCTGCTTCTATAGATGAGTGGCTTTACAATGGCGGGCCATATCAACTGATTGTGCTGCATTTTTTGATTGGCATCATCGCCTATCAAGATCGGGAATGGGAACTGAGCTACCGTTTGGGAATGCGTCCGTGGGTTTCTTTAGCATTTACCGCTCCCGTCGCCGCATCCGTTTCAGTGCTGTTAATTTATCCAGTTGGACAAGGTAGTTTATCTGCGGGAATGCCTTTAGGAATATCTGGCACATTTCACTTCATGTTGCAGTTTCAAGCCGACCACAACATCTTGATGAGTCCTTTGCATCAGTTAGGAGTGATTGGGGTTTTGGGGGGTGCTTTTGCGGCTGCAATGCACGGTTCCTTAGTCACATCTACCCTCATTCGCAGTCATAATCACAGCGAGTTTGAATCAATTAACAAAGGGTACAAACTTGGTCAACAACACTCAACCTATAATTTTAGGTCTGCCCAAGTTTATTTATGGCACTTGATATGGCAGCGTGTTAGTTTTCCTAACTCTCGCAAATTGCACTTCTTCTTGGCAGCTTTACCAGTAGCAGGAATTTGGTCTGCGGCTTTAGGTGTAGACATTGCTGCTTTTGACTTTGATTACTTGCAATTTCATCAGCCTGAGATCAAAAGCCAAGGGCAGATTATTCACACTTGGGCAGACACAATTGATTGGGCTTCTTTAGGGATAAAAGTTTTAGATGAACGCCATATTTATGACTTCCCTGAAAACTTAACAGCAGGTGAAGTAGTGCCTTGGAAATAGGCATCTTGAATTTTCAATTTGGAATTTTTTATGACTACTATTTCCACACGACCAACAAGCCGTTTCCCAACTTGGGACAGGTTTTGCAACTGGGTTACTAGTACCGAAAATCGCCTGTATATTGGCTGGTTCGGTGTCTTGATGATTCCTCTGCTAGGAGTTTCTATCTGCGTCTTTACGATCGCCTTTATTGCCGCTCCCCCAGTGGATATTGACGGCATTCGCGAACCAGTATCTGGTTCACTACTCTACGGCAACAATATCATTACTGCTGCCGTAGTTCCCATGTCCAACGCGATTGGATTGCACTTTTACCCCATTTGGGAAGCAGCTTCTATGGATGAATGGCTCTACAATGGCGGGCCATACCAGATGATTGGTTTCCATTACATTCCTGCCCTTGCTTGCTACATGGGGCGTGAGTGGGAATTATCATACCGTCTGGGAATGCGTCCTTGGATTGCAGTTGCTTACAGCGCTCCTCTTGCTGCGACAACTTCAGTATTCTTGATTTACCCCATTGGACAAGGTAGCTTCTCTGATGGACTGCCTATGGGTATCAGCGGCACTTTCAATTTTATGTTTGTGTTCCAAGCCGAACATAACATTCTCATGCATCCCTTACACATGATTGGAGTTGCTGGAGTCTTGGGAGGTTCGTTGTTCTGTGCAATGCACGGTTCGCTAGTGACATCTAGTCTCATTCGTGAAACGACAGAATTAGAATCGCAGAACTACGGTTACAAATTTGGTCAAGAACAAGAGACCTATAACATTGTTGCAGCGCATGGTTACTTTGGTCGCCTAATTTTCCAGTACGCCAGCTTTAACAATAGCCGTTCCTTGCACTTTTTCCTTGCAGCTTGGCCGGTGATTTGTATTTGGGGTACTGCTATAGGCATCAGTACAATGGCGTTTAACTTGAATGGCTTCAACTTTAATAATTCCATCCTTGATTCCCAGGGACGCGTACTTCCCAGTTGGGCTGATGTTTTGAATCGGGCAAACTTAGGTTTTGAAGTGATGCACGAACGGAATGCTCATAATTTCCCACTAGATCTTGCGTGTGGTGAAGCTATTCCTGTCGCAATCACAGCGCCTTCCATCACTGCCTAGTTGGTTTTCAGTTGTCAGTTTGATTCCTCCCTGACAACTGAACCATTTCCTAATCAATTTGTTGTTAGTTATTGGTGGTTTGTTGTTTGTTACGTATAACCACTAACTACTAACCACTGTACGGGTGGGTTTAAAAGATAAATTGTCGGTTTTAACCCAAAAATCATCAACAAAACCCGCCCCTACTACTAACCACTAACTATTGTACGGGCGGGTTTAGAAGATAAATTATCCATTTGAACGGCAAGATTATCAACAAAACCCGCCCCTACTAACTAAAAATTCAGGAGTAATTTATGAGCGTCGTCACCGAATTAATTCTCAATGCTGATAGTGAATCTCGTTATCCTGCTCCTAAAGAGCTAAGAATTTTTCAAGACTTTGTCAAAACAGGAGACCAACGTATTCGGATTGCAAAAATCTTGGCAGAAAATGAACAACTAATTGTGCAACGTGGTAGCCAAAGATTCTGGGAACGCTGTCCTAATACTCCCAGTAATAGTGGTAACGAGCGGAAAACAGCTTCCTGTCAGCGCGATCAAGGTTGGTATGTTCGCTTAGTTGCTTACTCAGTCTTGGCGGGTAGTGAGAAACCCTTGGAAGAAATAGGGACTGTTGGCATTAAAGAAATGTACAACAATTTAGAGATTCCACTCAGAAATATAGTGGAAGCAATGCGCTGTATTAAAGAAGAAGCTGTATCCATGATGAGTGAGGAAGATGCTGTTGAGGTAGGCCCATATTTTGACTACATAATTAGAGCTTTGTCATAGAAAAGATGAGCCGATGAAAAATGAAGTATGAAAAATAAAAGATAAATTTATACTTCATTTTTCGTCTTTTCTTAAAAATTTATTACTCCGATTACTTGAAAACTCAAATTAAGGACACAAGGTTATGCAAGACGCCATTACTTCTTTGATTAATTCTTCTGATGTTCAAGGCAAATACCTGGATAACAATTCTTTAGACAAGCTACAACATTACTATCACACTGGTGATATGCGAGCGCGTGCTGCTACTACGATTAGT
Organism: Chlorogloeopsis sp. ULAP02; assembly: GCF_038404745.2. Taxonomy (NCBI): domain Bacteria; kingdom Bacillati; phylum Cyanobacteriota; class Cyanophyceae; order Nostocales; family Chlorogloeopsidaceae; genus Chlorogloeopsis; species Chlorogloeopsis sp. ULAP02. The sequence goes on along the minus strand of NZ_JAYKTT020000005.1, from coordinate 97,076 downwards.
GCAAATGCTAAAACTATCGTTACTAAAGCAGTAGCTAAATCTCTGCTTTATACAGATATCACCGCTCCTGGTGGCAATATGTATACTTGTCGTCGTTATGCTGCTTGTGTTCGAGACTTAGATTACTTTTTACGCTATGCTACCTACGCCATGTTAGCTGGTGACCCCTCAATTCTTGATGAGCGAATTTTGAATGGTTTGAGGGAAACTTATAACTCTTTGGGCGTTCCCATTGGTGCAACTATACGAGCAGTACAAGCAATGAAGGAAGTAACTAATAGCATGATAGGTGCAGAAGCAGGTAAAGAAATGGGTGTCTATTTCGACTACATCGCCTCTGGTTTGAGTTAAAGACCAAAATCAGTAATCAGTGAACAGTAAACAGTTATCAGTATATTTGTCTGTCTATTAATAACTGATAACTGATAACTTGTAACTGATTACTATTAGCAATTAACAATTCTTTATTACCAATGAGTATTATTATAAAATCAATTGTGAATGCTGATCGCGAAGCTCGATATCTCAACGCTGGTGAGTTACGCGCAATTCAAGAATTTTATGAAGGTGGAGTTTCTCGGCTAAATCTTGCCGTGACTCTGACGGAAAATGAAAAAGAAATTGTAGAAAAGGCAAGTCTAAGATTTTGGGAACGCTGTCCAAATACGCCTAGTAATAGCGGCAATAGAATGTATCGGAATTCATGCTTGCGAGACCAGAGTTGGTACATTCGTTTGATTACTTATGCTGTAGTAATGGGGGATGTAGAGCCTTTAGCAGAAATTGGCACTATTGGAGTTAAAGAAATGTACGACTCTCTAGAAATTCCTCTACCCAATCTAGTAGAAGCAATTCGTTGTCTCAAAGAAGTATCTTTAGACTTATTTACCTTAGAAGACGCTGCCGAGGTAGCACCTTATTTTGACTATTTGATTCAGAGTTTGATGCCTTGATTGGTCATTGGTCATTAGTCATTAGTCATTTGACAGAGGACAAATAACAAAGGACAAAGTTAAATGAGTGCTAAAGCAAGTAGTAATAGTTCAGTTGCTCATTCACAACAATATCAAACTGTACCTATTGCAGTTATTTCACAAGCAGAACAACAAGACCGCAGTTTAAAGCGTACTGAACTTCAAGAACTCAATTCATTTTTTAGTTCTGGTAATAAGCGTTTAGAAATTGTAGAAACGCTAACTAAAAATGCAGACGAAATTGTATCTGTGGGGGCAAATCGGATTTTTGTTGGCGGTTTTCCAATGGATTACTTGGAAAAACCCCAAGATCCTTTAGGATTACCTGGTTCTGGTTACTATGTGGGTGAGGATTTCCTGAGTGCAGCTCGCAGAAATGGTTATGTTCCGGATAAGGAACGGGTAAATTTATTACCAACGCCAAGATTTTTCAATCCTTTAAGCGGTTGGTGGGAACAAGCACGTACCCTCTTCTCTGATAGAGAGCCACTTCCAGAGGGTTTCCGTTTTATCAATATTTCTCGCTACGGCCCGACGAGAATGAAACGGTCTATGCGAGACTTAGCGTGGTTTTTACGGTATATTACTTTTGCAATTGTTGCTGGTGATACTAGTATTTTGTCAGCTAATGCCAGAGGCTTACGCGGAGTCATTCCAGAAGATGTAACAGATGCTACTGTCGTTGCTCTGAAGGAAATGCAACGTCAATCTCTCAGCTACTTTGCAAATGATGCTGAGGCGCAGGAAATTATCAAGCACAATTTTGAAGTATTGATATCAGAATACCTTGTGGAAAAACCTCCAGTTCAAATTAGAATTGGAGTTAACAATGAGCAGCAAGGTTTGGTATTGCCTCAAAATTATGCGATCGCCTCCCAAGCGCGACTCAAATATGTAATGAAGTCGGTTTTACCAGAGACGGAAAAGCAAGCTGTAATTAAAGCTGCCTATCGGCAAGTTTTTGAGCGTGATGTTACTGCTACTTATGGTTTCGCTGTAGATGAATTGGAGTCCCAAGTTAAGGGTGGACAAATTTCCATGAAGGAGTTTGTTCGTCGTTTGGGTAAATCTCGCCTCTACCGCAGACTTTTCTGGGAACCGTATACTATCAGCCGCGTGATTGAGCTGGCAACGCGTCACTTTTTGGGACGGGGATTGAGTTCCCTCGAAGAGTTCCAAGCATACTTTGCTGTAGTTACCAAAGGTGGTTTACCTAAACTAATTGATACTTTAGTAGATTCCCAAGAATACGCTGACTACTTTGGCGAGGAAACAGTACCATATCTGCGTGGTTTGGGACAAGAAGCTCAGGAGTGCCGTAATTGGGGGCCGCAGACAGATTTGTTTAAGTACAGTGCTGCTGTTCACAAAGTACCCCAATTTGTGACCTTGTTTGGCAAATATACTAAACCTTTACCCAATCAACATCCTTACGGTTCTGGTAACGACCCCCTCGAAATTCAATTTGGTGCAATTTTCCCCGTAGATACTTTACCTGCAACGACTCTCCACAGTCCTGCACCCTTTGGTAAAGATAACCGCCGCATTCTGATTAGTTCTAATGGCTTGGGACAAGTCCCAGGCACTTTGGGAAGGGTAATCAAGTTAGATCATCCAGAGAAGTTACATACAATATCTCTGGTGAATGGCAAACAAGCACCACCCAATATCAGCCTTACGAAAAATTCCTTGCCCGCAGTGATTCAAGGAGCCTATCGGCAGGTATTTGGGCGCGATGTCTTTGAAGGTCAGCGTATAACAGTCGCAGAATCAGCGCTACTAAGTGGTGCAATTACGATGCGGGAATTTATCCGCCAGTTAGCCAAATCTAAATTATTCCGCAGTATGTTTTGGGAACCACTGTACGTAACCAAGGCGATTGAATACATCCATCGGCGCTTGTTGGGTCGTCCTACCTACGGGCGACAAGAAATGAATCATTACTACGACATCTCTGCAAATCAAGGCTTTTACGCACTGATTGATGAAATGATCGATAGTCCAGAATATATGCAAACTTTTGGGGAAGATACGGTTCCTTATGAACGTTATGTTACACCCAGAGGTTTTGCAATGCGATCGCCTAAATCATCTTACGCTGTAAATCTGTCGGCAAAATCTTTGCTGTCGTCACCATCAGAATTAGACAGGTTTGTTCCCAGCCACCGCAACGGACAAACACAAACTTTGTCAGAGTTGGTAAATGGGTGTGAGACTAACCTCCAAGAACAAAAGCTCGAACCAGAATTAACATACGTGCAAGCTGCTCCAGTGATTGAGTCGGAAAGTGAAGACAGCTATATCAATCCTGTCTAATTGGGAAAAATTTGGTTTTGGCGATCGCCCGGAGGCAACAGCCCACCATCTCGTTACCAGGTTGAACCTGGTAACTAAAACTAGAGCCTCTGGCTCTTATAGAAATTTGATTTTTAACGAGCAACCACACCAGACGCAGAGAGCGCAGAGTTATGAAATAGGGATAAGTAGACGAGGTTAATAATCATTAAATCCAAAATCTAAAATCCAAAATCCAAAATCGATATGAGTCTCGTAAAGCAAGTAATTGAGAACGCTGACGAACAAATGCGCTATCCTACTCCCGGAGAAATCCGCATGATTCAAAATTTTTGCCATTCGGGAGATAAACGGATTCGCATTGCTACAGCTTTGGCTAGTAACCAAAATAGGCTTGTAGAAAAAGCTAGTCAAAAATTCTGGAAGCGGTGTCCGGTAACACCCAGTAATAGCGGCAATATGAGGAAAACAGCTTCCTGTCAACGTGATCAAGGTTGGTATATCCGTTTAGTTGCCTATTGTGTTTTGGCAGGGAGTGAGCAGCCATTAACAGAAATTGGCACAGTTGGAATGCAACAAATGTATGAATCTTTAGGAATTCCACTTTCTAATTGGGTTGAGGCAGTGCGCTGTATTAAAGAAGAAGCTCAAGCACTGCTTGGTGATGAAGATGCTGCGGAAGTCACCCCTTATTTCGACCATATTATCCAAACCCTCTCCTTTCCAGGCGCTCCTTATTTTATGAATGATGGTCGGTTGGATTGGTGAACAAAGTTTTTTAGCAAAAGGATAATTGATGATGACCATTGCAATTAGACCCTCGCGGACAAGGGGGTTTGAATGGTTTTATGTCCTCGATGACTGGCTGAAACGCGATCGCTTTGTTTTTATCGGTTGGTCGGGTTTGTTGCTCTTCCCCTGTGCTTACCTGGCGATTGGGGGTTGGTTTACTGGTACGACTTTCGTTACTTCTTGGTACACTCACGGTGTGGTGAGTTCTTACTTGGAAGGCTGTAATTTCCTGACTGCGGCTGTTTCCACTCCCGCTGATAGTATGGGACACTCCCTATTATTCCTGTGGGGGCCTGAGGCGCAGTGGGACTTTGTCCGTTGGTGTCAAATTGGTGGTTTGTGGACTTTTGTCGCTTTGCATGGTGCTTTTGGTTTAATCGGCTTCATGCTGCGCCAATTTGAGATTGCTCGAACAGTCGGCATTCGACCCTACAATGCGATCGCTTTTTCTGCTCCCATTTCTGTATTTGTTTCTGTCTTCCTCATTTATCCACTAGGACAATCTTCCTGGTTTTTTGCACCCTCATTTGGGGTTGCTGCAATTTTCCGTTTCTTACTATTCTTCCAAGCTTTCCACAACTATACGCTGAACCCATTTCACATGATGGGAGTCGCCGGTGTATTGGGAGGTGCGCTGTTGTGTGCTATTCACGGTGCAACAGTGGAAAACACTTTGTTTAGAGATACCAGAGGCTTTAACACTTTCAGTGGATTTTCTCCTACCCAAGCAGAAGAAACCTATTCGTTTGTAACTGCAAACCGCTACTGGTCACAGATTTTCGGGATTGCCTTTTCTAACAAGCGGTGGTTGCATTTCTTTATGTTGTTTGTGCCAGTTACAGGCTTGTGGATGAGTTCTATTGGCATGGTGGGTTTAGCTTTTAACCTCCGGGCTTATGACTTTGTGTCTCAAGAAATACGCGCAGCAGAAGATCCACAATTTGAAACATTCTATACCAAGAATATCCTGCTCAATGAAGGTGCCAGAGCGTGGATGGCGGCTCAAGACCAGCCCCATGAAAAGTTTGAATTTCCTGAAGAGGTAATGCCCCGTGGAAACGCCCTTTGATTCTAAAGTTGCAAAACCAAAAGACGAGGTTCAAACACCTGCTTATATAGTTAATTCACCAAGCGAAGGTCGTGATGAAGCTTCGACTGGATATGCCTGGTGGGCTGGTAACGCTCGTTTTATTAACCAATCTGGTCGGTTTTTGGGTGCTCATGTTGCCCACGCAGGGCTGATTGCCTTCTGGGCAGGAGCGATGCTGCTGTTTGAAGTCGCTCACTATGTCCCGGAAAAACCGATGTATGACCAGGGTCTGATCTTAATGCCTCACATTGCTGCCCTTGGTTTTGGTGTGGGGCCAGGAGGTCAGATAGTAGATATTTTTCCATTTTTTGCGATCGCTGTTTTTCACCTGATCGGCTCTGCTGTTTTGGGTTTTGGTGGCATTTATCACTCCCTCAAAGGGCCGCAAAAACTTCCTGGTTTCTTCAATTTCGATTGGAGCGATAAAGATAAAGTCACCAGCATTTTGGGATATCACCTCATTGCTTTGGGTGTTGCTGCCTTCTTACTTGTCGGTAAGGCGATGTTGTGGGGCGGGTTGTATGACACCTGGGCGCCCGGAGGTGGTACTGTACGCCTTGTTACTAATCCTACTCTTGACCCCAGAATCATCTTTGGTTATCTGTTCAAAGGTTTTACAGGTGGAGCAGGTAATATTGCTAGTGTTGACAACCTAGAAGATTTAGTCGGCGGTCATATTTGGATCGGTTCGCTGCTGATACTGGGTGGTATTTGGCACATTGTGACTAAGCCTTTTAAGTGGACTCACAAAGCCTTTATTTGGTCAGGAGAGGCTTATCTTTCGCAAAGCTTGGGCAATGTAGCCGGACAAGCATTTATTGCCACGATGTTCATCTGGTTTAACAACACTGCCTATCCCAGCGAATTTTACGGGCCGACAGTTGCCGAATCTTCCAATGCTCAGGCGCTAGTATTTCTCGTGCGCGACCAAAATTTAGGAGCCAATGTCGCTTCCGCACAGGGGCCAACAGGTCTGGGGAAATATTTGATGCGATCGCCAACCGGAGAAATTATCTTTGGTGGGGAAACCATGCGCTTTTGGGATGTCAAAGCTCCCTGGCTAGAACCTCTGCGCGGCCCAAACGGTCTAGATATTGACAAACTTCAGCATGATGTCCAGCCTTGGCAAATTCGCCGTGCTGCTGAGTACATGACCCATGCGCCCATTGGTTCCCTCAATTCTGTCGGCGGCTTGGCAACCGAACTCAACTCCTTTAACTTTGTCGGCCCCCGTGCCTGGCTAGCTTCTGCGCATTTTGTCTTTGCTCTGCTGTTCTTAGTTGGTCATCTTTGGCACGCCGGTCGCGCCAGAGCAGCCGCAGCAGGCTTTGAAAGAGGTATAGACCGAGAAGATGAGCCAGTTCTGTCCATGCCTCCATTAGATTAGTTGGCGATCGGCCATTAGGAAGAGGACAAGGGGACACGGAGACACCCAGACACGGGGACGCGGAGAATCTATCAAACTCCTCCTTGTCTCCCGATCCCCATTCCCCATTCCCCAATCCCCATTCTGACTATGCAGTACTTGCTCAAAAATCAAATCATTGACTCTGTAGTTCACATAACTTTGTTGATGTTTTTTTGTGTGATTTTGTTTGTTTTGAAAAATTTTTTTCCTGATTCAGCATCGGGTACATACCTACGACTTTTGTTCTAAATAGATGAAGTGTTTATTGCATTGATCGCACTTGTACAGACGCGAGCGATCGCGTCTCTATCGACTCTTGACTTTTGACTAAGGAAGAACAATCAATGGGATTACCTTGGTATAGAGTTCATACAGTGGTCTTAAATGACCCAGGACGACTGATTGCTGTACATCTCATGCACAATGCTCTTTGTGCAGGCTTTGCTGGTTCGATGCTTTTGTTTGAACTAGCTTTGTACGATCCTAGCGATCCAGTACTCAATCCCATGTGGCGGCAGGGATGTTTTTTAATGCCGTTCGTGGCACGCTTAGGAGTGACAAATTCCTGGCAAGGCTGGAGCGTTACAGGCGAAAGCTTTGCAGATCCTGGTTTTTGGACGTTTGAAACTGTCGCCATAGCTCACATTATCTTTTCAGGTCTTGAATTCTTGGCTGCTTGCTGGCACTGGTTTTACTGGGATCTCGCCACATTCTTTGACTCCAAAACGGGTGAACCAACTTTAGATTTGCCCAAAATTTTTGGCATTCACCTATTCTTAGCTGGTTTACTCTGCTTTGGATTTGGTGCTTTTCATCTCACCGGTATTTTTGGCCCTGGTATGTGGGTTTCTGATCCATACGGGCTAACTGGTCATGTTCAAGGAGTTGCACCAGTATGGGGGCCAGAGGGTTTTAATCCTCAAAATCCTGGTGGGGTTGTTGCCCATCACATTGCAGCGGGCATTGTGGGAATTATTGGCGGACTTTTCCATATAGTTGTTCGACCCCCCGAAGTACTGTATAGGGGATTAAGGATGGGAAATATTGAAACCGTCCTTGCCAGTGCGCTGGCCACTTTCTTTTTTGCAGGTTTTGTGGCTGCTGGCAGTATGTGGTATGGAACTGCCACCACACCAATTGAACTGTGGGGGCCAACTCGTTATCAGTGGGATCAAAACTACTTTAAACAAGAGATTGATCGGCGGGTGCAAGCTGGTTTAGATGAGGGTAAAACTCTCTCACAAGCTTGGTCAGCTATCCCAGAGAAACTAGCTTTCTATGACTATGTTGGCAATAATCCTGCCAAGGGTGGTTTATTCCGAGTCGGTCGAATGGTCGATGGCGATGGAGTGGCTCGAAGTTGGCTTGGTCATCCGGTATTTCAAGACCGTGAAGGACGAGAATTGACAGTTCGTCGAATGCCCACTTTCTTTGAAACCTTCCCAGTCGTTTTGACTGACAAAGATGGTGTAGTGCGTGCAGATATTCCCTTCCAGCGAGCAGAGGCAAAATATGGCTTTGAGCAAACTGGCGTTAATGTCAGTTTCTTTGGCGGGATACTTGATGGTCAAACTTTTACAGATCCGATGACGGTGAAAAAGTATGCACGTCAAGCCCAACTTGGTGAACCTTTTGAATTTGACCGCACAATCCACAATTCCGATGGAGTTTTCCGAACTAGTAACCGGGGCTTCTTTGCCTTTTTCCACACTTGCTTTGCTTTAGTGTGGTTTTTCGGACACATCTGGCATGGTTCTCGTACCATCTACCGGGATGTATTTGCTGGTATCGATCCAGAGCTTGATGAACAAGTAGAGTTTGGTGTTTTCCAGAAAGTGGGAGATACAACCACACGCAAGAAGCAAGCAGTTGTCTAAAACACAAGTAGAGACGCGCCATGGTGCGTCTCTACAAATTACCAAATACCATCAAAAATAGTCGGAGGAATCCATGCAAGCACAAAAATTTCAACCTAAAAAAGTCGCACCTGTACAATATTTACTCAAAAAATTAAATACTGAGGCAGGTAAGGTTACCCCTGGTTGGGGTACTACACCACTAATGGCTGGCTTGATGCTGTTGTTGTTTATTTTTTTATTAATGATTTTAGAGATTGTCAATTCCTCAATTTTACTTGAAGGAATCAATATGAATTGAACAAGTTTGGGCAAATAATCACAGGTGATAAACATGGGTTTGTTGATAATCTTGCCGTTCAAACGGATAATTTATCTTCATAAACCCGCCCCTACTAACTACTAACCATTAGCTATTAACCATTAACCACTAACAAATGACCAATGACCAATAACTAATGACTAACCAATAAACGGAGGTATTTAAATGCAATCCATGTTTTTAGCGTATGGTGAGGGACAATTTGCCTCAACTGCAACCGGAGTTCTTTTTGGTTTGATAACAGCTGTGTCATTTTGCGCTCTCGTAATAATTTATGCAGCAAACACTTATCCAGCAAATCGAAGGTAATTGTTTAAAAAAATAACCACTAATAACTAAAATTCAACAATCAACAAGGTATGAAAAGAATATTTGCTTTGATGCTCGCCATTTTTATTTGGTTTAGTGCTGTTTCTACTGCATTGGCAGAAAATACTACATTGGTGCCTTGTTACAAATCAGCTGCATTTGTAGAAAGGATGAAAAATTCTCCTGACAGTTATTACACAACAAAGCCATTAAAAGCTTATTCGCAGTTGCTTTGTGGAGAGGATGGTTTACCTCGAATCGCTCTTGATCGCCTGAGTTTTGCTGTTGATGCAGCAATTCCGATCGCCATATTTCTATACACTGCTGGTTTTATTGGCTGGAGCGGTCGGTCTTATCTACAAGCAATTAAAAAACAAGAGAAAGCAGAAGAAAAGGAGGTGTTTATTGATATACCATTGTTCATCAGTTGTATGGTGATGGCTTTATTTTGGCCGGCGGCAGTAATCAAAGAATTATTAGCAGGTGAATTAGTTGCGAAAGATGAAGAAATTCCTATTTCAGTTCGCTGAAATAAGACTGAGAGGATATCTGAAAATTTTCTATAGTTCAACAATATCCTCTCAAAAATCCGAATAAAAATTTGAAGAATAATCCAGAATACAGAATATAGAATTCAGAATGAAGAATTTATTCTGGCTCCTAATTCCTAAATTCTGTTTGACAAATTTCACTTGAGTTGATTTTGGAGAAACTACCATGGAAACACGTTATTTATTCAGATATCTTTCCACTGCTCCTGTAATAGCTACATTGGCTTTGGTGATTGTTTCTGTGATTTTGATTGTGTTGAATTATCTATTTCCTGGTTTGCAATATGGTACTTTTTTCCATTCTTTGCCGTAGCGCTAATACTATTTCACAAACAATCTGATACCAATACAGACTGTGTAGAGCTGCGATATATCGCGGCTGGGCAAAATTCATGTGTATCGTAATGAACGTGAAATGATATGACTTCTGGGCTTTTTTAGCAATTTTTGTAGGGTGGCACTATCCATAACGTCAAAATCAGGGTTTGAGGAAAGTTAGATAGTGCCAACCTTACTGTTTGGGCTTTATAAACAAATATTGATATTTACTAAGATTATCTTAATTAGAAGTTACACAATTAGAGATATTTTTCACATAAATATAAACAATCATCAGCATTTTTTAATGACTTTTACCGTGTTATTTTTGAATAATAGAAGTAGAATTGATTCATGCACTGATGTCGAATTGAAAATGTGTCAAGCTAGCTCTTGATGAGGGGAAGTCTCTGTTTTTTATTGTATGTTCAGTGCTAAAAAAAGGTGGACATTGCTGCCCACCGATGCAATCAAAAATTAAAAGGGTTGAATGCCTAATGCCCTTTTTCAAGCTTAGTAATGTGGAAGGTTCATAGGAACTGTCTTTTTGTACTAGCTACTCCTGAACCTTCTGAATCAGAAATTGTGTTTGTTGATAACCTTCGCTGTTTCCTTGTTCGCGAAATAATGTTGCTGCTTTTTGTAGATCTGCAATAGCACCGCGCTTATTTCCCAGAGTATATTGGACAATTGCCCGGTTGCCGTAAGCATCAGCTAGCTTGGGATTAATTTTAAGCGCTTGATTAAAGTCTGCTATGGCTAACTTGTGATTTCCCTGTTTGTGATTTAGAAGCCCGCGATTGTAGTAGGCATCGACAAACTGCGGATTGATTGTCAGTGTTTTGTTAAAGTCAGCGATCGCGCCTTGGGTATCTCCCAATTCTGCTGATACAATTCCCCTACTATTGTAAGCATCTGCATAATTGGGATTGATTTTGAGCGCTTGTGCAAAATCTACTTTCGCTGCTTGCAAGTCCCCTAATTGATATTTAGCTATACCTCGCAGACACAAACCTTGATATAGTTGAGGGTTAAGTTGCACTGCTAGATCAAAATCTTCAATTGCACCACTAAAATTACCTTGCTCTAGCTTTTGCACTCCCTGAGTGTAGTACTGTTGATAACTAATCTGAGTGCCGCGCGTTTGTGGTGCTTGTGCATACACAATAGCAGGTATTCCAGCTATCATGCTTGTGATTCCCAAAATGGCAATTCCTTGCTTGATATGCTTCATCCTTTCCCCTTCACACAATCAGTGTCTGACTTTTCAAGCTCAAACTAATTGTTGCCCTTAATAATTATTGTACTGAGTATGTGGTGAGCAATATTGAGTATTCCCGTCGAGAAATCCAGTTAAATATAATTATTTGGGTGGGTTGATTGTGGTGTTGCTTGTAGTGGGGTTATTAGGTGGCTCTGTGATTAGCGAGCAGCAGGTGGTTTAAGAAGGAGATATTGCCCTACAATTAGTGCACTTATTGTTGAGTCGATTAATTATTTTCGCGCTCACTGCTCTATTAGCCATCAATAGTTAGTGCAGAACTGGTAAATGCTCACGCTCACAGTCACTAACACGAGTAGACTCATACCACTTAATCCCGTGTTCAGCAATCCCAGGGGTTAGAACTCCGTAAACTTTTATGAATTTTAGTAATACACACATATGATTTAAGATTACTTGCAATGTTTGCTGACATTAGGCAAAGTATCAATCAAACAGATAAAGTTTAAAAATAATTCAAAATTGTACACACCGATCGCAGTTGCGATCACAGACATTACGAATACCAGGATAGTAACCCAAGGATTTATCTCCTGCATAGATTATTCCACCTTGATTCTGTGCGTCTTCCAATTAAATTGATTTCTCCAACTCGACAATTAATTCTTCATCAATAGGCGTGTTAGAGAGAATCTCGTGTTTTAAGTCTCCCCACTTTTTGCCAGAACAGGCTTGATGTAAACTAATAATCTCATGAATGCGTGAATGTACTATTACACGCACGCTCGTAAGTTGTCCCAAAAGCCTAGCATGGTGGTAATGAGGAGATTGTTGCAGTGCAGCGTCTAATTGCGTAGCGATTTCTTGAGGATGCAGTGTAGTTCGATCAAGTAATAGAATATAGTGTTCTTTGGGTTGCTTGGCGGGTACAAGGCTTTTAAATAATGTTTCCTGTAATGGCAGACTATTTAGAGCATCGCGGACAAATTCAGAATGCAGCTTTTCACCCACTAAGTCGCTGATTTCCTGAGTACGTCCGAGAAATTCTAAGCAGGGTGTCTGTAGATAAAAATGAGTAACGCGAACGCGATCGCCAATGCGGTAACGATACAATCCTCCCTTCTGAGAAATAATAATCTCGTAAACTTTTCCCTTTTCTAATTCGTGAAGATGGTAAATTTTTCCTTCTACATCTTCAAACTCAAAAAAAACTTGATCTAGAACAGGTACACATCCTTGTGCGCCAATCAAAGGAATAGTCATTGGTGCTTCTGTTGCTAATAGTCCTTTTCCCTGCACTAAGACATTAGGAAACAAAGCTCGCAAAAAACCTGCTCCATCGGCAGCGTTAGCACTATCCCAACAAGAAATCAACTTAAGTTCCGGCCAAATTTGTGTCCAGGGAATTAAAGAAGAAGGTTCTAGCAAGATTTGACGGCATTCTCGTGAAATGCGATCGCCCAATTCTAAAGCCAATTCTTTGCGGTGAGTTTGAATATAATCAAGGATTATCCGCAAAAAAGTAGGACTCCAAATAGAAATAATTTCCAGCTTTCGTGCCATCAATAACGCTTTGGCAAGCTCGTGTCTAAACTCTTGAGCATTGCGCAAGCGGTTGAGTCGTGCAGGGGCAACCAGAAACGGGCTAACAAACCACCTTAACCAAGTATCTAAATATTGAGAATCATCCTCTAGCCCGGAAGAGAACACGGGCGAAGGGGACATAGGGACACGGAGACGCGGGGATACGGGGAATGTGTTTGACAATTTCTCTGCGTCGCCGTGTCTGAAACTCTCCGCGTCTTTAGAAGCGTCACCGCGTCTTACTATCTCTGCGTCGCCTTTGTCTCCCAACTGCGGCGAAATACAGAAATATATCTTTCCAGTGGAAAGTTTGGGGCCATGTACAATCAAATCATATGCCCAAACACAAAACATCTGATTAAAAGAACGACGCAGAGACTTTGTATAAGGAATGACTTTAGCAGCACCACGACTTCCAGAAGTCTTTTCATAGAAAAGAATCGGTTCGTTTGTGAGAAGAGACTTTTTTGTTGCTTGCTGTTTTAAAATCCAAGTTTCAATATCCTGGTATTTCAGTATAGGAATTTGAGACCAATCAGCAATAGTATTGATGCCTAATGATTTACCATATTCACTGTGATGAAGACGTTGAAAAATTTCCTCCTGTAACTTTCGCTGTGCTATTTGGGGATATTCCAAAGCATAATCAAATCGCTTGGCAGCAGGAGCAATAATTTTACTAAAAACTTGTATAACTCGGCGCATAATCCAGAGTAAGTGATACAAAAAAAGTAGACGCACCTCAAGCGGAAAATATCCCCGATGCAAGTGCGTCTTGTATATTCAATATCCTAGTCTTTGTATACCCTAATTAGGGAGCCAAAGCGTTACCGCGCAAAAGACTACCAATTGTCTTGGCAGTAATTTTTAACTGGGTGATGGGATTCGCTGGCACAACCGTTTTATACAGATAGCTATCAAATGTTAGCCGCTGTACGTCAAGGTCTGCACACATTTCCACAAATGCTTCGCGGGTAGCATCAGAACGATAAAATACGGTTTGCAGGAGATCTAGCACTTTATAGGTGAGTCCGTATTTTTTATCCCAGCGCTTCAGGTAGAGCTTGAGTTCATTTTCTGTGGGAATGCGAGCACCACCGTTAGATACTTCCACAATGGTGTCGGCACACATCCGCCCAGATTTAGCAGCAAAGTAAATGCCTTCGCCAGAGGATTTGGTGACGTAGCCAGCAGCATCTCCTACCAAGGCAATGCGTCCAACAACGCGGCGGGGGCGAGGATGTTCGGGAATAGGGTGTGCTTCGACTTTGATAATTTGACCGCCAGCAAGTTTTTCTACAGCACGGGCGCGGATACCAGCTTGCAGTTGCTTAATACTGGCTTTATTCACGTGCATCGTACCAGTTCCGACGGCTACGTGGTCGTATTTGGGGAAAACCCAAGCATAAAAGTCAGTAGAAACGTCGTCGCCAACGTACATTTCTGCTAACTGATTGTAATATGCCATTTTGTCTTGGGGTAAGCGAATCCGCTCTTGGAAAGCGATCGCATAATTGTAATCCCCAGCATCCATTTCTTTGGCAACACGGGAGTTCGCCCCATCTGCACCGATAATTAAATCGACCTTCAGAGTTTTGGCAATGCCTTGAGCACCACCTTCTGTATGGTCTACATAATGAATGGTGTAAGGGTCAGTATTGTTAGTAGGTATATCGAGTTTATGAACAGTGGCATTAATTAAATGTGCGCCTAATTTTGCCGCTCGATTGCGCAGGTAACCATCCAGCACCTCACGGCGGCACATTCCTATATATTCTTCTTCTTTTTCTAAATTGATATCAACCTCACGATTGGAGGGTGAGATCATTTTCATCTTCCGCACCTGACGGTCAATGATATCCTTGGGCAGGTCAAATTCACTTACCATGCACAGGGGAATCGCACCGCCACAGGGCTTGGCATTATCTAGTTTGCGCTCAAACAGGTAAGTCTCGATCCCAGCTTTTGCCAGTGTTTCTGCGGCAGATGAGCCAGCTGGGCCTGACCCAACAACAGCAACCCGTAGTGTCAAAGGTCTACTCCCAATCTTGACATTTACCGAAAGAATCGTATCACGGAGTTTTGGCTCATTTCTCGCTCTATCTTCAGGATCGCACGGAAATGCAATATTCCTTAATATTTCGCTACGATTGCTTAAATTGGAATTGGGTATGATGAAATTTGCTGCTTTGTTCAAACTCCAAAGCAAATCGTGGCGATCGCCGCTCGTGATACTAAATTTTCACAACTTGCAACTTAGTAGCAACCATCTATGGTATAAATAAAATACTCTAACCCCATCAAACAACCGTAGATAAGTTGCAGAGGTTAATAGCAGTGGGCATAGTAGTTGAAAACGTATCCAAACATTTTGGCAGTTTTAAAGCGGTTGATCGGGTAAGTCTGGAAATCAAAAGTGGCTCCCTGGTTGCTTTATTGGGGCCATCAGGTTCAGGAAAGTCTAGCTTGTTGCGGCTAATTTCTGGTTTGGAAGTGCCAGATAGCGGCAGAATTGTGCTTACGGGCAAAGATGCTACCTATCAAAGCGTGCAAGAAAGAAATATTGGCTTTGTATTTCAGCATTATGCCCTATTCAAGCATATGACAGTACGGCAAAACATTGCTTTTGGGTTGGAAATTCGTAAGGTTGCGAAAGCTAAAGCAAAAAGGCGGGTAGAAGAATTATTAGAATTAGTGCAACTTGGAGGACTAGGCGATCGCTATCCTTCACAACTTTCTGGTGGGCAACGGCAAAGAGTAGCCTTAGCAAGGGCGCTGGCACCAGAACCAGAGGTATTATTGCTGGATGAACCGTTTGGCGCACTTGATGCTAAAGTCCGTAAAGACTTACGTGCTTGGTTGCGGCGCTTGCATGATGAAGTACACGTCACCACAGTTTTCGTCACCCATGATCAAGAAGAAGCAATGGAAGTATCAGACGAAATTGTGGTAATGAATAAAGGACGCGTAGAACAGATAGGAACACCAGCAGATGTTTACGATCATCCCGCCACAGCCTTTGTCATGAGTTTCATCGGGCCTGTAAATGTGCTGCCAAGTAGTTCGCGAATCTTCCAGGGTAACGGGTTCGATTCAGCACATCCTGAAATATTCCTGCGTCCCCAAGATGTCCTGATAGAAACAACTCCCAACGGCACCACCGTAGCAGCAAGAGTGAGTCGATTGATACATCTCGGTTGGGAAATTCAGGCAGAATTGACTTTAGATGATGGACAGGTAGTAACGGCGCATTTAACACGGGAACGGTTTGATGAGTTACAGCTAGAGCCACAACAGAAGGTATATGTGAAGCCAAAGGATGCTAGGTCTTTCCCGTTGTATTATTCAATATAGATAACCCTAGACTATATTCATCCTCTCTTGTCAAGGCATTTGTATCTTTGCAATTGAAGTATAGCAATGATGCTGGGTTGAGTTGCATCTAAATTGCATATGAGTTTACAAGATTATTTTTTTTTGGAATGCTAAGTTTTAGAGGCTATTTATAAAGTAATACCAATTCTCTAAAATTAAGGCTACACATAGTTTGTAGTAGCGCTTAAGCGCAATTACAAACCTTTTTTAATCTGTAGCTAAAATTTAGGGAAATCGTATTAATACTAAGTAGGATGTGTTAAGGCAGCGCGTAACGCACCCTACAATTTAAGGTTTACTTTATAAATAATCTCTTATGAGATTCTTTCCTAACTAATTAGTTATAACCAGTTTTTGATTCAGGAAATTTTATAATGGTCACACAAGTATCAATTCATAACTTAGTAAGTGGATTGGCAATTACAGAATTAACAGAAGAAGAGACTGAGATTATTATAGGAGGTCAAGACATTGCAGTTTCTACTTCTTTTCCTTTCCAACCACTAAATTCCTCGACTCAAATTCCGTGGCAAACTTTAAATCCTCTCGTGACACAAGGTTTACTTAGTGTCGCAGATTTTTTAGTTCCTTAATCACTTTTAGCTATTTCATTGGTAGTAAGTAATTGTCGCAATCTTTTGATACTAAGTTGCAATTTCGAGGAGTATTTCTCCCTCTGCCCCCTGCCCCCCTGCTCCCCTTTTATGCTTGGTTGTAAGATTTTCTCGTGAATGGCTGTCTTGCAACATCTTCGAGGAAACCCTATTGAATTAAAATAATTGCTTCTTGCACCTTAGTGGTAAGAGCTTTTTGTAGCCCTTGCCAAACTTTCTCTGTTAGTTTGTCAAAAGCTTGTTGATTTGCTATTAGTTGTTCTTGTAATACCTTTTCTAACTCAGGCTGAATTTGCTCGCAGATATCCTCAATTTTTTTATCGCTTAAAAAACTAGAACGCATCCAACTGGGGATATCTACATTTGTCTTGATTGCCTCTTGTACACCTTTGCGATTGAGTTCCATCCCTGCCGCCATCACTGAAGCCCCATAAACTAGTGCGATCGGCCAGGTTAAATGTCCTGTTAATATCAAAGTAATGATACTAGCAAGAGTGCCTCCGCCAATAACTACATTGACGATAAACGCCACTGTGTCGGCAAGAATTGCGTCTCCGATTCGCAACTCTGGGTTAACAAAATCTGGGTTAATGCTATCTTCAAATCTTAAACTGCTTCTAGGGATGTGAAATTTTCGACAAATAGGATCGGTTTGGGCGGCTAAGTTGGGTTGGATTTTGCTGTTAAACCAACTGATGCATTGATTGTTAATGATTTGTTGAGCATGTGCGCTCTTAAACCATTGCTCTGCTCGATGCTTCATTGATGTTTCCAATTCGGCTAAAGTCCGGATTTGGTTTTTTTGCCAATCTTTTAAACTTGGTTTAATTGCATTTTCAAGTAAGCTATCCGCTAGCGGCTTAGTTAAAGATGTAATTAACTCCGGGATATGTCTTTCAATCATCTGTTGAAGTTTATTCGAGTCAAAGAGGGTGTTAACTTCTTGTTTAAAGGCAGTGGCACGCAAATCCCATCGCCCCACTCGCGCCAAACCTAATGCAATACATCGTTCTGGTTCTGGATCTGGGCGAAGCAGCGTTTGGGGATCGCTGAAAATTTCTTGACAGATTTGGCGGGTAAACTGCATTCGAGATGCACCGCCAGTCATCAGTACGAGTTTCGGTACGATATCTTCTTTGTCTAGCTGTTGTTTTGCCTCATTGACAGCTTCGCGAAACGATTGAATCCAACTTTTTTGCTCTAGTTGGGGCAAGGGTTGGTTCAAGATTTCCTCCATCATTAATTTATTAACTTGGGGGATAAAGTAAATTTGTTCGTTGATAGACTCGAAGCCACGAGCAAAGGTTTGAGGATCACTGTATACCTGTTCGTTAGAAAAGTAATCTTCTTTGGCTTTGCGGCAGGCAAGTTCACAACGAGCTTGGTGATGGGGATATTCTGTGAATATTTTTTCGAGTAATTGCGATCGCTCGTGTTGAGCAAGAGTGCGCTCAAAAATGGCTTTGTCGATTAGGGATGCTCCTAAATTGTTACTTCCAAAATCTATGGGAATTTCCTGCAAGCTTTTAACTAGAGTAAAATCTGTGGTCGAAGAGCCAATATCAATCATTAGCACCGATGATCTGAGTTTTTCATACTCTAGTTTGCCGGCTTCCTTTGCTTGCATGAAAGCAGCTCGTGATTCGGGTATAACAGTCAAAAGAGGAATGCCCGCTGCTTGAAGTAGCTTTTGGTATTCTTCCCTTTCACTTATTGTCCACCCAGAAGGGCAGCCAACATAAAAGTAGCTACTTTCTCCACCTTCAATTTGCTTACTTTCTTTCAATTTGTGGTAGTAGGTGGCAATAAAGGTGCTAATTGTTTCTCGATAATTTGGATCGTTGTTTGGTTTGTGCTTGAAAGAAATTTGCAGTCGGGTAACACCAGCTTGAATTAAGGCTTGCTCTCCGACAAGATAACCGAGCTGGGGATGCCAACCAAGAGCTGTAACTTGGTTTTTTTTGTTATTCACTTCCAGCATTTGGGGAGGTTCAATGCTTTCTACTATTGCTCTGGCGACAGCTGTTTCACCATGCCCCAAATCAAAACCGATTGTCTCAAAAATTTTCATACTTTTATTGTCTATTATTCTTTAGCCTGGGAGTATGCTGGCTCTATTACCCGCCCGCGCCGGAGCAAGCGATCGCCTTTCACCAAAGCAGGAGTTATAGTCACGTAATCTTTGGTGGCGGGATCGATGCTTGGCTCAAAGTCAAAATTCTCGCGATCGCGATCAGGCTCGTTTGGTTGATAAATTTGAGTGCGAATTCCTTGCTCTATTAAAATCTGTGGCAAAAGTTTGGCTAGCTCTAACACCATTTGGGGTTGGGCGAGAAACGATGCGCCAATTAACCTTTGTAAAAAATTTAATAGCTCTGGTAATTCTTCTATGCCACGATCAGCAAAAGGTTGGTTTCCTTCTTCAACTCTAGCAACTGCTAGGTCAATCGTGTGCAGAGCATCGGCAAGGTGATCCAAAAGAACTCTGCTATCTACCCGTAGAATCGATTGGGGTAATTCCAATCGCTGGGGCAAGTTATTTTCTTGGTTATTTTTGTCGAGTTGAAGAACAATTTCTAGCCCTAAAAGTACAGAAGCTAGCAAAATAGCCATCCACGCGCCTGGGGTAGTTTCGGTTAAATGGAACAACCAACCGAGAATACCTATATAGATTAGTGCCTTAAGTAATTTTAAGATTAACTTGTTGGGAGCAAACGTTGTTGTTTCCTGAATAATGTGCTGTTGCTGAGTAACTTGAGTTTGGGTAGCCGCAGCAAGAGTGGCAATAGACTGGCGCAGTGTATCCAGGAAAAAGGAAGCTAGACGTACTTGAGCTATGTTTAGCTCGCTAACATAGATTCTTTCTAGGCGATCAAGTTGGTTATGAACTAGCTTAACTACTTCTTCAATACTGGTTGCCTTGTCAATGTCTGTCTGAAGTTGGTTGCGTTCTTCGCTAAATAGTGTGAACAGTGTTTTCATTACTTTGAGCAAAAAGATTTGAACCCATATAATTTAAGATAGCCATAGCAATCCTAACTAGACATTTCCTGGCTAACAGCTAGTGGCTAATAATTAAGTGCCTGTTGGCTGTCTAGCGAGCACAAAATTTTCATAACCCATAACATGAGTGCTACATTTACTCTTGCCTATTTTCAAGAGCGGTAATATCTAGCCAATCCAAGCATACATATAGAGCCATCAATTCCAAATCGGCTGATGGTATGGTAATTCTCTATCCTTGAGTCGCAGGTATTCAGTTCCCCCCGACTTCTTTAGAGACATC
The DNA here is from genome assembly GCF_038404745.2 of Chlorogloeopsis sp. ULAP02. Lineage (NCBI taxonomy): Bacteria > Bacillati > Cyanobacteriota > Cyanophyceae > Nostocales > Chlorogloeopsidaceae > Chlorogloeopsis > Chlorogloeopsis sp. ULAP02. The sequence continues at coordinate 77,080 of NZ_JAYKTT020000005.1, read as the reverse complement.
GGGGGGCTATGGGCAATTCAATTTCAGATTTAGCGATCGCGCACAAAGTTACAAAAACAAAAATTTGGCTAATGTATGGATATCGATGTTTCGACACACGAAACCGTAATTACGATATCCAACATCGAGCCAAATTGTGATTGAATAATCAAAGCGATCGCTTTGATTAAGGGTTTATTCTAACGACAGCACAATTATTGTGCAAGGTTTCTTAATTGCTATCAATCTTCTAATTGTAGGTAAAAGCCTTTGCCTGTATTTGTAACTTTAACAAGCTTTCGACTTATTAATCTTTGAACGATATCGTTACTAAATTTGATATCACACAATTGAGCACTGCCACCATGATTGCGGATATATTGCAAACATAGGTCATCGTGGGATTGAATTTGAGTGTATAGATGCTTGTTGCTATTCATATTATTTTGTTTTCCTACTGCTTAAAGACATCATCCATGTTCCGTTTGACAACAAATAGACACGCAGAATTTGCAAAGTTTGTTACTTTGCAGTTTTTATTTGTTGTTGGAAATTGAAGCTTGAGTATTAGAAATGGCAAAAATTATTTTTTGAGACTGACTAAATCGCTTGCTAATTTAATTTTAATCAAAGAAAGATTGAGATTTTTATTTTGGTGATAGTGTGCGAATTCTTGCTCAATCTAAAAATCTTTGTAGTCTTCATCAAAAGCTGTAAATGCCTATCATACACATAACTTCTGAATGGCATTAATCTTCGGAATTTTTTGTGTGCAGATACTTACATAACTTTTCTATTGAAAGAGAGTATAAGAATCAGTGACACGAGGTATATTTATTTTTCCTTGGCTTTCCCACGAAGGGCAAATGTAATTTCGCAGCCAACAGGAAAGTTCCCAAGCATATCTATTAGATATTTCATCTAATAGTATAATGGCACTGTTAAGGCGTAAAAAATTCACAGCTTCTCCATAAAATTCTAATGGAAAAGCCAAAGTTTTTAAAAGATTTCTGTATTGACTCCATGCCTGATTTTCATTTTCGGCAAAACAATAATTACTGAGAGAAAACTCTGCAATACTTAAATCTAAGCTCTCATCATAAGCAAATATAAAAGTCTCGCCGTTCTTCTCTGATCGATAATCACTAGGAAGCCAAAAATCTACACAAAAAAACTGGTAGTTGGTAGATGCAATCATCATGATCTTTAACACCAGAAGTAATTAATACTTACAGTCAAAAAACTGTTAGTAACAGATTATTTGCATTCGCCAATTCTGCAAATATTCCTTTAGATAGATTAAGGCTTTATTTCTTATCTTTTCTCTTAAGTATTTCTGATTTTTTATTTATTATAGTTTTATTTTTACTTATTTCTTATTATTTTCTTATTAAGTTCTTATTGTATCTTTATTTTTGAAATTTATTTCAATTTAATTGGAAAATTAAATGACAATAAAAATAACAATTTTACCTACCATTAACCTTGATCAGAGGTATTCTTTCGGCAAGCGTAATTTACTAGAATAAATTAAAGATAGTTTCTAAAGAAAAGTCCAGCAGATAGCCAAAGTATGAAGTATGAATTAATACAATCTTTCATTCTTCATCTTTGCTCGGTTATCTCTGGGTTAGGTTCTTTACGCTGACAACAGTTGCGTGCGTTCCGAAGCTCCTCGATCCCAATTTCCTAAATTTGCCGCTGCATCGTAGGTGCTTTGCAAGAAACTAAGAAGTACTGCATCTGGATCTTCAGCCTGCCTTACTACCTCATATGGTAAGACAAACTCTCGCATCTCGGAACTGTAAAACGCTTCCTTGGGCTGGATGGGGTAATCCTTGAATCCTTCTGGCTCAGGGTAGGCGTAGGAGTAAAAAATAGGTTCTGTGACTGCTCCGGCACCTGGCCAAAAACCGCAGCTGCTGACTTCGTGAGAATAGGCTTCTCGCGTTACCCAATCTGCCATATTAGGAATTCCACCTGGATGATCTGGAGCACGACACCCAGAAAAACGAGTTACAGCTAAGTCGAAGCTGCCCCAGAAAAAGTGAACTGGGCTGCATTTACCAATAAAACGAGAGCGAAATTCTTTCATGATCCGATCTGCCTGCATAAGAATGCGCCAAACGCGTTGGGCGTATTCCGGATCGTAAGCTGTATGTTTGCGATCGCGCTCAAAAGGAATTGGCTCGCCAACTTCTTGGGGCATCGTCCAAATTTTCACTTCGATGCCACTCGCTGTTAGTGTGTCCATAATCTCTTGATAAAAGTCAGCTACAGAGCGAGGAACAAGAGCAATTCTTTTGGTGGTGCCATCACTAATATCGATTTGTAAGTGGTGAGCGATAAAATCAAAGCTAATCTCAAAGGTGCGTGTTCCGTAAGGAATTGAAGAGGTTGTTAGTCCACGTGGTGTGACATACAAAGTAGATTGCCACCAGTGGTTGAGTTTGGGAGATAAAGCCAACCGAATTTTACCAACGATCTGAGTCCACATATGTAACGTTTCATACGTATCTTGCCATTCTCTCAAGGGCAAGGTAGGCCAGATGACATCGGTTAATGTTCCACGAACAGTCTCTGCCATAAAAAAACCTCCATGCGAGGACATTAAGAACTCAGCATCTATGTATAAACTAAGACTATAGGAGTAAACAAAAATGTTGCCTATTCTGTATACAGAGTACACGAAACCGCTGTAAGTTTTCGTAAATTTTATCTTCTGACACAAATTCTATAACTGCTTTCTCGCAGAAAGTTCTGGGTTGGTTGCGATCTATTCAGTCTTTCTTTATTAATTTCTTATTTTTAGGCTACTAGTTTGTTATGTTTCAACTTTACTATTTGAAGGCTATTAGTTTTCAATCTGCAAAATTGCTTATTAGTTGCTCGCGCAGATACTGACTGTTTAGTTGATATCTATAACTCCAGTTAAAGCAAACTCTACAACTTGTGAGTTTCTGAATATGAAATTTAACACTATTAAACGTACTTCAATCTTTATCGGTGTAATAGCCCTGACAACACTACTTCATAGTATGGTATTGGCAGAACCCGAAACTCCCAATAGCACCTCTGAGCCAACTAATACAGAGTTTTCTGGTACGCCAAGTAACTCTACATCAATTCTGAAGCAGTTAAATCTTTCCGATCAACAAAAGCAACAAATTTGGGAAATACTATCTCGCAGAAGCCGCCAAATCCAACTGGTTCTTACTCCAGCGCAAAGAACTAGACTTGAACAAGATCTCAGTTCTGGGACAAGACTAGACATAGCACTCATGGATGCAAATATCAATGATGGGCAAAAAGAGCAGGTTGCTAGTATTATTCGCAAAACAAATCAAGAAATTGCAACTGCGCTAAACCCACAACAACGCCAACAAGTAAAAGCTTACTTAGAGCAGGAAAGTGCGCCAGAAATGCAAGTTCCGATCGCATATTAACAAGAACAATCTGGAAATATTGCGATCGCCTTGGATTTGTGATGTTCTGTTCTTCAAAATACCCAACAAAAAGAGTTGAGTAACCTAGTAGGTGTTGCAGTCTCATGGTTACCCAACTCTTGTTAATCAGAATGACAATTATTATCTAATTTTGGAATTCAACCACACTATGCAGGGTTTGTTTGTACTCTTTTCTGGAGTAAGTTGATAATTGCAGCTTTCTCTAAAATTCCAACTAGCACTCCATTATCACGAATTACGGCAAGTGCAGATAATTTTTGTTGTTCGAGCCGCTGCATTACTTCCAATAAAGGTTGATCGGATTGTACAGTACTAGAGTCTGTAATTGGTTGCATTACCTCTCTAACTTGAGTTTCTGTCCATAGTGCAGTCGGGATAGAACGCAGATTATCAACAGTTATCGCTCCCAATAGTTGACCGTTTTCATCTGTCACTAAGAATCGCCGCCAGTTCTGCCCATTCAAAACCTGCTCGTCAGCAAACTCTCTCAAGGTAAGATGAGTAGATACAACAGGGCTATCTAGAGTTACAGCATCGGCTGCTGTTAAACCTGTGAGTTGTTCCTGTACTCTTGCAAATTGAGCTGCATTACCGGCATTTTGCAGTAAGAAGAAGCCGATTAATAAATTCCAGAAGTTAGCAAAGCTGCCAAATAACAGTAGTGGCAATAAACCAGAAGCGATCGCAACCCAACCAAAGATTTGTCCGACTCGGCTGGCGAAAGCTACACCCTTGTAAGGATTACCCGTTATTTTCCATACTAAAGCTTTCAGTATATTTCCGCCGTCTAATGGCAAGCCAGGAATCAGGTTAAATAGCGCTAATGCTAAGTTAACAAAAGCTACTACACCAATAATTGCTGCCAAAGGGCCAGATGCAGCAGTAGCAAAACCAATGGCTGTAAAGAGACCGAACAGCAGTAAGCTAACTAAAGGCCCGGCGATCGCTACCCAAAAAGCTTCAGCTGGAGTTTTTGATTCTTTCTCTAAGCTTGCCAATCCGCCAAATATAAATAGTGTAATTGATTTGACATCGATTCCTTGGCGAATGGCAACAAAGCTATGTCCTAATTCATGGGCGACAACAGAGCTAAATAAAAGTAACGCCGTCATCAATCCTAGTAACAAAGCTAATCCCCCACCTAGTTGAGGAAATTGCGCTCCTAGTCCGCTACTATAGCTCCAAGTTACTAAACCCAAGACTAAAAACCAGGACGGATGAATATAAAAGGGAATCCCAAAGAGGTTGCCAACGCGAATTGTGCCATTCATGGTGTTTACCTTTGATTTCAGCCATCAGAGGTTTGTTTTTGTACCTCTTGATGTTTCTATCGTAACGAAATGTTAAGCAATTTTAATCTTTATGGCGGTAGTGGAGTCCGTCCGTTTAGGTGTGGTTATGCGAATTTAGCAGCAAATCATGTTACTTCTGCTAATCTCTGCGAGAGCGATCGCGACGTTAAACTAGTAACAGAACAGCTATTCAGGCTTGGCTGCGATCACTTAGGCGGCTACTTAGACGATGGCATGACCAACCCCTTCGGGGCGGGTGTAGGGGTGCAGGGGAGCCACTGCGGTGGACGGGTTTCCCGGCATAAAGCATGTGGCGTTGTAGGGGTGTAAAGCGATTAGCCCCGAAGAAAAGGATACAAGCCCCTGCTTTTAAGCATGGAGAAGAAAAGAAGTGACAAGTTGGCAAAATGCAGGCTTGCCACTACAGCATCTGGGTAAGTGGACAGTTTATGAATTAAACGAACATAAAGAAGATCCGAATTTAACAGTGCTGGATGTGCGCAGCGATGATGAATTTCAACAGGGCAAAGTACCTGGAGCTACACATCTACGTACCGCATCTCGAAGAACATCTGGATGAGTTAGATAAAAATCAGGCGATCGCAACTTACTGTGGCAGTGGCTACCGTGCCTCAATCGCTGCTAGTCTCTTAAAATTATTAACATTCCTGGCTCGTGGAATGCTTGGAAGGTTGCGGGGCTAGCAGTAGCAAGTTAGTTGTTAGCTATTTAGAGTCATCTACTATTGCAACCATAATATCAGGAGAAGTTCAATGCTTTTAATTCAGCAAGAATACCAATCTAGCTTTGATACTGCCATGCATTGTGCAGTAGAATGCGAACACTGCGCTAAAGCCTGCATGGGACATCCAGACATGGTTAAATGCGCTCAAATGTGTCTAGATTGTGCCGAAGTTTGCCAAACCCTTGCGACTTACATGGTTCGTGGTTCGTACTTCATTTCTCACCTTGCACGAGCTTGTGCTAACATCTGTGAAGCCTGTGCGAAGGAATGCCAAAAGTATAACTTAGAACATTGCCAAAAATGTGCTAGAGTTTGTCGACAAGCAGCAGAGGAGTACCAGAAGATTGCTAGTATCAGGACAGCAAGAGTTTGATTAGTGAACAACAAGATTCCCGACTTTTTTCAAAAGTTGGGGATCTGAGCCTCTCGATTTTCACACCTGAATACTTATAAATTTTCTATTACAGCAAATTTCATTTATTTGAACCACAATTTTTTGTCGGGCGGGTTTAGCAGATATTCTTTCGGTTTGAGCTAGAGATTGAAACAAAACCCGCCCCTACAGTATTATGTGGTCTATTCATCTGAAAATGGCTGTAAGTACCTACGCATAAATATTTAGCCATTTTTCAACACGACTGAAATAGCTGTATTCTTTCCCTGTTCCCTATTCCCCGTTCCCTTTTCTAACTAGATAATTTATTTTGCACGACCACTTAATAGTAAGCTCCTACAAGACTGTAAATTAAAGCAGTCAGCACTAAGGTGGTAATTGTTACGTAAATCCAGTTGCGTTGTTTAATAAAAATTAATAGGGAAACTACCACCCGCAAAATGGGCGTAGCTACCAGCAGTAACAATCCCAACTGAATGATGCCACGACGACTACCAGACAAAACTGCTGTTACAACACCAGTGGGAGTACGAAATTCTGATGGTTCACCGTGAAAAAATTGATAATGAACAGGTTCAGTCCCATGTTGTAACAAATAGAGTATGCCACCCAACAAAACCACACTACTAGCAAGCAAAACACCATATTTCAGCAGATTACTCAATAAAATACTGAGTAGCTGTGAATTCTGTATAATTTGCAATTGTTGAGTTTCAGTATCAACTTTGATGTCTGGGATTTCAAGACTTGGCTTGGTTAGTGCATTTATATCAGAGTTAGCATTTTGTAGCTGCAATGGTAAGGTAATAACTCGACTATCTGACTGTACAGAGGTTGACAACTGATTAGAATTTAATTTAGACATATTCAACTTTTCCCAATAGCAATTACCTAGTGCAGTCTGCCAAGTTGCTTGCCACCACTGCTGTTTTTGGATATTCAAAGTTTGAATTGTTTAAATTCCTCCAACGAGATTTTGATAAACCATTTTTGCAGCCATTGATACCAACACCAAACTAAAGACAATTCTTAATAACTTCGTCTTTGCACCAATTAGAACTCTTGCTCCTAAAAATGCACCAGGTAATATTCCCAACATCACTGGCATAGATAGCCCTGGATCAATATAGCCACGAGCAAGATAAACTCCTGCTGATGCTGCGGCAGTAACACCAATCATAAAATTGCTTGTGGTAGTCGAAACTTTGAAGGGAATACGCATAATTTGATCCATTGCCAAAACTTTAAAGGCTCCTGAACCAATTCCGAGTAACCCAGAAATTATGCCAGCAACCAACATTACGGCAAATCCCGCTGGCACAGCATGAACTTGGTAAGACATTACACCTTCAGGTGTCGGATAAGTACCTTTGATTTGGAGATAATCAGCGAGAGGATCGGTTGTGTCGTTTTGTGGATTTTCTAGCTTAGGTTGCCCTGAAAGATAAGCAGAGTAAAGCAAAACAATTACCAAGACAATAGTTAATGCTTTGACAGACACGAATGTTGCAATTAAAGCACCAGCGATCGCCCCAATAGTTGTTGCAACTTCTAAAAACATTCCCAAATGTAAATTCGCAAAGCCCTTTTTAATATAAGTCGAGGCTGCACCAGCACTTGTAGCAATGACAGAAACGAGTGAAGCGCCTACAGCATAGCGAATATCAACACCAAATACAGAAGTTAGCAAAGGGACAATAACAACTCCTCCTCCTAAGCCTGTCAATGCCCCAACAAAGCCTGCACTGAAAGATCCCAGCCATACTAATAAAGAAAACTCTAGGATGTTCAAAAATTAAAGCTCCTCATCTCATTGGGGCAAAAGGCATGAAATTGTTACTACAAAGAGTTGCAACGAGTCAAAAATTAGGGGTGTAAGGGGATAAGGGTATAGGGGTGTAAGGGAACCCCATAAATAAATTTAGGGGCTTGAAACAAGGACGCCGTATTTCTCGTACTACGTATCTCGAAATACATCTTCTTTTCTTCTCCATGCTTAAAAGCAGGGGCTTGTATCCTTTTCTTCGGGGCTAATCGCTTTACACCCCTACAACGCCACATGCTTTATGCCGGGAAACCCGTCCACCGCAGTGGCTCCCCTGCACCCCTACACCCGCCCCGAAGGGGGCTTAGTCAGAAACTTTGCGTCGTTTGTGGATACGTTCATTTGTATTCATATCGCTAAATCGAGCGTGAATTTATTAGGATTTTTAGACATAAATAAATTTATATAGACACAACTTCATCTATTTTTTTCTAAATGTGCAAATAGCTTATTTCATTTTTCTCCACAAAGTAAATACCATTTCAAGAAATTTTCATAATCAATAGTCGATTGCAAATATTTTTTAGGTTTTATTGATAATTTTCAATGACCACTAATCCCATCGGATTTACTCAGATTTTTTATATAAATTTCTCACTAAATATATAAATGTATTTGATAATACCTGACAATCAGTAGGGTATGTGTGTTACGGCTATGTAAGGATTTGAAAGTTTAAGAGAGTAAGAGCTAGCCATAAAGCACCATAATTATGCGATGCGTACGCACTGCTTTAATGTACCCTACAATATTTTCTATTTCTTAATTCAGTAATTTCTTAATTCAAATTACAATTGGCAATATTCCTAAGATTCCTATCTAGGTCATCGCTACTACTAAACTACCAAAAAATTCTGGAAAGCTGACAATAATAATGGTGAAAAAACCAAGATACTGACTGACGAAAATATGCTGATGGCAAAAATGAGTATTTAGCTGTGAAAAATCAGAATAGTGGTAGCAAAGATAGCGATCGCCTCAGTGATAATTGTGCTAATTTGACTCATCTGGGATGATCGGAAGTTATGATGATCTGAATCAGAACATTCTGCAAGCGGCTTTGAGAATAGTTAGAGCAGAGTTTTCATTCTTTTGCAACACAACCCACTACACTAGTAGAACGCCCCTAGTTTGAGAAACTGTCCATGCAAATACTGAAAACTACCGACCAAGATTTTTCTACCAAATTCCAAGCATTTGTGAATGAGCGAAGGGAAGCGACGGTTGATGTCAGTGGGACAGTACGAGATATTATCGCTGATGTCAGAGTACGCGGGGATGCAGCAGTAAAAGAATATACTAGCCGCTTTGACCATTTCAATCCCCAGTCCTTTCGTTTGAGCGATACTTTTATTGCCGAGCAAGCAGCCCAATGTCCTACTAATGTCAAGTCTGCACTGAAAGTAGCAGCCCAGAGAATTGCCACTTTTCATGAAAAACAGCTACCTCAAAATATTGCTTATACCGATGCAGTAGGAGTGAAGTTGGGATTAAACTGGGTAGCACTGCCGACGGTCGGAATTTACGTACCTGGTGGACGGGCAAGCTATCCAAGTTCTCTGTTAATGAATGCTTTGCCTGCTAAGATTGCTGGTGTAGAGCGGATCGTGATGACAGTACCGATGCCGCGTGGCGAGATTAATCCTGTAGTACTGGCTGCTGCACAAGTTGCGGGCATTACGGAAATATATAGTATTGGTGGGGCGCAAGCAGTGGCAGCCCTAGCCTATGGTACAGAAAGTGTTGCTCCTGTAGATAAAATTGTCGGCCCTGGTAACGCTTACGTAGCTGAAGCTAAACGACAAGTCTTTGGTAGAGTTGGCATTGATAGTATTGCCGGGCCTTCAGAAATTCTAGTGGTAGCAGATAATAAGAATAATCCAGACTGGATTGCTTGGGATTTACTGTCGCAAGCAGAACACGATCCCAGCGCTCAATCAATTTTGATTACTGATTCGGAAAGCTTCGCTCAAAAGGTAATAGCTGCTGTTGAAGAAGTTCTTGCTAACTTGCCCACCAAAGAAGTGGCAAGCGCAAGTTGGGAAAAGCATGGTGCAGTGATGATTGTGAACAATCTAGAAGAAAGTATTCCGCTTCTCAATCAGTTAGCACCAGAGCATGTAGAATTATGCGTAGACGACCCCCAATTGCTAGCAAATCAGATTAAATGTGCTGGCAGTATGTTTTTAGGACGCCATACTCCAGAAGCGATCGGTGATTACGTAGGCGGGCCAAATCATGTGTTACCTACAGCACGTTCTGCCCGTTTTGCCTCTGGCTTGAGTGTTTATGATTTTGTCAAACGAATTACCTATTTGCAATGTGATGAACAAGCTTTGCACAGCATAGGTAAAGCAGCCATTACCCTTGCAGAATCAGAAGGATTGCCTGCTCATGCGGGTAGTGTAGCCATACGGTTGCAAGAGATTTAGCTTGTCACGGCGATCGCTCGAACTCCGCCATTATTTAATTGGTTAGATAGAAGCGATCGCTAAAAATAAGGCTGTGTAAACTATACTGTTTGCTTCTACTAAACTAAGCGAAAAATAAACGGATAGCGATAGGCTACTTGAGGTTCGTTAAGGACTTTGATGATGGCAATAATTGGCATGATTAAACTCACAATCCACAATATAATCAGTAATGGAACACCAATAGCAATAAAAGCCAGCAATCCAAAGATAATCCCATAAACGTAGAGATTAATGTGAAAATTTAGGGATTCTCTGGCATTGGCTTTAATTACAGAATCATTACTGATTAACAAAATGGCAATGGGTATACCTATAGACACAACCAATGAGCTAAAAAATATTGCTCCATGACATAGTGCTGATAAAAGCTTGCGTTTTGTTTCATCTTCCATAATTAATTAAGTAATTAATCACTCAAAATTTTGTTATCATCCCCAATCCTAACTAGTGAAATTTTGGTTGCCCTCATTCTGCTAGAAGATATTGTTGCTGTAGAAATTGAGATAGAAATTTAAACGTATTTTCACCAACAATTGCTTTACCAGCAGGCACACTGCAACCTGATGCCGATGCCACAAGTTTAGATATTTCCAACAAACGAGGAGTCTCAATACCCAAATCCATACTGTGAATGCATTTAAGAGCCATGACTACTTCTTCCAATGCGGCATTGCCGGCTCTTTCACCTAAGCCGTTTACCGTTGTATTTATTGATAAGGCTCCAGCTTTAATTCCAGCCAGGGCATTGGCAGTTGCCATACCGAAATCATTGTGGGTGTGCATTTCGATTGGTATCGATAATGCGATCGCCAATTGCTTCACTTTTGCATAAGTCGTGAAAGGATCGAGAATACCTACCGTATCGCAGAAGCGAAACCGCGATGCACCCCATTGTTGGGCGTAAAGCGCTACATCTAGAAGAAAATTTTCATCAGCTCTAGAAGAATCTTCTCCACCAACGGATACAAACAGCCCTTGATCGCAGGCAAAGCTGATACTACTTTTGAGTTTTTGTAAAACTAGTTGCCACTTTCCCTGAAATTTAGCAGCAATTTGGATTTCTGAAACAGGAATGGAAATATGTACTCGCTGCAAACCACAAGCAATAGAAGCTTGAATATCTGAAACTACGGCACGATTCCAGCCAAGCAATTGGGTTCGCAAACCCAGATTACAAATGGTGGCTATGGCTCGCTGCTCTTCCCCACCCATCGCTGCAATTCCGACTTCTAACTCGTGAATGCCGATCGCATCGAGAAGAGACGCGATCGCCACTTTTTCATCTAGATTAAAGACAACGCCAGCTGCTTGTTCGCCATCACGCAGAGTTGTATCGTTAATTAGAACTTGATTCATTACTCAAATGTCCCTTATATATTCTCTGCGTTCTGTCTTTGTTCCATTCACATCAAGACTCCTACCAACAGCCGCTAGGCAAAGTCAGTAAACTCTCGTTACCAGGTTAAAGCCTCTGGCTGTTTCAATCTGATGCTCCTTATAGATCCGAGCAAGATTTTTCAGCAGTAAAGGTGAGTAGTAATGTGCGTCTGGCGTTGCATATTTTTTAGTTGCGCTCATCATTAGCCATTTGTCACACAAACGACTAATGACAAATGACTGATGACTAATTACTTATTTCGATTATTTTTGTAGAGCTTTACGCAACCACGGAGGCGGATTACCTTGCAAAGTTTGTACTAATTTATTGAGAATAAAAGCAATATCTTCCTGCTCAGAATGTGGTCGTACTGGCATCACTCCTTGTTTAATTAATTTAGCAGCAGGAATACCTCCTATAGACGCTACATAAACAATAGCACAGTCAGCTAGTGCCTCAAGTTTAGCTGCTACTTTGTCATCACTTTCACTATCTTTGTTTGTTTTTATTGTACTTTCGTCTTGCTTAGTTTCTACTTCTACTTTCTTGGATTTATCATCAAACTTGAGGGTTTCCACAAAATTATATCCAGATGCTGAGATTTCATAAACATCAATTTCCTGCGCCCAGCCAAAGTGAGCATCTACATTAACTCGATCAGTTGTTGCGAAAGCGATTTTCATCTTTATTCTCCTCTCCCATAATTAGGAGTTATGAGCAGTACATCAGCATTTACAACAGCCAGATTCCCGAATAAGAACTCCTCTAATGGGTAGTTGCTCTAAGATTCTACTTTTAATCTTAGGCTCAATTTATTCTGTGGTGATAACTACCACAAAAATTTTCGTTTCTCTTAGCATTAATTATCAAGCTAAAAGTTAATATAATTGGCTTATTACTGAATGAACAGTAATTTTATACAGCTAGAAATTTTATTCCTTTTTACAGTTACTTAGAAAAGTATTACAGACAAAGACATAAAAATATTTTGATACCTTTAGAGTAATATAAACAACATCTATGATGATAATTGGGTAGGATCTTCAGTAATTTCAGAATGAGGAATTTTGACGTGTTCAAAAAATCGAGACATCCAAGGTATCGCAATTAAAATAACTCCTAATACTATTAAAAATACAGAGATTCCAAAAATTTGGTCACGGGAAATTTCAAGTACTCCACGTAAAATTACTTCTCTTAAGGCAGAAACAATGGTAATTTCTACTGCTGCAACTACAGAGATTTGCTGTTCTTGTAAATAATCAATTAACAAGCGAAATAACTCTACTAGAATCAAAATAAACAAGATATCAGATGTTACTTGCCTTAAATCCAATGGATGCAAAAGGGAGAAAAACATATCTACCAATCGGATCAGCATCACACAGAATAAACCAAGGCAGAGAGAGATAACAATAATATCTTGAAAAATGACAAGATTACTGACAATTCTATCTCGCTGAAACCAACTATGTAACCCTAGAATCAGCCGTTTTGGCATGGTATCTCCGGACTTTCTCGATTCGTCCAGATCCATGATAAGTAATTCAAAATTTAAAATTAGTTTCTCTTGAAACTAATTTTGCTTGATGATTTGAAATTTAGCTGTCCCCTATTCCCTATACCCTGTCCCTACTCAACTTTGACACTTAAAGCTTGATTGATATGCTTTAATAAATCTTCCATAGAGATTGAGCGGGGGAGAATTTCGCTTGCGATCGCACCCACTACATTTTCTAGAGAACCTTCGTGGCAGATGTCTGGATTTCGTCGCTGATCGAGTACCAAAACTGGTGGCAACTGAAAAGGTAATTGCTCCAATGCCCTAAGTGCTGAGAAGACTTCTTTTGGCATCTTCGTTTCTCTCAGGCAAATCAGCAATAAGTCAACGCTTTCGTGACGGAGTTGTTGTAACAGTTCTGCCCAAGAACGCCCGATCGCCGCTTTCAGCCCAGCGGTTTGCAAATATTGAATCAAAGCTTGGAACCATTCCGAACCACGAGAGATAGTTGACGATTTCAGATTTTGGCTAGGAAAAGGAGTATTTTCGTCTACAGTTAGCTCTCCTAAGGAAGTACTTTTGGCACAACGAACACCATCCGCTCTTGCTCCCCGCTTGTATTTGGCGTCTGGTAAATCAGGCAAGATTGCTAAATCCACTACTAAAATACTGGGAGGACAGCATATACTAGCTGCGATTTGCAACACTGATAACAAAGCGTCTACTTGCTTGTCGTTATTACTGTTGTCTGTGTTGTTCTGTGTTAAGCAAGGAAACACGGATAATCCAGTCACTTGAGAAGCTGCCTGGGTAGTAGCTACATCACAGGTTACTAGCGGTAGTGACGCCAAACGAGGATTCGCTTTAAGTTTTTGCAAGCAGGCTTCTGCTGTTGGCATTTCTGCATCTAGTAACACTACATCAAATTGCCAAACTCTAGCCAAAAGTTCTGCCTGTTCAATGTCATCTACTTCTATCACCCGGTGCTGCTGTAAAAATGGGTGTAAATTTAAAGTATCTCCTTGATGGTTAACTAATCTTAGAATTCGCAGTGGCGTGTGTTCAACGGTAGTTTCTTTAATTGCATTTTGCAGCTTTGGTTCTGGGATAGCACATAAACTTTCCAACAGCGGTGCCAACACTTGATGCTGTACCGGCAAACTGAGAAAGCCATCAGCACGATTGGCAAATGCTTGTTCTTTTTCGGCTGCTGTTGCCGTCACAATCACAGGAATGCTGCGAGTTGCAACATCAGATTTTAGTAAGGTGAGTACATCCCAACCCGATAGCAAAGGTAGTAACGGATTGAGAAATATCGCTTTTGGTTGTAGGCGGCGCGCTTTTTCTACTGCCTCACATCCCGATCGCGCAATTACAACTCGGTAGCCCAAAGCTGTTAGTAGTTCGGTTAAGTCTTCTATATACCGGGCTACTGCCTCCACAATCAAAACCAAACTGTTGCGATTGGTTGGAGAAGTTGAAACTAATGAATGGGAATTGGAGGTGGGGGCAAGTGAGTTTAAAGACGGGGGCGAATAATAACTACTTTCTGTGGCAATTTCATGGCTGTCTTCTCCTGCTCCAATTTTGTGTGGAGGAGTCGGTGGTAATAATAAAGTAAACTGACTACCTTGTCCTTCACGAGATAAGAAGCTAACATCACCACCGTGGAGACGAGCCAAAGCCCTAGTTAATACCAATCCCAAACCAGTACCTTCAAACTGACGGGTGAGGGGATTTTCTAATTGTTGGAATTTCTGAAAGATTAAATGTTGTTGGTGTTCGGGAATACCAATACCCGTATCCCAAACAGTAAAGGCAATCCAACCTTCCCACCGATTTACCCTGACTCCAATATCGCCTCCTGTTTCGGTAAATTTAAAGGCATTGGAAAGCAGATGTACTAACATCTGGCGGAGGCGAAATTCGTCTGCGACAATTTCCTCTAAACCTGGTTCAATCGAGAGGGTAAATTGGTGTTCTTTTACAACTGTTGGTGCTGGGGAAGCAATTGTAGTTTTGCGGTTTTGAGTATGCATCGCTTTGGCTTCTGATAGGGCGCGATCGCACACTGTCCGAATGCTGACACCTGCCAGCATTAACTCCATCTGTCCGCTTTCCATGCGGGTCAAGTCTAAGATATCATTAACCACGCTCATCAGATGACGCCCGCTTTGATGAATTAGCCCAGCATAACGCGCTTGCCTTTCGTTGAGTTTTCCCAATTGCTGATCTACTAGCAATCGTGATAATCCTAAAACTGCGGTGAGAGGAGTCTTTAATTCATGACTAATACAGGCTAAAAATTCATCTTTTAAGCGATTAAGTTGAATTAAATCAGCATTTTTTGCTGCTAGTTCTTTGCTGAGTTGTTGCTGTTCAGTCACATCTGTCGCCAGCATCAGCCATAAGTCAGTACTTGTCACCATGCCTGATTCAGAACTTTTAGTTTTCAAATCAGGGCTATCTAGGGGAATTTTGGCGAATTGCCAAACTCGCTCTTGTCCATTTTGCACTTCTACAACACAGGTACAAGTACCCTGCTGGCTATCCAGAAAGCAGCGATTTGTTGTTGATGTATCTGCGGCTTCTCGCAGAGTAGATGGTTGTGCAGGTAGATTGGGAAAGGGATTTGGCTCTGGTGTAGTTAATTTTGATCGCAGTGGCACTCCTGTTGGTAATGTTACCGTGTTGTCATTTAATAAGTCATTTTCTGATGCCAGAACTTGGATGGGTGTAGGCTGTGCTTGATAGCAACTGTCATTCCTCTGAACACTTATACTATTTACTACTTTAGTAGTTGGGTATTCAGGTTTTTTCACAACTGTGGGGGTAAGTATTGCTTCTACCTGCTGCCTCACTCCTTCTGGATCTTTTAACACTCCCAATTGCTGCCACCAGGCTGGATTTTGTGTGACTACTTCACCATTACCAGTTTGTAACATCAAAGGCCAAGGTAACCTTTCCAACAACTGTACTAGTGGTTGGTGTAATGGTGCTTGCGATTCCATTACTGTTGATTTTTCTTCTACCATCGCAGGCGCACCTACGACTTCTGGCAGAGTAGCTCGATCTGTTGCTAGCTTGCGGCGACGAGATTTTACTTTGGGGGAAGCCATCCAGGAAGAATCTTTGGTGCTGTTGTCTGCACCAGAGTGGAGGTGAGAAGGTTTACTTTCCTGTGGCTGAACTTTTACTTTCTGCTTGGCTAAGAATTTCAGCAGACGCAAACTATCTACTAATCCTAAAAACTTGCCCTTTGAGTCAACTAGTACCCAATCTAAGTTAGTGTGATTCTGGTTTTGTTGCGATCGCACAAACCAGTTCAATTGCTCGATACTCCATGTAGCTGGTAATGTTTTGACTGGTTCAACAAGGGTTGAGTGGCATTTGGCAAGGGGCTCCTGCAAGTCGATCAACCCACCACCTTCGTGCTCTGCTTTATTTGCTGCTAAAAGTGTGGTGAGCAAACGCCCAGAATAAACTAACCCAATTGGGCATTGTTGCTCATTTAAAACTACTAAGTGATCGCACTGCTCTTGCTCAAAAATGCCCAGCACCATTTTTAAAGCAGTAGTCTCTACGCAGCTGGGCGCAGTGGCGATAAATTCATAAAGCGGGTACTTTAGCATTGACATAGGGCTTCAGGGGTCTTTCTTCCTGCGGAAGCATCCAGCATTACCAAGCTGCCAGTATGGTGTATGGTCTTTAGCGCCTCAACCTAATATCCTCAAATTATGCAAGACTTAGGTGATAGTTGTCACATTTGCAACACTTAAAACAAAATTTACCTTCATAAATTATGCTGATTGCAACAAGCAAGTTTTTTTAGCAACGGCATTTGGCTTTACCGCTTCAAATTTCTAGAGGCTAAGTTATCTTACCCCGTGGGAATTTCCCTAAGGGTTCGATTGGAAAGCTACTTTTTAACAAAGTGTTTCCAACTAACGGTAATTACCGCCACAACGAGAGCCTCCTGTTCACCAGTGTTTTTCTGGTGTTAAAACTCTTCTTTAAGATAGCGACAGCTAAACCAATTATGGCTCTAAATATTCGTTTTAGAACCTTTAGGAATTATAATGATTTAGAATGCGACAAACATTTAACTTCGTTTAAGTATCTTATCAAGGAGACAAAGTAAAAATATATATTTAGATAGATATGCAGCTCTTAACTAGAGAGTAATTAGCGAATTTAGCATCCGGACTGCAATTTGTGTTAGCAGGTAGACTCCTATCTACACAAATTCCAACGCGAGTACCCTAAATAAGCATTTTTCTTTACGTCCAAATACCTCCTCAAAGACCGACTAAATGCTTATGCTGAACAAGAGGGTCATATTTGTTAATATTTAGTTTACAATTTGTTATTAAAGCTAGTTGCTTTAGATAACTTTACACTTTTACTCTCACACCTGCTTCGACTGG
The DNA here is from genome assembly GCF_038404745.2 of Chlorogloeopsis sp. ULAP02. NCBI lineage: Bacteria > Bacillati > Cyanobacteriota > Cyanophyceae > Nostocales > Chlorogloeopsidaceae > Chlorogloeopsis > Chlorogloeopsis sp. ULAP02. Next base: position 59,598 of record NZ_JAYKTT020000005.1, on the reverse strand, counting down.
ATGAAGTGGTGTCTAGATTTATTTAAATACCTTTTTACTACTTTAAGTCGCCTAGAGCGAAGGAGGTGGTCGAGCTAACTCTGTTTAAAATATATAAATGCTATGTTGTGTGTTCTCCATAGAGATTATTCAAGCCAACACTACTTAGCTCTTTAATCATTAAGTAGGCTTTGCTTGGAGATTCAGTTGAAAAATTCACTTAGCAAATCCTAAATTTTGCATTCAAGATGTTGCTATCACTACAAATTTTCCAATGGGATCGTGTGCTGAAGTGGTTGCCAACAAACATTGAGTAAAAATTTTTCTCCTTCACATTTTGTATGTAGCTAGATGTCATCAGTCAGAACAGCAGTAAACATTTCAACAAATGACAAAAGCCGATCACCAGGCATTTTTAGAGCAAATCAAATCGGACTACCGTGAGATTCTCATAAATTACTTTACCACAGACAAAAATTTGCAAGAAAAAATTGATAAATTTATCAATGCAGTATTTTGTGCTAATATTCCTGTGCCGCAAATTATAGAAATTCATATGGAGCTAATTGACGAGTTTTCCAAACATCTCAAGTTAGAGGGACGGAGCGACGAAACCTTGCTTGACTATCGTTTGACATTAATCGATATCTTAGCTCATCTGTGTGAACTATATAGGCGATCGCTTCCTAAATAGCCTGCATATACTCGATATAGGTGAGTGTTTATTCAAATAAATTGAAGTAGAAAACAAGTATAGAGCCAAAAACATTATTTTTTGATATCTAATGTTATAGACATCTTTATGACAAAATTGCCGATAATATCATCTTGTTACAACTTTATCTCCAGCCTGTACAATCGATATGAATAAGGTAAGAAAGACTTATGTTCTCAAGCTTTATGTAGCAGGGAACACCCCCAACTCTGTCAGGGCATTAAAGACACTCAAGAATATATTAGACCAGGAATTTCAAGGCATTTATGCTCTCAAGGTGATCGATGTGCTCAAAAGCCCACAATTAGCCGAGGAAGATAAGATCCTAGCTACACCCACATTATCAAAAATCTTACCTCCACCCGTTCGGAAAATTATCGGTGATCTATCAGATCGAGAAAGAGTACTAATTGGATTAGATTTACTCTATGAAGAACTGTCTGAAGAAGAACAATTCCAAGAATAAGCTATTATAAATAGCTCAAACTATACTTCAAATTTCATTAATATAATAACTGGGTTGAATTCCCATTTGTAACAGTCCACAAAAATGAGAGAAAACGACCAACCAGAGAAAAATCACACACCGTTACTTGAGGGTGTAGAGAAAATTCGTACAATGATCGAAGGCTTTGACGATATTAGTCATGGCGGATTACCTGTAGGCAGAACAACCCTAGTCAGCGGTACCTCTGGAACTGGCAAAACTTTATTTTCTCTCCAGTTTCTATACAACGGTATCAGCTATTTTGATGACCCAGGGGTATTCGTTACTTTTGAAGAGTCTCCCCATGATATCATTAAGAACGCTCATATTTTTGGGTGGGACTTGCAACGTCTGATCGACGAAGGGAAGTTGTTTATTCTCGACGCGTCTCCTGACCCTGAAGGGCAAGACATTGTTGGCAACTTCGACCTTTCGGCACTAATCGAGCGTTTGCAGTATGCAATTCGCAAGTACAAAGCCAAACGAGTTTCGATCGACTCAATTACAGCAGTATTCCAGCAGTATGAAGCAGTAGGAGTAGTGCGGCGAGAGATTTTTCGTTTGGTAGCAAGACTCAAACAATTAAACGTTACCACCATTATTACCACAGAACGCACAGAAGAATACGGGCCTGTTGCCTGTTTTGGGGTAGAAGAATTTGTATCCGATAATGTGGTAATCGTTCGCAATGTCTTAGAAGGAGAACGCCGTCGCCGCACAATGGAAATTCTCAAATTGCGCGGTACAACGCACATGAAGGGCGAGTATCCCTTCACAATCACTAACGAAGGAGTTAATATCTTTCCCCTGGGAGCAATGCGCTTGACTCAAAGATCCTCAAATGTGCGAGTATCTTCTGGGGTGAAGACTTTGGACGAGATGTGTGGTGGAGGCTTTTTTAAAGATTCGATAATTTTAGCGACAGGAGCCACAGGTACCGGCAAGACATTACTCGTCAGCAAATTTTTACAAGATGGCTGCAATAATGGTGAACGGGCAATACTTTTTGCCTATGAAGAATCACGCGCCCAATTATCACGCAACGCTTACTCTTGGGGAATTGATTTTGAAGATTTAGAACGTCAAGGTTTGCTCAAAATTATTTGTACTTATCCTGAATCAACTGGTTTAGAGGATCATCTACAAATTATTAAGTCAGAGATTGCTGAATTTAAGCCAGCCCGAATTGCGATTGATTCGCTTTCTGCCTTAGCGCGGGGTGTGAGCAATAATGCATTCCGGCAATTTGTGATTGGTGTCACTGGTTACGCCAAGCAAGAAGAAATTACAGGCTTTTTTACCAATACAACAGATCAATTTATGGGATCACATTCGATTACCGATTCCCATATCTCTACGATTACTGACACAATTTTGATGTTGCAATATGTGGAAATTCGTGGGGAAATGGCACGAGCAATCAATGTATTCAAAATGCGCGGCTCTTGGCATGACAAGGGTATTCGGGAGTACAATATTACGGCTGATGGGCCAGAAATTAAAGATTCTTTCCGTAATTATGAAAGAATTGTCAGTGGAGCACCTACCCGCGTTAATATCGATGAAAAAGCCGAACTATCTCGTATAGTCAAAAGTTTTCAAGACAAAGATAGTTCCGGAACCTCCAGTTAGCATAGTGCTATAGTTCTGTGGTGATCAACGGTTTGAAGCCGCTTAATTGTCGTGTGAGGGGATGCGGTGAAAGGACAGCAAATTTTCTATAGTTTCTTGCCTGGTGTGACAGCAGCTGTATTAACAACCCAACCCACTTGGGCTGAAACGGCGAAAGCCAGTGGGTTACAGCAGGTTGTCCCTCCAAGTGTTTCAACTTCCACCATCGGTAGTGGCAGTTGGCTGACGAAAGCAAATAATTTAGATTTAGATAAACAACTATTTGCTATTAGCGATCGCCTATCAGCACCCAGCAGTCAAAATCTGGGAGTTGTAGTCACTGGAAAAACTGGTATTCCAGTAGAACGAATATCCGGAAATGAGAAGGCAGCAATTTTTAGCTTGAGCGCTACCTTGCCTGCCAAGTATCTGTCAGGGAACCAAATACAGCCTAGCAACCCATCTGGAGCTAGGTTGGGTAAGCTTGCTAGCACACCCAAGCGCCCTGCCAAAACATCCGTGAGTATTCCAGTTCCCAAAGTTAAGCCAAATGCCCGTGCTAGTTCCAGGGACACAGGTAAAGATAATGGACAGAGACTGCGTGAAGCACTCGCACTGAGGCGAGCGCAGAAAAAAGTTGTTTCTGATACTACCTTAAGAGTAAGTTCTGTTCCAGACAAAAGTTTATCTAAACTTCCATTTCCGGAACGAATTGCTAAGAAAAATCCTGGTATGTCATTGTCAAGATTTTTACAAGGTAATGTTAGTAATGCGAGAGCGGCAAAACTGCTAGAAGTGCAGAATTGTCAACACCAAGCTTCTACTTTGAACCCCGTTGGCTGTTCACAAAAACCATTCGTGACACAATTAGTCTCGCAAGCACCTCCAAGTGCGCCAACCACTCCTGCACCAGTAACTCCTCCTACTCCGAGTGCGCCAACTACTCCTGCAGCACCTAAAACTCCACAACCAATTCCTGATTATCTCAATCCCAATCCCAATCCTCTACAGTATCCGACTGAAATAGAGGAAGTGAGAACCAGGGGAACGCAACCAATCAGCTTAGAGCAAGCAATAGAATTGGCTCGGCGCAACAATCGGGAGCTACAAGTGTCTTTACTAGAGCTACAACGGGCGCGAGCTAGTCTGCGAGAAGCACAAGCTGCTTTGTATCCTAATTTGGGATTAAGCGCTGAAATTGGTCGTCAGCAGTCTGCTAGCGGTCAATTACAGACTGAACGAACAACCCAAGCTGAAGCTGGTGTACCACCTGAATTACGCAGTCCATCCCAAGATGAACCTTCTTCATCCTTTAATGGTACAGCACAATTTACTTACGATATTTACACTTCGGGGAGACGACAAGCTAATATTAACGCTGCTGAGGAGCAGGTACGCTTCCAGCAATTAGATGTAGAGCGCTTGTCTGAACAAATCCGCCTAGATGTTACAACTAATTACTACGACTTGCAACAAGCAGATGAAAATGTGCGGATTCAGCAAGCTGCTGTCACAAATGCCGAAGCGAGCTTACGGGATGCCCAGGCGTTAGAACGAGCTGGAGTAGGTACGCGGTTTGATGTACTGCGAGCGCAAGTCAATTTAGCAAATTCCCAACAGAACTTGACAAGAGCGCTTTCTCAACAACGAATTACTAGCAGCCAATTATCAACTCGCTTGAGTATCCCTGGATCGATTAATATTAGTGCAGCAGATCCAGTTAACTTAGCAGGTCTTTGGAATTCAACATTGGAAGAAAGTATTGTACTCGCCTTTCAAAATCGTCCGGAACTGCAACAGTTTTTGGCACAACGCAATATTAGCGAACAGAGACGACGTTTGGCTCTTTCAGAGTTAGGGCCACAAGTGAGTGTAGTTGCTAGCTATAATCTGCTAGATCAGTTTGATGATAGTATTAGCGTTACCGATGGCTACTCGATCGGACTGCGGGCAAACCTAAATTTATTTGATGGAGGAGCAGCCAGAGCCAGAGCAGCTCAAGAAAGAGCTAATATCCGGATTGCTGAAACTCAATTTGCTCAACAGCGCGATCAAACTCGCTTTGACGTAGAACAAGCCTACTCGAATTTGCAAGCTAACCTGGAGAATGTGCAAACTGCCAATGCCGCATTAGATCAAGCTAGAGAAGCTCTCCGTTTAGCCCGTTTGCGCTTTCAAGCAGGCGTGGGAACCCAAACCGATGTCATTGCCGCTGAAACTGATTTAACTACTGCTGAAGGTAATCGTGTAGTCGCAATTTTGGATTACAACCGCGCTTTGGCTAATTTACAAAGAGCTGTTACTACCAGAGCATTGCGTTAGGTTGGTTAGTAGTTCGTAGGGGCGGGTTTTGTTGATTATATGAACGGTTAAAAGCGACAATTTATCTTTATAAACCCGCACGGCAGTCGCTACAACGCGCTTAACTTGCAAGGGCGCGCTGCCTCTCGTACAGTGGTTAGTTGTTAGTAGTTTACTGCTCCTCTACCTTCTACTGACAATCACTCGTGTGTTTGTGGGCAACAACTAACACATGACAAATTACTTTTAACTCAATTTTTACCACTTGAACAAAGATGCTCTAGCGTTTGTCAGACTTTTATCCAGTCTGCTCAAAGGCAAGTTGCATCATAGTTTAATTAGTGCTTTTACTTGGCTAATAATTATAAATTTATACAAAATGTTGGCGATCGCAAAATCGTGCAGACACGATCACCTGCTCAATGTTCGGAGTCAATTTCTACTGTTTCGAGCAGGTTAATTAAACGTGCGCCTCCGTTGGAGACTCACGTTTATTTAGAAAGTCAGATATGCTGTGGGTTTCAAGGCTTGAATGTGTTGCCAGATTTTAGAGAATTGGTATAAGTACAGCTTTGCATAAAATTGCAGGTTTTTAAACACATTAGGCGCTGAATCGCAAACGCGAACGCCTTCCCGTAGGGTAGGAACGCTAGGAAGCGTGGAGGTACGCAGAGTTTTTCCTACTTTAATTTGCTACGAACTCTTACGTCTTTCTTGCCAATCGACATAGAAAAAGAGAATCGCCAGCAAAATATAACCAACTGCCCAAGGTGTTCCAGTTCCCCAGCCTAAATTTACAACTGTATCTGCAACAGTCCAGCGATAACTATGCATTAATCCAATCCAGGAAATAACAGCAGCAAAAACAGACCAATAAGCAGCATGGCGAAATTTTCGCTCGATAATGTAGACTGTGATACCAGCTAAAATCATAGCTGAAAAAATAAACCCTTGTTCGAGAGCAAAAGCCCCATCGATATAGGTATCGCTCAACTTAAACTGCTCAATCAAAGCAGTTGTTAAAGGTTTTTCCGGTGTACCCAAACCCGCTGCCCGCAGCGCATTTTTAGCAATTAAAGCACCCCAACCTGCAATTCCTGGTAATAAACCAACAACTACAGCAGGTGCATGATGGGGTGGAGTCGCTGTAAAACTTTGGGCTACAATCACAATCCCGATCCACAATACAATTGCCATCCCCGCTTCAATTGGAACAAAGTAAGCCAATATTGCTACAGTTCCAGTTAGGCAGAGCAAGCCCATGATGATGCCATTAAGAACAGAGTAACCGACTCTTGCCCCTAAAGCTTTCCAGCCAGGATGACCAATATAAATGGTGGTTGGAAAACAAGAACCACAAATAGCAGCTACTAATGTGCCGATGCCATTTGCCGCTAAAGAAGGAGTAGCAGGATAAACATCGCCCGCAGCTTCCGCACTTTCTAAATTCTGGAGACTGCCAATCAGGTTAAACAACCCCATTGGTAAAATAATGCTGAAATACTCGATCAAGATTGAACGACTGCTCCACAGTTTCCCTAGCCACAAGCTTGGTAGATAAAATCCAATCGGTTGTAGGGCGGTGGCAAACTTGGCATTATCCCAACTCAACAAACCTGTTCCCCAAGCCAAGGCAATTCCCAACACAACAGCCAACAACCCGCCAGGAATGCTAAATCGCACTTGCCCAAAATAAGTTAGCAAAATTACACCTAGAGGTACTAAACCTACCACCGGATTGGCAAAGGTACGAAATAAAAAACCAATGGCAATAAAAGTAATGGCAATACCGCCCAAAGTAGAAAGTAGTGCTGCACGGGGAGCAAGACGCCGGAGAGGATCGCCAACCCAAGCCCCAGCCAATTCAATCAAACCAGAACCAAAGCAAGCCACCAATCCTGCCTGCCAAGCTAATTCAGCGGCTTGTTCATTTGATGCGCCACCAGAAATTGCTGCCAGTCTCACTGGTAGCATCACCAGAAAAATATAGGCAAAAAGGCTAACGGTGTTAATACCATAGGGCAGGGCAGTAATATCTTCTCGCTGTTCGCGCTTTCCTTGCTCTTTTGCTAGCCAAGCGTAATAAAAGTTGCCGACAATCAAACTTAAAGCAATTCCTGGTAAGATACGCCCATAGACTAACGAAACAGAAAAGCCCAGTACTCCTTGACACAAACTGACAATTAACAAAATTTGAATTAAATTATCGAGCGCTAGCCCAAAGAAACCATCAATATCTCTGCGAACGAACCAACGGGGGAATTTGGTTGTAGCAATTTCCATTGTTTTACTCTGACATTTACTTGCAGTAATCTTGCCGCTTTCAGAATACCAGCAATAGTATTACAGGATATTAATTACCCCACAATCGCCTACCACTTCGCCCTTTTAACCTTTCATGGGTATCCTCTAGCAAGGCAGGAATGTCTAACTTTTCCGGACACTTTGGCAAGCAGTCACCGCATTCTGTACAACGATTTGCCTTCATGCCTGGAAACCAATGACCGGCATTTTCAAACATTCCGTAGCGATATTGTCCGTATTCGGTCATATCATAAGCCACTGCCAAATTCCGCAGTCGCAACACTTCTGGAATATTAATATTTTCCGGGCAGGGCAAGCATTCATAACACTGGCTACATTTATCAGTACCTAAGGTTATGTTTTTATGATTTTCTAGTCTTTCTAAAACAGTAATCTCCTCAAGCGTTAACTCCCCATCGCGATCGCTAATAGCCAAGGGTTCAGTCAATTCTTCTGGAGTTGCTGGCCCTACACTTAGGGTAGTAATACGGGAATCACTCAGTAAAAATCGATAATTTAATTCTAGGGGTGAAAAAGGATAACACAATTCAACTAGACTTTGGGAAGGTGTGTACAAGCGTCCGCCTTTATCGGCAGGAGAGATGATAAACACGCCCATATCCTTTTGTGTTGCTAGTTGAATTGCTGGTAAATTGCGCTGGAAAAAATAGTAATAATGCAGATTGACAAACTCAAATAAATCTGTACCTATGGCTGCTAAAATCAAGTCTAGGGAACCGTGGGTGGAAAAGCCAACGTGTCGTACACGGCCTTCAGTAATAGCTTCTTTAACTGCTTGCATACAGCCGCCTTTAGCTTTTACCCAATCGAGATGCTCCCAAGTATTTAAGCCATGAATCCCCAAACAATCAAGATAATCGAGGTGCAATCTCTCTAGAGATTCATTGATGCACCGACGCATTGTGTCAGCATCTGCTGTGGGCGAGATTTTGGTAGTAATGTGAAGCTGCGAACGAGGTACTGGCAATCCCAAAGCGATCGCCGCTCCTAAATACTCCTCACTTTTACCGTAACCCCTGGCAGTTTCTATATGATTAATCCCTAGCGCTATGGCTTTTTCGATGATTTGCCATACGTTCTCTGGTGTCGCCAAATAGCGCATTGTTCCCAAGGAAAACACTGAAAGACGCAGCTGTGTTTTCCCAAAGCGTCGGTATCGCATCTTCAATTGTCCTTATGTCATTTGCCCTTTGTCATTTGTCTTTTACCAATGACCAATGACTAATGACCAATAACTTTTCTAAGACTCACCATTGCCAAAGCGTTTGATTAAATCCTCAGGACGAAGATTAGAGATAAATTCACGAAAAGCTTGTTGCTCGGCTTCATCTGCATCTCTATCTACGGGAATAGAAGCATCAGCAATTACTTCTTCCATTACCCAAATAGGCGTATTTGTACGGAGAGCAACAGCGATTGCATCGCTAGGACGGGCATCAATTTCTTTTTTGACTTCCCCTTGTTTAAGAATCAAAACTGCATAAAATGTATCCTTTTGTAGGGAATGAATAATAACGCGTTCTAGAGTCATATTCCACGCTTCTAGAATATTCACGAGCAAGTCGTGAGTTAAAGGTCTTGGAGGCTTTTGATTCTCCAGTGCGCTCATGATTGCCCTAGCCTGTTCTTGACCTATGTAAATAGGTAAAGCACGGCGATCTGAAGCATCTTTCAAAAGTACAATTGGGCTGCGAGTTATGGCATCTAATGCTATGCCAGCGACTTTCATTTCAATCATTGGCTAAGCCTCTACAATCTTTTGAGCGCTAGAGAGCATTTGTAACAAATCATACCCTTGGTTGGGCAAGATTGGGACAATAACAAACATAGTTCTTTTTTCTCTATAATTGCTTCTATTAAACTCCCAAATGGTTGCGAATACCAGAGTAAGTTAAATTAGTTTGGTTCCGCAATAATCTACTGATCCAAGTATGCCTTGTAATTGCTGTAAATGTGTTGAAATCTTTATACAAAATTGAGTCAGAAAATATACTTTAAAAACAAGGATACTTGGGAAAATTACCAGTTGATTTTAGTCCAAATTACGCAATAAATAGAATTAAATTGACTAAAAAGCCGTGTTTACAGGAATAATTCAAGCATTAGGAACTATAATTCCCCTGGGAGGGGATTCTTGGCAAATAACTTGCATCAGCCAATCATCTGATTTAGTTATGCAAGATTTAGCTTATGGTGACAGCGTAGCAGTAGATGGCGTTTGCTTAACTGTAGAAGAAGTTCTCAAGGGCGGTTTTATCGCCACTGCTTCACCGGAAACCTTACGTCGTACAACCTTGGGAATAGAACAAGCAGAACCCAAATATGTTAATTTAGAAACTTCCCTACGAGTAGGTAGTAAAATCGGCGGTCATTTTGTGATGGGACACGTAGACGGTATAGGGCGTATGATTGCCGCAGAACAAACAGCAACGTCTTGGGAAATGACTTTTAGTGCTCCCGATGCGATCGCTCGCTATATAGTCCCTAAAGGCAGTATAGCCATTAATGGTATTAGCCTCACAGTCGCCAATTACGAGCCAGAAATTTCTCAGTTTAAAGTAGCGGTTATTCCTCTTACCTATGCCGAGACCAATCTTTGCTATCTAGCCCCAGGCAATTGGGTAAATTTAGAAGGGGATATTCTGGGCAAATATGTAGAAAAATTCCTTGTCATGGGCAAAAGAGAGCATCAAGACTCTACAGTTACCAATCACGAGCAAATCACGCCTATTTTTCTTGCAGAGCATGGGTATTTGTGAAAGGGAATAGGGGAAAGGGGACAGGGGACAGGGGACAGGGGACAGGGGACAGGGGACACGGAAAATCGTGATTCACGTTCTTGCCCCTTGTCTCCTTGTCTCCCCCTCCCCTTGTCCTCTTTCACTGCGTCTCCGTGTCTCCGTGTCCTCTTCCTAGTCCCTAGTTACCCGTGCTGTTTGTAAGGTATTTACTAGTTGATTGAGAGCAAACTGTAATTGTATGCCTGGATCAACTGCAACCCATCCTTGGGGTGTGAGTTGACGCACTTCAAAATGTAGGTGGGGGCCTGTAGAATTACCTGTACTACCTACCCTTCCAATTACAGTTCCCTGTTCTACCCTTTGTCCGGGTTGAACAAAGATTTCTGACATATGACCGTAAAGTGTCTGTTGAGCGTTATTGTGGCTCATGACAACGGTTAAGCCATAACCACCCTGCCAGCCAGCAGCTTCTACTTGACCGGAGTATGCTGCTAAAATGGGTGTTCCCATCGCTGCACCTATGTCCATACCAGCATGAAAACGGCGATCGCCACTAATGGGATGATTTCGCCAACCAAACAATGAGGTAATTGGTGCAGGAACACTCAGGGGAAAGATTAATCCTGAAGGGTTGTAGGCGATGCCACGACCATAAACACCACTAAAGGCAATACGTGGCAATGTTGTTGCCAATGGGATATTGTAGGCTACTACACTGGGGCGTGGTGCAAGGTTATCAGCTGTAACAGGGGCTGGCAAAGCACCACCACTCGGTGCGATTGGCACAGAACTAACTGTTGTTGTAGGAGTAAAGTCGCTGGGATTCGGAATAAAGCGATTCGATTGATAAACATTCTTGCCAGCATTAGCAGGAACTGTTTGGTTAGAACGCCATCCAGTATTAGCAACAAGCTTAGAAATTACCCGTGGAGCACGCAATCCACTGTTGCCTGCATTAGTAGCAACAACGCGCTGTACCGCTGGAACCGCTGCTATCCGAGTATTTTGACTTTTGTTTAACCAGGCTGGTGTAACTTTTTGGCCATTGGCAACAGAAGTGCCTGCTGTTTTGGCACAATTAAGACTAGAAATTCCTCTTGCTAAAACGGCTTGACAACCACTTGCCCGTTCTATAACTACTACGCTACTGGGTGCGTCATACTTAGACGTAGTATTTCGATTGTAATCAGTGGGATCGATGTAAGCGTTATTGTAATCTTTGGGTTTTGCTGTCGCCCAACTGGCGATGCCTGGGGAGTCGTTTGAAGGTTGGGCAACTGTTGGCAGTTGTTTGGGTATAGAACGAGGTGCAACAGGAGCGGCAAATTCTACTTTGGGTTTTTGCTCTCGGACAATAGTAGTTTGGGGTGCAAAAATTTTCGTAGATGTTGCAGGTTGAGAAACTGTTACTCCAGTTTTGAATGTTCTCACACCAACTCCAGACGCTGGTTTGACTGTTTCGCTTGGTTGAGAAATCTCTACCTTTTTCAGTCTGTGTTTAAGTCTGTTTCGGCGTTGGGAAAATTCTGGCTGCGGTTTAGCTGCTTCTGAAGCTATGATTGTCTGCTCAACCGTTTCTTTTTTGACGGTATTTCCCGCTGCTGGTTGGGAATTTTCAACTGTAGGCACAATGTTGTCAATAGCTGAATCGGTTTGAGCAAACGCCAAACCACTACTGACAAGGCTGAAGCTGCCAACCAAACAGAGACTCTGAGCTGGCAGAGTGCACTGCCATAAGTGGTGCAAGCGATTGTGGACAGAGTTATGACGCTGCTTCATTGGTTCTCTGATGTTGTGTGTAGTTAGCCTAAAATGATCATCTCAGTATTTTCTTAGCCCAAATTTAAAATTTTGGACAAGCTAGAGAGTTAACCAGAGGCTTTGCTATAGCCCAGACTGATTGTACCGGGCTGAAGACAAATTTCTGGTGTTATTACTGTTAGGGATTCAGATGTTTGCAAACGGACACGAAGTTCCCCGGTAGATGTTACACCAACAACAGTGCCTGTTAAATCGTTGACACAAATGTGATCGCCCACATTTGCAAGCAACTCTAAATAGCGAGCCAATAATATATTTACTCCTTCTTCAAAAAGGCACTGTATACCACATTCTATTCCCAATAAAACTTTGGCAGCGAGCATTTCCAGACTGGAAATTGGTTTGGGATCTTTGGCAGCTTGCCACATTTCCACATTAATTCCGGTTTCTGGCACTGGATTAGTCCAGTTAATGCCAACGCCGACGACGCTGTGCGTGATTAGCCCTTGGTTGACTTTCGTTTCCGTTAAAATACCGCCCAGCTTGCGCTGATTGATAACCAAATCATTAGGCCATTTAATTCCAACATTAATACCAGATTCTCGCAATTGGTAAGATATACCCCAAGCAGTAGCAAAAGTTAATTGATAACTTTTGTCGGCTTCTAGATTCGGAGCTAACAATAGCGAAAGATATAATCCTCCTGGTGCGGAAGCCCACTGCCGTCCCCATTGTCCCCGTCCAGCAGTTTGCTGAGTGGCAATGACTGCACATCCTGGTTGTGCTCCTTCATCTAGCAACTTCCAGAGGGTTTGGTTTGTTGAGGCGACTGACTCCACTAAAGAGAAACAGAATGGTAAATAAGTATTTTTTCGCCCTGCTCTCAGGGCTGCTTCTAGCTGTTGCTGATTCAATCCCACAGGGTTTACCCAAATTTGCTTGTTCAAGTTAGCATGAATTGATTGCTTTTTGATGTTGTTTTGAGACTGAGTGGAAGATGCATACTTGGTACTGGCGCACTTGGGAAGGAATGTCTTATCTGACTTGTAGTCTTCTAGAAGCTTGGCCACACGGCTTTTTTACCCAAAAGTTTTGGCCTCGCTCTCCAGAAGAGTTAACTGTGGTACTACATCCAGATGCTTCAGGATATCGCTTGAAGCAGGTGCATGGCAATACTGTTCTGACGCCTTCAGAAATTTCTAGTCAGCTATCGAGTGGTGATGAACAAGAAGATAATTCTGCGTTGGCAGCTGCGGATGGTTTAATCAGCGAAGAACCGCTACAAGCTGTGTGGGTAGCATCTGCTGATTGTACACCTGTGCTCATTGCCGATGAAAAGACTGGTCAGGTAGCAGCAGTACACGCCGGATGGCGAGGTACAGCAGCAAAGATTGTGCCGCAGGCGATTGCTCGCCTCCAAACACAAGGCAGTAAGCTCACAGATTTACGAATAGCGATGGGGCCTGCGATCACAGGGGAAGTTTACCAAGTATCTACGCAAGTTGCAGCCCAAATCGGAGCTAGTATTATCTCCGATGAAGACGAAACCGTTATTGTTGAAGCATTACAAGAGCTACCCAAATCTCCTTTACTCCCCGATCCTGATCCTACAAAAGTGCGGGTGGATGTCCGACAAGTAAATTTCTTGCAGCTAGAAAATCTAGGCATCAATATAGAACAAATAGCGATCGCTCCTTACTGTACCTACCAAGCTCCAGAGCATTTCTTTTCCTATCGTCGTGACAATCTTAAAAAAGTTCAGTGGTCGGGAATTGTTAGCATTACTTCTAATCGTTGAGAATAATTTTATTATGGGATGGGTATTTTACCTGTCCCCTTGCCTGTAGGCTCTAAACACTCAATTATTACACGTAAATTGTTACCCAATCTTAAATCTTACAGTAGTTTGTCATCAGTGTAAGGTAAAAATTTAAACTAAAAACCTGATAATAATCCTGTTTTTATTCTGAACAATCGAACTCTTGATATTTATATATCTTCATAAATAATCTCTTACATATTTCATTAAAACTATATTTATTTTTATACTCAACTCATAAAATTATTAATAAAGCATCTATCAAAAGTATTGTATTTTCCAAATATCTGTAAGGTTTGATAATCTAGAGTAAAAAGTGAAAAATTACAAAATATGAGATTTTAAGGATACTAATAAATCAGTCTTAGGATAGATGCTAGATTCAAAGTAATAGTTAGATAACTATATTAATTTCAAATGGTCATTCACATTTGAAATTAATAGCTTCATAAGAATTCTTGCTGAAACCAATTTGTGAAAATCGCAAAAATTAATTAATAAACGTTGATAATCCATTAATTCTTTCGCAATCCAAATTCTGTATTTATTTGGAGTAATTTAATATGTAAATTCAAAGATTAACCAATATATTTATTGCAAACTTGTATTGCCTGGTGTACTGGGTATTACTACAGTTGTTAATGCTGAAAAATAAGTATCTCACGTTTTTATATGAGGCGATGTCTCCCGAAGAGCCGCTTTGCGTCTACGCATTTTTGATAAAACTGTCTATTCTTAGAAAATTATTAGAAAATTCTTATAAATTTCTTATTGATTTTCTATATAGTTACGGCACAAAAATACAAATCTAAAAAAAATCTTAAATCTACATCTGTTGCTGTGATTAGATGCACATCATACATAATGTTGCGAAATATAAGACCAAACCAACTATTGAAAAGCTTTAAAGATTTTGGTCAGAAATTGAGTAGAATATGAGCATGGAGAAGAAAAATGATATCTCTTTTTACGCGTTGTCTTGCAGAATTTCTTGGAACATTAGTGCTAGTTTTTGGTGGATGTGGGAGTGCTGTTTTTGCCGCAGTATTTCCTGATGCAAAAGCCAATGAATTGGGAATTGGCTTTGTAGGCGTTTCTTTGGCTTTTGGTCTTACAGTGCTAACTATGGCCTATGCAATTGGTCATATTTCGGGTTGTCATCTTAACCCGGCTGTATCATTTGGTTTGTGGGCAGGAAAACGTTTTCCAGGCTCTGAATTACTTCCATATATTATTGCCCAGGTATTAGGAGCAATAGTCGCCGCAGGGTTAATCTATTTAATTGCAACAGGTAAACAAGGCTTTACTCTTTCTGGTTCTAATCCATTAGCAACAAATGGTTTTGGAGTGCATTCTCCTGGGGGTTATTCATTAGTTGCTTGTTTCATTACAGAGGTTGTACTTACCTTCATTTTTTTAATAGTGATTTTAGGTTCAACAGATGGACGTGCTCCCAAGGGCTTTGCACCTATTGCTATTGGTTTGGCATTAACACTAATTCATTTAATTAGTATTCCAATCACCAATACATCAGTTAATCCTGCTCGCAGTACAGGCCCAGCACTTTTTGCTGGAGTAGAATTATTTAGGCAAGTATGGATGTTTTGGATTGCTCCCATCTTAGGTGCAATTTTAGCAGGATTTTTCTACTCAAAAGTTCTAGGTGAATCAGGAGAGCAAGTTGTTGGTGAGGCAGAACTGCAACTGAAATAGCCATCCCACTATATGAAAGATTAGTCGCAATGCCCAGCAATCTAGTAGTTTTATTAGCAACAAAATTGAGATTGCTGGAGCAATTTATGTCTGTCTAAATTAGAACTTATTTTTTAGTTTATGTAGTGTGTATTACGGCTATGCAAGTATTTGAGAGTTTAAGAGAATAAGAACTAGCTATAGCGCACCACCAATCACGCGGTGCGTTAGTTTCTTATAGGGACAAGTTGCTAAAAGTATTTTCATATCTTTACGTAGGAATTCTCAACATGAGGAAATCTAGATTATTTATTTTATTAGCTCTCTTAACAGCTTCTATAGTTACATTAATCAGCCTGGGAGATGGAAAGTCAACTATTGCCCAACAGACATTATCGTTTGTATCAACCAAACCACCAAGCCTTTATTACCAAGCTGCGAACGAACTCAAAGATGTTCTAAAAAAATCTGGATTTAATTTAACAATTAAAGAACAATCTCCAGGCTCCTTTCAAAACTTAATCGAACTGGGTAATGGCAGTGCGAATATGGCATTTGCTCAACAAGATGCTTTTTATCTATTACGAAATGCAGGTGATAAAAATGTTGCAAAGCTTGCTGAGAATATTCAAATTTTTGCTCCAGTCAATACTGAAACTATTCATGTTATAGTTAACAGCTCATCTGGAATCAAATCTTTTGCAGATCTCAAAGGTAAAAATGTAGGTGTTGGCCCAGAAAATTCGGGAACATATGTCAGTGCTATTTTTCTATACCAACTTCACGATATCGATGTAGTTAATGAATCCTTACTTCCAATGGAAGTTAAAGAGTCAATTGAAAAAGTGAGAACTGGAGAACTTGATGCCGCTTTTTACACTGCTGGAATTGGTAATCCTTTATTGAAAAATATTTCTGTTCAAGAAGGTGCAACACTTCAACTCTTACCAATCAACCGACAGCAATTTAAAATTCCTCAGCAGATTTATACACGTGGTAGTGTTCTTTACAATCCTGCAAAAATTCCTGCTAATACATATCCTTGGCAAAAGGAAGCCGTTAACACAGTTGCTAGTACTTCATTCATTTTTGTAAATAAATCTCTACCTTCTGAACAAGTATATAAGCTAGCAAAAGCTACCTATCCTCAAGCATCACAATTAAGAAGTAAAAATCCTTTCTGGAGTTTATTTAGTATTTCTGATGCTAACAGCCCCCGTTTCAAAGGCATAGATTATCATCCAGGTGTAAGAAATTTTCTCAAAGAACAATAAAAATTTTAAGCGGCTTCTGAAAGTAGCGACTGGTGTTACCTGGCGTGAAGGTTTCGATAGGAAGACTGAGGTAATGTACTTCACGCTTGTTAAAAGGCACTGTTTAGTGAATTTGTCTTAGATAGCTTTATGTAATACCCTAAAAATTCCAATTTGTAATTAGGGTATTTTTTTATGAAAGTTCAGAGATTTAGTTCAACCTGATTACGAAAACTAAACTAAGAGTGCTCTTTCCATTGAATTAACTGGTACAGACGCATCCACAACCCCTGTTCTTACCAAGAATAGGGAAAGGGCTTTCCAATAGTATTAGCCGTATTTTCTATTCTTTACCATTTTATTACCTCAATTTAAACTTTGATTGATAAGGTTTGGATGGTTATAAATCTAAGTTAAATCACTACCCTTTCTAAGGCTTTACACTCATACAGTATTTATAAGGTTTTTCTTCTTAGATTTTCACTAGAAGTATAAGTAAAGAGCGTCATCGCTTGGGTGAGAAATTTTTTAGTAAGTCTGTAGCAGCACTTAGTTAAAGTTACTTAATGGACAAAACCAGGAAAACCAATCAAATGCTTGTCCAACAAATGGCACACTTGATTAGCAGAACAAACCCCAAGTATAGTTGCATGACATCTGACTATTGTGAGAATTCGTCGATAGATATCCACAATCACTTCAGACATACAATTGCTTTACAAGCTCTCAACGATTTAAAAGTAATAGTAGTAGATAGCAATCTTGATTCTCTAGAATTGGTTCGATTTATTTTTGAACCATACAATACACAAGTAGTACTAGCAAAAACGACCAGTGAAGCTTTACAAAAAATTATACATTTGCAACCAAACATTCTGATTAGCGAAATTTTTTTACCTGATGAAGATGGTTATTCACTAATTCGTCAGCTTAGAAGTATTAAAGGAAAATTAGCACAAATCCCGGCTATTGCTCTCACAACACTTACCTATCAAAAGGCAATAAATCTTGTTTTTAATGCAGGTTTCTCTAATTATATGGCTAAACCATTTAATCCTGATGAATTGGTTGAATTAGTTTCAATGTTAGCTATAAAACAAGTATATGATATATTTATGCCTACTGAAGAATCTAATATTGCCTTAGTCCCTTAGTAACTGAAATCAACAGGACAATTTTGTTAGCGATCGCCTAAAATTACACAACACAAGACATGATTGATTCTATTGCTTTTGATATGCCTTGGGTGTAACTCCTGTAAGTTGACGAAAATGCTTTGTAAAATGACTTTGATTAGCAAAACCACACTGCAATGCAATATCAGTAATTGTTACTTTGCCTTGCTTCAATAATTGCTTTGCCATCTCTACTCGTTGCTGAATCACATAATGATAAGGTGTAACACCCATTGAATGCTTGAAAAGTCTCACAAAATAGAATTGACTCATAGCAACGACTCCAGCTAAGTCAGCTAATTTAATATCTTCGTTAAGATGGGTGTTAATGTACTCAAGTGCTTGTCGTAACTTGTATTTAGGTAGTCCATCATTATGAATTGATATTTGAGGTTGTTTAACACAATATTTCTTTAATAAATGAATAACTAATGTTGTTTTTAGTTGCTCAACATACAAGTTATTTCCTTTATTTATTGATTCTAGCTCATCTTTAAAAGCTAAAAATATACCTTGAAGGAGTGGGTCTTTTTTCGTTGCGAATTGAGGAATAAGTTCAATATCGTCAGGTAAATTTACTTCTGCACCTAAGCTTACTAAAAGTTTCGGATCGATTGCTAAAAACATGAATTGTACATCTTGAAACCAAAGAGAACGGTGAAGTGTACCAACAGGAATAATTGCTGTTGCTCCTACGGTTTGGTACTCGGTTTGCCTATATCCATCAAACCATCGTTCTGAAGGAGTAGAGTTGAAGGCAATACAAACAGTATGCATTGTCAGGCGGTGTTCTGGAGTATCATGACTAGGCTGGTGATGAAACTCAAAGTGAATACCGCTCCAACCAGAATTGTAACTACTAAGAATAGGTGCTTTGGGAAAGAGTTCAAATGAAGCATCTTTCTGTTGAAAATCAATTAGTAAAGTTTCTTCTTGCTCTAATTTTTGGCAACTCAGCATATAGTCACAAGCAAAATTTGGAAAGACATACATCGCACTCGCAGTCTTGCAAATTTTTAACTAAATTTTAATCAATTTTTAATTTGCAAGATATTATTGAAAACTGAAAACATAATATTATTTTTTGTTGCATATTCCCTTGATTGCAATCAAGCCGCAGATGAATTCTGAAGCAAAATTTGTAGTCGCGATCGCCTGATTTTTCCTTCTCGCTCTAAGCGAGTCAAGGCACGGGAAAGGGTTTCTGGTGTCAAACCTATATCTGCGGCAATATCCTTGAGAGGGCGATCAAAAGTCACCACTGCTTGCTCAGTAGGATCAGCTACATACCGCAAGTATCGCAGTACTCGTTCATGCGCCGCCCGAATGTGCTGTAACTCCAAGCGCACCTTTAAATCGTGAATTTTTCCGATTAGCATTGCCATAAAATCTTCAGCGAGATCAGGATAGTTATGCAATGCTGATAAAAGCGGTTGCTTTGGATAAACAATCACTCGCGAAGCTACCTCTGCTACAGCAGCACAGGGATAATTGTTTGAAAACAGCGCAATTTCCGCTAAACTTTCTCCAGAGCGAGTAATTTGAAAAGTCACTTCTTTGCCATCACTGCTATAGCGCACCAGCCTCACTCGCCCTGTTTCGACTACAAAAAAAGCAATTGCTTCGTCTCCTTGCTGAAAAAGAACTTCTCCTGGTTCTAGATCTCGATATGAAATGAGTTGCCGCAACTGTGGTGGTAAGCTATCCAGTGTTAACAAATCCATAAAATCTCCTGTGATCGCAAAAATATTTAGCCAGCTAAATAAAATTCAAAAAAGTGTAAGTTAGATACCTATGTGATTTAGTTACAAAAAAAGCATAAAAATCTCTAATTCCTTCTGACTTGAAAGAGGGTGTGGGGGTGTAAGGGAAAGAATCCTCTTTCATACTTGGTTGTGTATGAAGTTCATAGGGGCTATCTTCTGCCTTATTTTGAAGACAAATTACTACGGACTTGCAGCAGTAACCGACGAAATAAAAGTTGCTCCTCAAGAGTGAAGTCAGTCAAAATCCGCTTTTCAAAATCATGCCAAAGTTGAGTAACAGGTTCTTGAAGAGTACGCCCTGCTTCCGTCAAGAAAATTCTATAGGAACGAGCATCTTCCGGACAGCGGCAGCGCACCAATAAACCGCTTCTTTCCATCCGATTCAACATTTTGGTTAAGGTTGGGGGTTCTATTTCCATAAGCTCGACTAGTTCAGACTGAGTTAATCCGTCCTTTTCCCACAGGTACATCAGTAAAATCTCTTGCCCAAGGTAAAGCCCCAAGTTAGCTAGAGATGCACTGACTAGATTGCGATGTGCTCTAGAAACCAGCACCATCAGGTAGCCGATAGTTTCTTGCATCGGTTTAGAAGGCATAGAGCTAATTTATTTAGCCAACTAAATAAAAGTATCGCAAAAACTGACCATTTTTAGCAAGAACAGAAAAGACATAGTAGCTGTTGTTCTGTAAATTTTTATTCAAATACCTGAAGTGAGCCGACTGCATAGACATGAGTTAACAATTTACTATCCTCATCGGCTTAATATTCCTGCAAAGGTTCAGGTTGAAATTAATGAATTTACTCAACCAATCTCTAGCAAGTACCTTTGAACTCATGCTTACAGTTACTAAAAACAATCCTGTAGTAGCAGAAATAGACATATTCCCTGTCGAACCAGAACAACAGCAGTCACTGGTAGATAAATTGATAGAGGATATTAGAATCGTGTTTAAGCAACAACCAGGTTTTGTCGCTGCTGCTATACATCGCAGTCGAGATGGACAAAGAGTAGTAAACTACGTCCAGTGGAAAAGCCAAAAAGACTACGAAGCCTATATAAATAGTGAGGTGCCATTAATTTCAAGTCGGCTTTCTGCGTTTCCTGCACCAAACTCTCGTCTCTATGAAGTTTTTATCAGCGAGCCTGCTGATTAAATTGAAAAGGCAGCTATTTCGGAGGCAGCACTTCGACTACGCTCAGTAACCGGGCAGAAGGGAAACCCTATACATAAATTTTAAGGTTTCAAACAAGGACACCTTTTTTCTCGCACTACTATTTAGGCAATAAAATTATGCCAGCCAAATTAGAAGGTAAAGTGGCAATTGTTACAGGTGCTTCTCGTGGAATTGGACAGGCGATCGCCCAAAGGTTAGCCAAAGATGGTGCAACAGTTGTTATTAACTACAGGCATAGTGCCGAAGAAGCAGAAAACCTTGTCTCTACTATTGAAAGCAATGGTGGAAAGGCTTTAGCATTGCAAGCGGACATTAGCCAAGTTGCCGACATTCGCCGCTTATTTCAACAAACTTGCGATCGCTTCGGTGGATTAGATATTTTGGTTAACAATGCTGGCATTGCTAGTGCTGCAACTTTTGCTGAAGTAACAGAAGCTGATTTTGATAATGTGTTTGCCGTTAATGTTCGAGGTGTGTTGTTTGCTCTACAAGAAGCAGCGCGACGTATGAATAACGGTGGGCGCATAGTCAATGTCTCATCCAGCACTACTATTTATCCTGCCGCAGGTTTAGCTGTTTATATTGCCAGTAAAGCCGCAGTTAAATCTTTTACCGATGTTCTCGCCTTAGAGTTAGGGGTACGTGGTATTACAGTTAACAGTATTATTCCCGGCCCGACGACACCGGGAATGTTCGATAAAAGACCACCAGAAGAGCAAAAAGCCGTAGCTCTTAGTTCTCCTTTCGGTCGTATTGGGCATGCTGAAGACATTGCCGATGTCGTTGCCTTTCTGGTTAGCGAGGAGTCACGTTGGATTACCGGACAACATATTGTCGCTAATGGCGGAGCAAAATTTTAATCGCCAAGTTTTAGTTAGGAGAAGCATCTATGACATCAGCCGCTCTAGATTCAATCACTAATCTTTTTTCACCTATCCAGCTAGGGGCGCATACTTTACCCAACAGAATAGTCATGGCACCGATGACTCGCTTACGGGCAGTAGATTCAATTTCAACTAGTTTAATGGCAAGTTACTACGCTCAACGGGCATCCGCAGGATTAATTATTACTGAATGCACGATGGTATCTCCCCTGAGTAATGGATACATGAACTGTCCGGGAATATACTCTCAAGAACAGGTGGAGGCATGGAAGCAAGTTACACAAGCAGTTCATGCTCAAGGCGGAAAGATTTTCTTGCAACTATGGCATAGTGGGCGCGTGGGGCATCCTTCTTTGCTGAATGGAGAATTACCAGTTGCACCAAGTGCGATCGCTGCGGAAGGAACACTACATACACCCGTTGGCAAAGTTAATCTTGAAACACCCCGCGCTCTGGCAACCCATGAAATCCCTGCAATTGTCGAGCAGTTCCGCCAAGGAGCAGAAAATGCAATGGCAGTAGGATTTGATGGTGTCGAGTTACACGGAGCCTTTGGTTATTTAATAGATCAGTTTCTTCAAGATGGCTCTAACCAGCGTGATGATGAATATGGTGGTTCTGTTGAAAACCGCGCTCGTTTTTTACTAGAAGTAGTACAAGCTGTCAGCAGTGTATGGGGAAGCAACCGTGTTGGAATTAAGCTCTCACCCAGTAACACTTTCTACGGCATGAAAGACTCAAATCCCAAGGCAACCTTCAGCTATGCGATCGCTGCACTCAATGAATTTAATCTGGCATACATTCACTTAATGGAGCCAAATGAAGTCGATTTAGCTAATCGTGAGGTTCTCAATCCCGTCTTGCCAATTTTCCGTCCGATTTACAAAGGCACAATTATCACCAATGGCGGCTACGACAAGCTCAAAGGTAACGAGGTTTTGTCCGTCGGTGATGCCGATTTGGTTTCCTATGGCAAGCTATTCTTGGCAAATCCAGATTTACCCCAACGCTTGCAAGTAGATGCTCCCCTAAATACACCAGATCCAAAAACTTTTTACGGTTTAGGCGATAAAGATTTGGAAAAAGGTTATATCGACTATCCATTCCTAGAAGCGCAACCTGCCTAGAAATAATTACTCCACAATAGTCAAATCCTCTTTCATACTTGGTGGTGTACGAAGTTCATGGGGGCTACCTTGTTTCTTAAAAGAATCTATGCTTCTCATACTCGTAAAAAGTACATATAATATGATTTAAACAAACTCATTACGAGTACGCTTTAGCTAAAAGACTGATGTTCTAGTAGCAGTCTTTGAATGGATTCACAAGAGGGAACACAATGGATTTATCTAACTCCAATACAGCCAAGAACTTAGCCGAAGCTTTTGGTGGAGAATCAATGGCAAATCGCAAGTATTTGTTCTTTGCAGAAGTCACTCGTCAGTTGGGGATGAATGAACTTTCAAAGCTGTTTCGGGAAACGGCAAATCAAGAGACAGAACACGCTTTTGCCCACTTTCGCCTCATGCATCCAGAGTTAGTAGTGGGTGATGTGGTTTCTTTAACTGAAGAGGAAAAAAAGGCAATCGCTGCTCGTTGTTTAGAGCTAGCAATTGAAGGAGAAACCTATGAGTACACTACCATGTACCCAGGATTCACCGAGCAAGCACGTGCTGAACGAGATAACAAAGCTGTAGTCGAGTTTGAAGCACAACAAGCAGAGTCTCGCGAGCACGCTAACACATTCCGTAAAGCAGCCCATAACTTTGGTTTGTTAACACACATTGAAAATCACCACGCCCGTCAATATACGGAAGCACTCCACGTATTGCAAGGGGAAGCACCTGCTACCAAAGAAGCTAGTAGTGACCCTGCCACCCAAAAATGGATTTGTCGTCAATGTTCGATGATATACGATCCCGTAGAGGGCGATCCTGATTCTGGTATTGCTCCTGGAACACCCTTTGAAGCACTTCCTGAAGATTGGCACTGCCCAATTTGTGGCGCTAGCAAGAAAACTTTCGTTCCTTATCAGGAAACTATTGCAGCTTAGGGATAGGGGCTAGGGGAGCCAGCGCCGTGCGGAGGCTCCGCTCCGTTAAGGCGACTGGCGTGCTAGGGATAACAAAGAGACGCAGGGACGCAAAGACGCGGGGACACCGAGAATCGGAACCACGTTCTTGCCCCTCTGCTCCTCTGCCCCTGGTGCTTCTTTCCTAGTCCCTAGTTTTTAGTCACTCGAAAACTTATGAACAATTCTCATCCCAACTCCACCCTAACCAAAGCTACCCTACTGCTTGCTAGCACCCTAACTGTGATGGCAGGTGCAACGATCGCTCCTTCTCTACCTGCGATGCAAGATCAATTTGCTGACGTAGCCAATGCAGAATTCTGGGTAAAGCTGGTTTTGACGCTTCCTGCTTTATTTATCGTCATTGGTTCACCCATCGCTGGCGTAATTGTAGATCGACTGGGACGCAAACCACTACTACTGGCTGCTGCTGTACTTTATGGTTTTGCAGGTGGTTCTGGATTAATTCTCAATTCTTTGTTTGCCATTCTTGCTGGACGTGCTTTACTAGGCTTGGCAGTGGCAGGAGTAATGGTTAGCGCTACTACTTTGATTGCAGACTACTATATTGGTGCTGCCCGTGCCACGTTTATGGGTTTGCAAGCAGCCTTTATGGGGTTAGGAGGAGTACTTTTCTTATCGGCAGGTGGTTCGCTAGCAAGTGCAAATTGGCGCTTACCATTTTTAATTTATCTGTTGGCATGGCTACTAATACCTCTAATTATTTTTTGGATATACGAACCAAACCGTAGCATATCAAACATCCCATCAATTCCAGATGGTGAGGTAATTAGTGATACATCCATTCCTGTTAATTTGCTCATACTTGTCTTTGGCACTACTGTCCTCAGCCAAATCATCTTTTACCTTATTCCTGTGCAGTTACCGTTTTATCTGCGTAGTCTTACAAATGCAACACCCACAGAAAGCGGAATGGCGATCGCTTTTGCCACCCTCTTTAGCGCCTTTGCCTCCTTGGCTTACGGTAAAGTCAAAGCAAGACTAGATTTTGTCAGCATTCTACCAATCATGTTCGGATTAATGGGCATCGGCTACACCATTATTGGTTTAGTTAGTAGCTATGCACTAGTTTTATTAGGTTTAGGCTTTGCAGGTATGGGACTGGGACTGCTCATGCCTAATATGACAGTGTGGGTATCCGCAACTGTCCCTGATGCTGTGCGCGGACGTGCTTTAGGGGGGCTTTCTACATCTTTATTTTTGGGGCAATTTCTCTCACCTATTGTCAGCCAACCCATAAGTGCAAAATTCGGCTTGGGTTTGACATACTCTTTAGCAGGAGGGTTTTTGCTCGTTCTGGGAGTAGTATTGATTGCGATGAAACAACAAGTTATGGCTTTTACAGCTAGCCCCTCAAAGTAGAGAAGGAAGATGGAGATTCGTTTACTGGTACAGTTAACTTGTTCGTGGGCAAAAGATAATCTGCTTTTTGAGCAGGTAGAAGTTCCTGATATTTCCACAGACACTCTCGCTGCCGTTTTGTTAAAGGTTGAAAGATAAATGGAATTCCTGATTGAAAGCTAAACTCTCGGCATAATTTTTCATTGCTTGGATTTCTAGAAGTATAGTAAAAAGAAGCCGCCATCCGCTCTTTTGAAGGCATTTTCCCGTGATGAAATATTTTAGCAGCAGCAGCGAAAACAACTGTACCCGCAGGCCCAGTACAAGTCTTCCATTTTGAAGAAGGAATCACTTCTTCCATATGTTCATCCAAAATATTTGGCCCATATTTAAATGTACGAATAGATGGAGTCAGGCTTCGAGGAATATATTCAAAAGCACCACCTTTTTCATCAACGTCATTTAAATAAATGCTGACTCGGATAATATTACGATCGTCTTGATCTTGATGCCATATTCGCGATCCTACCTGCTGTTCATCAACAATTTCTTTGCGTAAAATTACACCATGATATGCAGGCGGAAGACCAATACAATTTTCAATAATATCAAGTAGTTGTTCGTCAAGTCCCCATAAAAATAACTCTGGATAATACATTGCGATTCTAGTTGGATTGATTGGAATGCAATGCTCAAATCCTGTACGATACTCAGTCAATCTGGGAGAATCAGGAGAAGCTTCATGCAAATCTTTGACAGCCTTCTCCATAGCATTTAAAAGTGAAACATTAGAAGAAAATGGAAGCTCTCTTAAATGAAGAACAGCAACACCTTCTCGATTAAGCTCGCGAACAATACAACGACCAATTTCAGAAATAACAGGTAACTTTCTAGCATGAGTAATTTGCTTAGTTCTGTAAATGTAAGATGAAGTAAGTTGAGCTAGCTTTCTTTCTACTTTGTTTAGAATTTTATGAATACTATAAATTTGTTTTTTCATCATATTCCTCTTTTCAAATAATTCTCAAATATAGGACTCATATTTGATTTTTGAAAAACATGTAGGATGTATGATCGCATAGCTTAACATACTATTTTCAAGGGTTAGGTGCGTTAGACTTATTTTTTAAGTAATCAAACCGGATCCCATATCATCATTAATTTAATTTATTTTTAACTGGAAGCAAACAGCTAAAACTAAAGCTTTTATATTTTGCGTATGCAATATAACTGGTAAAAGTTTACATATTAATATTTTTAGTAAAAAACTAAATTTCTCAACTTATATGCAAACTCATGGAGATAATATTCAATTAAATTCAAAATTAGAAAAATATTAAATTAGAAACTACAGTTACTATAAAAAAGGTGCTTTAAAAACTAGGTAAATTGCTATGAGGTATTTATATATAGTTGCACATGTAATATTTTATATAAATTTATGTGCTTTACCTATTCGATTTTTAAGATGATAAAAAGTGAGCTTGTTCTCATAGAATAGCTAGTTTGAGGATAGAGTAATATAAAATTATGATATAGTTACCATAAATTTTGTGTAAAAATAAATCTTCAACAATATCTATTATCGCATTCTTTTTCAAATTTGTATTACTTTCACTTTTAGCCAAGAAATTTATTTATTGGCGGTTGAAAAATCGTAATCAAACAACTGATGCAAGATGTGAACAAAGGCGTTCTTGAAGGGTAGAAATAAGATTTTTACAGAACTTCTGCCTAAGTCCTAATAGTGTGGAGGATGTGCCGCTGCTGTTGGAACTGCTGCGGATGAATTATGAACGATTAGCAAACAAAAGAGTGCAAGTTAGCTCTGAAGAATTAGTAGCGTAAGTTTATTTATGCCCACCACGATACAGAATTGGTGGGTAATCTCCACCCAAAGGATTAATCCGATAACCTTCTAATCATCTCCTGGTGCTGAAAAATTAATAGCTGCATTATCTAACACCAATATCCAATCGTTACCTCGCCCTCTTGTCGGTGGTATGAACTCTTTTGTTCCCATACTAAGTAGTTCTGCTATCTGTCTTGCAACCCCCCCGCGTGGATCATACCAATAAGCTTTTACTTTACTGCCCTTTATTTTTCCTAACTTCGCAGTAATAGGCTTTCCGGTGGGTGTATACACAAATGCAAAACTACCATCCTCCGCACAAGCAGCTCTCAAATGATCCATCCCCTCACCCACATCACCGACAATCAGAGACTGATCGGGTACTAACTTAGTAAATGGCCTAGATTCAAATAATCGCCGCAAATAGCCCATCTGGATTGCGCCAGGATGTCTTAGCGCCTTCCGCCAAGGTGTTCTCGCTGCTGAAATGGGCTTTTGGTTTGGCTCCCACATCTGCCAAATGTTATGGTTACCGTAAGTATGGCCGCAAGCTCCTGCTAGCATTGACCAGTAAGCAGCTTGCCTAACATCAAACTCATCAAACCAGCCATTCTCTGGATTCCAATCAATTGGGTGATCTTCATAGCGTGGTTCTCCATCTAGCGTTGGCTTTGGTGGATTTAAAAGATAGTTCTCTGATGTAATCTCATAATTCGGTAAATTAATAGCCTTATGACCCGATTGGAACATATTAAAATCAAGCCAATCATCATTCTCAAACCAAGTCGCGGAATTACTTCCTCCCTGTGGATGGTATGTCATTAAATGGTTGCCTCCATCCCCCTGCTTTAGTCCTTTTGCCATCGCCCGAATGATGGCAAGATGAGTATCGTTTTCCGGATTGCGATCGCCACCGAGAATCCATATAATCGGCTTATTCTGGTAACGCTTGCCAAGATATAGACCAAAAACTTCAGCATTAGTTGGAGTAAAAATTTCTGGCCCCACACCCCATTTTTTATTCCACTTATCTCCCCATGTCGGTAGCATTCCGATGTAAAGCCCCATCTCTTCGGCTTTATTTACAATGTAATCAATATGCTGAAAGTAAGCTTCATTGGGTTTGGTAGGATCGTGATTTTTTAGTGGTAGATAGCCATAAGGATTAGGTTGCTTCAGTCCATTCAATTCTGCAAGAACAACGGCTTGGATGACAGTAAATCCCTTTCTGGCACGATCATGCAAGTAGATAAGCGCCTCTTCCCGATTCAGCCGATGGAACAACTCCCAAGCTGTATCACCGAGATAGAAGAAAGGCTTACCATCCTCTTTGAATAAGTAATGCTTGTTTGGTTTCATCTTTAAGCGTTGTACTGCTTTAGTTTTTTGTGATAAAAATACGGATAAACTTATCCCAAAACATGAGCCGAGAAACACTCGTCTAGCTAAAGGCTTGTGCATTAGTAAGTAATTTTATAGAAGTTTCTAAGTAGTTGTGCAATAAATTATCTAGTTATACCAAATTGGCGTAGGAGTCTTGTTTCAAAATTCTGGACTAGGCTATTAATCAATGGTTTTAATCCAAAATCCAAAATTGGTATTAGGCAAGGGAAGAGGGTTTGGAGAAGATATATAGCGATTTTAGTCGTATGTAAAAATGGCTAAATCTAAATATTTATGCATAGGTAATTATTAGTTTTTTATCAGCTTTAATTCAATTAAATCGGTACATCAAAACTATTAATTATTGCCTAGCGCCGCATACAGTACCTCACGGTGAATTAGCGCCCGATCCACTAAAAACTGGATTTTTTCTGATGAAAGCGGATCGCCATTGGCATAATGCTCAATCCAAGTTTTACTAATCATATTGGCATCATCTGGCAAATTAGCTAAATCCCACCCAGGCATATCCAAGTCTTCCATTAAACGGTTTACCTTGGGATCGTAACTGAGAGCAAAACAACGACATCCTTCACTTGCTGCCATAATTAAACTGTGTAAGCGCATCCCGATCGCCATTTCTACACCGCGAAATACACCTTTTAAAAGCTGTGGCTCATCCAAAGTAAGAATTTTACTGGCATCTTTAATAGCAGGTTGAATGGCTTGGGCAATACTCAAATCTTGGGCTTTTTGAAATGGCAACAGCACAATAAAAGTTTGCGTGGCTTTTTGAAAATCCACCAATGCGCGAGTCAGATTAGCAAGGCGAGTGGGTGTAAGTTGGGGATGCGATCGCAAAGTCACCGCCACCCTCGGAGCTGGTAAATCCCAAAATCCGGGAACTGGTTTTGACTCCAACGCCCAAACCGGATCGGGTGCGAGGAGATGGGGAATTTGCCAATCAGAAAGTAAAGCCGCAGAAGCGCGATCGCGAACACTAATTTTGGTGCAACCTGCAAAAGTTAGCCGTGCCAACCAACGAGATACAGAACGCTCCAAAGGGCCAATACCCTGCGCCCAAGCAACTGTTCTCAAACCCATTTTTTGAGCTAATGCCATCATACCTCCATAGTAAAATGGGCTAACAGCACTAGTAGCATCTTGAATTAAACTACCACCGCCCCAGATTAAGGCATCGCAGGAGCGTAAAGCTTGCATTAATGGTAAAAAACTCATACGTTCATGAGCTTCTACACCATAGCGACTGTGCGTTTCTTGTGGATTACCAGAAAGAACCACAGGTGTAACATCAGATGGTAGCATTTGCAGCAAGGTTGCCAACAAAGCCTCATCACCACCATTTCCTTTACCGTAGTACCCAGACAATAGCGCCCGCATCTTAATCATTTTGGATTTTGGATTTTCAGATTATTTAACTGATATTGTGCATTAATGCAAATAGTAATATTCAAAGGAACTAGCGATCGGGTATTAGGTACTGGGAGATTTGTAGAGACGCGATTAATCGCATCTCTACAATGACAAATGACAAATGACTATTGATTAATGACGAATTATGCACGTTCTTTCGATTCCTACCTGGATTATTCATGTTTCTAGCGTAATTGAGTGGATTGTAGCCATTTGGCTGATTTGGAGATATGGTGAACTCACGAACAACCGTGCTTGGTGGGCATTGTCCTTTGGGATGTTACCAGCTTTGATAAGTGCGATGTGTGCCTGTACCTGGCACTATTTCGACAATGCAGAATCACTCGAATGGTTGGTAACGCTACAAGCTAGCATGACTTTAGTTGGTAATTTCACACTGTGGGCTGCCGCTGTATGGATTTGGCGTTCTACTAAAACTAGTGATGTTACCAATAAATTAGCTTCCACAGAACCACTCGAATCAAAGTAATAATTAACTATCACGTAAATTTCAACTTTATAACAATGATTTCTAAAGAAACCCTATTTATCCTGTCACTGTTTCCCTATTTGGGTTTCTTGTGGTTTATTAGCCGAGTCAAGCAAATGCCACGTTTGGCACTGTATGGGTTTTATTGCACTCTCGTTTTTGTTGCTGTCACTATTCCGGCAGGGATTTACGCTCAACTGCATTATGGTAAATCTTTGGCAAACGTAGATTGGTTGCACGGAAGTGCAGAATCTTTTTTAGTGCTTTCTAATATCTTAGTCGTGCTAGGTTTTCGGCACGCTGTGATGAAGATGAAAGAGACTGAGGATTAGGGGCTAGGAAGAAGACAAGGGGACAAGAAGACGTGGGGACACGGGGAGGGGGAGACAAGAGGACAACTAACCACTAAATACGGTACAGACGGGTTTAGAAGATAAATTATCAGTTTGAATGGCAAGATAATCAGCAAAACCCGTCCCTACTACCTACTAACTACTGTACGGGCGGGTTTAAAAGAGAAATATGTCGGTTCTAACCCAAAGTTAATCAATAAAACGCCCCTGTCAACCACTAACTACCATCTACTAACTACTTTGAGGACAATTATGGAAGTTATTCCAGCAATAGATTTACTAGAAGGTCGCTGTGTACGACTTTATCAAGGAGACTACTCGCGATCGCAAGTTTTTAGCGAAAATCCTGCGGATGTAGCTAAACAGTGGGTAGAACAAGGCGCTACTAGACTCCACCTAGTTGATTTAGATGGTGCAAAAGCGGGTAAACCTGTCAACCTAGAGGCAATTGAAGCGATCGCTCAAGCTGTTTCTGTACCGATCGAAGTTGGTGGAGGATTGCGAACAAAAGAAAGCGCCCAACAGTTGTTTAATTTGGGTGTAGAATGGGCAATTTTGGGAACCATTGCTGTAGAACAACCGCAGTTAGTACAACAACTCTGCCAAGAATTTCCCGGACAGATCATTATCGGCATTGATGCTCGTAACGGCAAAGTCGCAACTCGCGGCTGGTTAGAAACCTCAGAAGTTATTGCTACCCAACTTGCTATGCAAATGCAAGAATTGGGAGCAGCAGCAGTAATTTACACCGATATCCATCGTGACGGAACCCTCACAGGGCCAAATATAAACGCTTTGCGTGAACTTGCTAACTCAGTAGATATTCCGATCATCGCTTCTGGTGGTGTGAGTTCCGTAACGGATTTATTGAGTTTGCTAGCCTTAGAACCTCAAGGTGTAACTGGTGCGATCGTTGGTCGTGCCTTGTATACTGGTGACATTCTCCTCAAAGAAGCATTGCGGGCTGTTGGTTCTGGGCGTATTCAGGATATACCTCCGAATCTAGATTTTTCAGCATTTGCTTAGTGGAAGGGATTAGGGGCTAGGAAAGAAGTACCAGGGGCAAGAACGTGAATCACCATTCTCCGTGTCCCCGCGTCCCTTTGTCCCCGTGTCCTCTTCTTCCCAATCCCCATCCGTTAATTTTTTTATTTTCCGGATTAGTAATTACCTGCGTTGTAGTTCAAGTTGTAGAGATTACAACGCAACTAATTTATATGACTCGTAAAAAACCCCCCATTACCAGTAAACCTCGAACTGAATCAGGTAGCACTAACTTCCGATCTGAGAATAATCAAAAACACAACCAACAAAAGCCAAAAACAGCTTAGGGGTTTGGAAAAAATGCTGTACATCTAAATTTTGATGATGAAGACGGCAAGATATATTTTTTGATTTTTAATTTCTAGCTTAAATTCTCTACTTTATAGCTTGAGTTTTTAATTTTTATCATGGGTTTCCTCTGTTGTAGAGACGTTAATAGCGTCTCTATTTTTATATTTTGTAACAAAACTCATTAAAACTTAGCCAAAATGCAGATTTATTTAGAATATTAATTTAAAACAGCAATAAAAATCATGTTATTAGTATTGTTATTATGCTTCAAAACCAAGCCCACCTCCTTTACCAATTAAAGACAGACGAATCAAAACAGAACCTGGTTTAATTTCTGATAAAAATTAACCTAGTATCCATAAAAAATGAAGTAAATAATTTCCTCGAAAAAAGCTTTTAGTATTAAAAAATATAGCTATAATTCTATCTATAATTAATTGTAAATAGAGTTTTAAAATTGTATTTTTTATAATCAAATATTAATTACTATGAATATTAAAAAACTAATAAATTATATAGAAAATAAAATTTATGATTATTGTTGGGCATCATATTTAAATTACCTTATCTCTTTCCCCTCTCCTTGCTACGCACACTTTGCGATCTGCCATTCTGGTGGGGAGACAGTACCGGGGTAAACCAGCGCTATTGGTTAGGATTTCTAACACCATATCTACCTTCTGGAAAGCCGCCCCTCTCGACTGTGCCGAGCTTTCAGGCGCTTCGCGAAGCAAGCGTTTCTAAAAGTAGCGACGCACTTGGTACACACCTATTTAACTTTGCCTTTGCGAGTTAACATCATAACTTGGTGATATCCAGGCAAAATTTCTTACATCATCAGTGTCTCTGAAATTTAAGTAGCTTTTTCAGATTATGTTGACATAAAACAAATTTCTCTGGACTTGATAAAATGCTAAATAATAAAAGCTTTGAAAAAGTATTTGTTGCACGCTTAGTTTATAATTGTAGAGTGTGCTGTCATCTAGGTTACGAAAAATTGAAAATATAACCAACTTATAATCGAGTAGTTGCACTGAGATTAGTCACTTATATTGATACAATAAAAATTGCAGCATTGTTGTGATATCGATGTACACGAGTGAATCAACTAAGTATCCTCCCACGACCGACATCGGCCAAAGAAATCGTATTTTGGTTGTTGAAGATGAAGAACTCATCCGGGAAATGCTAGTCTTAGCCCTGGAAGAGGAAGGTTATGGGGTAGTAACGGCTACGGACGGTCGCTCAACTGTAGAACAACTGAAAAATTTTGAAACCAATTCAGGAGAACCTGCCTTTGATTTGATTATTCTTGATTTAATGCTGCCTCAAATCAATGGTTTAGATATTTGCCGCTTGCTTCGTTACCAAGGCAATCCAGTACCAATTTTGATGCTAAGTGCTAAAGGTAGTGAAACTGACCGCGTTTTAGGGTTAGAAGTAGGAGCAGATGATTACCTGACAAAGCCTTTTAGTATGAGGGAATTGGTGGCTCGTTGTCGCGCTTTACTACGCCGCCAACGCTTGAGTAGTTTGCCTCAACTCCCAGTATTGCAGTACAAAGATATTACATTGTATCCGCAAGAGTGTCGGGTGCTAGTTCGTGCTCAGGAGGTGAATCTGTCTCCAAAGGAGTTTCGTCTTTTAGAACTCTTTATGAGTTATGCTCGTAGAGTTTGGTCGCGGGAACAACTGCTCGATCAAGTTTGGGGGCCGGATTTTGTTGGAGATAGTAAAACTGTGGATGTTCATATCCGTTGGTTACGTGAAAAATTAGAGCAAGACCCGAGCCATCCCGAATATATTGTGACTGTGCGTGGTTTTGGTTATCGATTTGGATAGTTGTTAGTTATGAGTTGTGCAATAGCACTAACAACTAGTGATGTTAGTACCGGAATTTTTTTTAGGTTTGACAATTGGACTTGGGTTTTGGCTTTGGTACAAAATACAAGTGTACCGCCTCTTGGGAAGAATACCGCCCTCGTTGAAATCCCAGTCTTCTGAGGTAACACTACCGCTTATTCCACGCTTGCGATCTGAAATTACTTCGTTAAAGGAGCAGCAGGAAGAATTACAACAAGATCTGCAAAATTACAAAAACTTGCTAGAGATGGCACCAGTGGGATATTTGCAGGTGGATGAAGAAAATCAGCTGCTGTGGTGCAATCAACTGGCACGAGAGATGTTGTATTTACAAAGGTGGCAACCGGGACAAGTACGTTTGTTGCTAGAATTGGTGCGTTCTTATGAACTCGATCAAGTAATTGAGCAAACTCGCGATCGCCAACAATCCCAAATTCGGGAGTGGATATTTCATCCCTCTGTGGAAAACGCAGCCGCAATATTAGAGATAAAACCTCTGGCAGTACGAGCCACTAGCTTGCCTTTATCGCAAGGAAAAGTAGGAGTATTTCTAGAAAATCGCCAATCGCTCTTGGAATTAAACCAAGCACGCGATCGCGCTCTTTCTGATCTTGCCCACGAACTGCGAACGCCTTTGACTTCAATTCGTCTAGTTGTGGAAAATTTGCAAGATCGTTTGAAACCACCTTTAGATCGCTGGGTAAGCCGCCTCTTACATGAGGTTGATCGGTTAATTTATTTGGTACAAAGCTGGTTGGAACTTACCCGACTCGAAAACAACCCCTCCTTGGAATTAAATCGCCAACCTGTAGAATTGCGATCACTGATTGCCAAAGTATGGGAAACTCTAGAACCTCTAGCACAAAGCCATCAAATCCAGCTTACCTATTCTGGTTCCGAAAAACTGTGGATTAATGCCGATGAATCGCGTATTTATCAAGTTTTTCTGAACTTGCTAGACAATAGCATCAAATACAGCCCCCCTGAAGGTATCATTGCTGTGGAGGCAAAGATTTTTTGTGCAGAAAATGGCTCTAGCAGCAAAGCAAGCACGCCACTGAATGTGGAAATAAATGTTATTGACTCTGGAGTTGGTTTTTCTGAGGTAGATTTGCCCCATGTTTTTGAACGTTTTTATCGAGGAGATCAGGCACGCTCTCGCCCACAAAAAGCAGAAAATAGTTCTACAACAATTGTAGGTACTGGTTTAGGTTTGGCGATCGTGCGTCAAATTGTGCTTGCTCATGGTGGTACTATCAAAGCCATGAACCATCCCGTCACAGGTGGGGCATGGATACAGATAATACTCCCTGAGAGCGTGGCAAATTATTAATCACAAGATTATATTTAGAAGTATCTTCATGTTTGAGACTGCAAGCGTGAAAGCTCTTATTTTTGATGCTAATTCAGGAAGACCCCAGCTAACACGCGAGATCAGGCGTTTAGAGCGGGACATTTTACGTATGGGAGCTTTGGTAGAGCGATCGTTTCGCCTTAGCCACCAAGCCTTATTTGCTCGTGATTTAATAGCGGCTGAGGAACTTCCGCGTATAGATAAACAAATAGATCGCTTTTATAAACAAATAGAATCAGACTGTACAGCAATTATGACGCTGCAAGCCCCTGTGGCTCAGGATTTGCGCTGTTTGAGTGCTTTTATGCAACTGGTGCGCGATCTTGAACGCATTGGCGATTATGCAAAAGATATAGCAGAAATTGCAATTAAAATTTTTCCTTATCCACCGCATTCCTCTCTACCTGAGATTGCGCTGATGTCTCATCATGCCCAGGCGATGTTAGCAACTAGCTTGGTAGCTTTGGCCGATCTAGATGAAGTCAGCGGACGCAGTGTCAAACAAATGGACGATACTGTCGATGATGCCTATGAGTACCTTTATCAAACTTTAGCTTATCAAAAAGATGTTCCAGGGATCGTCGAGCCAATTTTACTGCTGGTACTAGTAATACGTTACTTGGAACGCATGGCAGATCATGCTACTAATATTGGTCAAAGAGTCGCGTATATCGTCACCGGTCAACGGGGTTAAATCGAAGAAGGCAGAAAGCTATAAAGATTAGATCGTAGACTTTTTTGATAATTTTTACTATGTGGTTAATTTTGCTCCACTGCTTTAGCATTATTCAAGAGTCAAAAATTTAGTTTTGACTACCGTCTCGTTTTTAAGGCGGGTATTCTGACTTCTATTGAATAATGAGACCTTATCATCAAATTCCTATTCAAGAGTGTGGTGAACCTCTTGTACCTATTCCCCTCAAAAAATTTGCAGTCGAATCTCCCCATCCTTATGAAAAGCTGGGTGCGCCTTATGGCGAACATTCCCCTTATTTTCTACGCCAAAGCGTAGTTGATTATTTGATAGCAGCGCAAAATTACCTGCAAAGACTACGCCCTGATTGGCATATTCAAATATTTGATGCCTATCGCCCCGTAACCGTGCAGCAGTTTATGGTTAATTACGCCTTTGACGAAGCTTTGCACGACAGGGGACTTATTGGCATTGAGTTATCAGAAATTCAACGCCAGGAAATTTGGCAGGAAGTTTATAAAATCTGGGCTGAACCCAGTTTAGATGAAAAAACACCACCTCCTCACAGTACTGGTGCAGCTGTAGATGTAACGCTGGTAGATGATACGGGAAAAATTATTGATATGGGTTCGCCGATTGATGAATTATCCGAGCGATCGCTCCCCGATTACTATCTCAACAGCGATCATGCACAGGCACAGCAGTATCATGCTAACCGTTGGCTCTTGTTGGATGTGATGGAAAAAGCTGGATTTAAACGCAATCCCCGCGAGTGGTGGCATTTTTCCTTTGGGGATCAAATGTGGGCTTGGTTAAATAATCAAATTAATCCAGATGCAAAGTTTGTAGCACGGTACGGTCGATTAGTTTAGGTTTGCTTTTCTAAACTTTGGAGATATTGTGCGTATTCAATTTGGAATTCTAGAGCAAATTTAAAGTCTGTAGAACGTTCTGATAATGCTTCGACAACTGCTTCTTTACTGGTTTGTGTTAAAGCAATCACTTGGGGCTGGTGAGGGAGGCGAAACTGAGTGTGGTCGTGAAAGATAATAGTAACAATTGTGCCGATCGCTTCTCCTTCCAATGTAGTAATTTTACTCCACATCCATCGCTGCTGTTCGGTTTGATCTATGTTGCCCCACTCTCTTGAGATGTTAAAATCGCCAGGGAACCAGGGTGACGGATATAATTCAACCTGTTTAAGCTGTTGATGAATAGGTCGAAATAGCTTATAGCAATAGGCACCATAAGCCATATCACCAGCTTTGCTGAAAGCATCTAACAACTTATCTCTATTTTTTAAGCTGTGGGAGTACAACCAGCAAAGGTATGAAAATCATGAATAACCTCTTTCCTCAGGTGCGCCTTCGTTGGAGACTCACGTATATTTAGATTGGTCAAAATTGGAATAACATAACTGAGAGGTCAACACCTGGCTAGAAAAAATATCCCATGACTACAGTGACAGTGCAAGAAATCGCCCTCTTTCGCTCACAATTGGCAGATGATCCTAGAGCAATGGAAGCATTGGACATGATCGAAGATTGTGAGGGCGATTTGGAAGATGCAGCAATGACGTTAGCTATTCGGGTAGGGCAAGAACCAGAAAGAGCAAATTCAGAGTGGTTAGATGCCTTAGCAAGAAAGTGGCGGGCTGTGATTTGCGAACAAGGATTCCGTGAAGACTTGCTCAATGGATCAGTCAAGGGGATAATTGAGCGTTTAAATACAATGCCGACGTTTCCGAAAATTTTAGCCACACCAGTCTTAATGTATATTCTCAAGCAAGGTATAAACAATTTTTGTGAGCCACTGGATGCATTGTTGGAGTAAATGGTTTAGAACTCCGAGCACTGATACCCTGGTAATTAAGGCAAAACTGATTTCAAACAAATCTTAAGTTATATCCAGTTATACCAATGAATTACCTTATTGCCGTATTATCAGACCGCATCCAAGCAGAAGCAGCTTACTTAGCCTTAGAAAAAGAAGGCATAAAAGGCACAATTTTAGGTAAAGGCTACAAATCAGCTGATGAATTTGGCTTAATCGATCCTAAAGAACCAGCTAAAAAGCAAGCCAGGCTAATGGCATTCTGGCTCATACCCTTTGGATTTTTTGCAGGAACGACTTTCAGCATTATTACGGGGTTGAATACCTTTGCTTGGGCAGGTGAAATTGGCAATCACATCATTGGAGGATTGTTAGGAGCTGGTAGTGGTGCTTTGGGTAGCCTATTCGTAGGTGGTGGAATTGGCTTGATCGCTGGTAGTGGTGATGCTTTACCGTACCGCAACCGCTTGAATGAAGGTAAATACTTAATAGCGGTTCAAGGTTCTGAAACTCTGATCCGCCAAGCAAATCGCATTTTACGTCAATATGAGCCAGAAAATATCCAAGGTTACCAAGGATAGTTAATGGTTAAGAAGGCAGATGGCAGATGGAAAGGCTTAGAGCAAGAACGTGATTGAGATTTTCCTTTTTATGTCTTATTTATTACACAGTTTATTGCCGACTATTTAATAGTTACAGCAATTAACAGTTAATAATTAAGTAAGCGGACATAATTAAATGTAAAATGGCGACTTCTAGAAAGCGGGTAGAAACAGCCTTTTACCCTCTGCCTACCTACGGTAGACGCGGAGCGACTTCTGCAAGTAGCCGTACCTTCGGAAGCCGCTTCGCGTCTACCGCGTCTACTGCCTACTGCCTTCTACTCTAACAACTAACAATTTACATAATGCTGCCAAGGGAAGAAATTTTAAAAGGTGTTGAAAATCGAGATGCTTTAGCTCGTGTCATCGATCAAGCCGAACAAGCCATTAAAACTTGGGAAGTGGTTTTGACAGATTTTCTGTCTCCACCAGAGTTGGCAGAAATTCAGCAAGTATTTGGTCGATTAACAGAAGTACAATTACTGGCGTGGGGAGGATATCCCCAAGCAGAACGCCAAAGAATAGCGATTGCTCGTTCTGAACTTCCTGTTGATCTATCTCAAGTCGCGATCGCCATACTAGATATTGCTGGCAATTTTCTATTTGATACCGCTACTCACCGCGACTTTTTAGGTGCAATGCTAGGAACTGGTATTGTTCGCGAAAAAACAGGGGATATTATTGTCTTGGGCGAACGTGGAGCACAGGCAATAGTCGTACCAGAATTAGTAGACTTTTTAGAGATGAACCTCAAGCAGGTGCGATCGGTTCCTGTGAAAACTCAGCGTATTGATTTAAGCGAATTAAAGGTACGGGAACCAAAGAAAAAAGAATTAACCACCGTGGAGGCATCTTTGCGCTTAGATGCGATCGCCTCGGCTGGATTTAGTATGTCTCGCAGTAAAATGGTGGAATTAATAGATGCAGGTGATGTACGAGTGAATTGGAAAGACATCACTCAAGCTAGTTCTCAAGTTAAAACAGGTGACTTAATAGCGATTCGTGGCAAAGGACGTTTAGAAGTTGGTGATATTGCTATTACCAAGAAAGATAGATATCGCGTCCAACTTACACGGTATATGTAGGAGTTAGGAGTTAGTAGAGGCGGGTGTAGGAGATAAATTATCTTTTTTAACCGTTCATATAATCAACAAAACCCGCACGGCAGCCGCTACAACCGGGGGAACCCAACGCCAGGTGACGCCAGGTGCTACAACGCGGGAAACCCGCAAGGGCGCACTGGCTCCGCAACGCGCTGCCTCCCCTACAGTAATTGGTAATTAGTAGACAGTAATATAGTAAGTCGGTATACTAACCACCAATGATTATCTAATAACTAACCACTAACCACTCTCACGCCTTAAATTGTTTTTCCAAAATATTCACTAGAGTTGTCCGTGGAACAAAACCAGCTAATTTAGTGATTAAATGAGTCGTTAAACCACCAATTACTACCGTAGAGTCACCTCTTTCTAAAGCTTTTAGTGTTTCCTGCACAACCTCTTTTGCTGTAGATATCTTATTTGTTTTTCCTGCCAAAGCTGGAGGAAATTTAGCTTCAGTAAAAAAATTTGTTTCAACTGGCCCCGGACAAGAGACTAGAATGCGGATACCATAGTGGCGATTTTCTGCCCACAGTGCTTCACTAAAATTACGAACAAAAGCTTTGCTAGCGGCATAAACAGAAAGGTATGGTATTGGTTGAAATGCAGCTAAAGAAGATACATTGATGATGCTACCTGAGCGGCGTTGGCGCATCAAAGGTAGAAATTTATGAGTTAAATCGACTAATGCCAAAATATTCAGTTGTACCATCTTAATTTGCCTTTCTTCGTCTGTTTCAGCAAAGTCCCCATAATCAGCAAAACCAGCATTGTTAATTAATAAGTCAATCGTCAATCCTTTTTGTTGAGTGAAATCAAACACAGCACTAGTAGCGCCTGTTTCTGCTAAATCTTTAACTATAATGTCAACTTGAATTTGATATTTTTCTTGTAGTTCTTTTGCCAGTTCGTTTAACTTTTCTTCAGAACGAGCAACCAGTACAAGATTTGTATTGCGTGTAGCTAGTTCCTCTGCAAAAGCTTTTCCAATTCCACCAGAGGCTCCTGTAATTAAAGCAGTCGGCATTATCGGTACTAAAATAATTTGTTAATTACTGTACAGATATTAACAATATTAGTTGGAAGTTTGACCCGCCCAGAGTCATATACCCAAAAAGGCAAAGCTGAACTGGGTTATTTATATATTTTTCGTTACTGACGGGAATACTAAAATCATAAAATATTGAGTTTTTTATGTACCGTCTCGAAAAGCAAGCTTTTGAAATATTGGGTACTGAAGTTGAAAAATGTAGTAATGATAGCGAGATTGGCAAAACTGAACGCCAAATCGTTATGAAACGTTTAGAAAAACTGCGGTGAGAAAAAGGTTATCCTGCTAATGCAGATGAACTGCGCGATACAGTTGTAGATGTATTTCCCCACTTCAGCGAAAAGGTTATCAAGCAAGCTGCGCGCGCTAATCAGCCTTCTACTATTTTCAGCAAAATAAAATGGGTGACTATTTTAGTCACAACTGTCACTGGCTCTGTTTGGGTAGTAAATTTACCCTATCCGATGATTCGCTGGCCTGTTGCCAAAACAGCACCAATTTTGCTACTACCTAGTTTTATAAGCATGGATCGTAACTATCGTGGGACAGTCAACTACGTTGAACAAGCAGATCAGCTCATCAACAAAGCTACAAGCCAAGCTGATATTGAGTATGGTGCAGACAAAGTGAAAGAGCACAAAAGCATCTAGATCATTTACCCGTTTGGTTTTTGGGATACTATCCTCAAGCTTACTGTCGCTTCTTTAGTTGCACTTGGAAGTTTACTTTGGATGAGTTTGAAGACGCCCGTCGTAGAGTAGCACGGATGGATGCAAAAGTTTTTCAAGAAAAAAATGCTTTTACGCTCTTAATAGAAGCAGAAAATGTTCTGGGGGTTGCAAAGCAGCAATACGAACAAGCCAAGAATGCACAAGAACAAAAGAAAGCGATCGCATCTATGCAAGCGGCGCTGGATACCCTAGAGCAAATACCTAGAGAAACACTAGCAGGAAAAACGGCACAAGTAAAGCTATCAGCTTACGAGCGCGATTTTGGTAAAGTCACTAATAATATTACAGGGAATAGGCAGACAGAGTCATTAATTGAGGCTGCAAAAGTATTTGCCTTAAAAGCTGCACAAGTTTTACAAAATCCACCCCATCTAGGCCAAAAATGGCAACAAGCAGAAAAATTGTGGTTGGAAGCAATTGAACGACTACAAAAAATTCAAGTAGGAGAACCGCTATATTTGGAAGCACAAAAGCTACTGGCTGCATATCAGAGCAACTTAGGGATTGTGCAATCTCGCAAGCAAGCAGAAACTGAGTCAACCCAAGCCCTCAATAAAGCTAACGAGCAAATCCAAAGACTGGTTGCTTACCCTCCCACAGATCGCAATCAATTTAAAGGTGAGTTAATGGGAATTATCAATGAACTAAAAACTGTTAAACCAGGGACAAGTGCCTACGCAGAAGCACAACAACTGCTCATCTCAGCACAACAAAGGTTGCAACAGTAGTTTTTTGTAGAAGTTGCTTTTTAGAGAAATCTATGTTATAATTACAAAGCTGCAAACGGACGTATAGCTCAGTTGGTTAGAGCGCTACGTTGACATCGTAGAGGTCACTGGTTCGAATCCAGTTACGTCCATTACATTACCAGTCAGAGTTCACGACTGTACACTGAAAAGATTATCTCGAACAATCTTAAATGTTAAATATTACTCTATAAAGATGTGGTTATTTTAAGTGGTTGAAAGAGAGCGAGATATGGTTCATAACGGTATAGACGATTGCGCTGCCAGCCAGTAATTTCTCTAAGAAATCCAAGCTCTACAAACT
This sequence comes from Chlorogloeopsis sp. ULAP02, assembly GCF_038404745.2. Lineage (NCBI taxonomy): Bacteria > Bacillati > Cyanobacteriota > Cyanophyceae > Nostocales > Chlorogloeopsidaceae > Chlorogloeopsis > Chlorogloeopsis sp. ULAP02. The sequence continues at coordinate 17,351 of NZ_JAYKTT020000005.1, read as the reverse complement.
GCTCTACTGTTTTGCTAGCTGTAACGTAAGCGCACTGAAGATGTTCTTCTACTAGCCTGACAGTAACTATGGGTTGCTGAAAGAGAAAGTCTAATAAACGCAAACCGTAATTACTGCTAGAAATTTTCTGACCGATGATTTCCCGGTGAATCTCACGTAGGTTAAGAATTGAGCGGGCGGTTGTAGTTGCAGACTGACTAACCTCAAAAACGCCTCGCAAGAAAAATTTTAACCACCCTTCCCAATCTCCATCCGTACGGATAGCCATAAGTCGGTCATAGTATTCTATTCTATGAGCTTTCAGATAGTGACTGAGGTATAAAAGAGGCCGCTGTAAAATTCCTCGCTCACATAGTAAAAAGGTAATTAACAAGCGTCCAATACGCCCATTACCATCTAAAAACGGGTGGATAGTCTCAAACTGCGCGTGAGCTAGCCCACATAGGATAAGTACAGGGAAAGATTTTGTATCATGCAGAAATTTCTCCAGGTTGTCTAAAGCTTGGTTCATCTCTGTAATTGGCGGTGGAATGAAAGAAGCAGTAGCTAAGTTACAACCTGTTGCACCAATCCAATTCTGACTTGTACGAAACTCACCAGGAGTCCGATCGCCTCCCCTTACTCCGTCAACTAAGTGGGCGTGGATCTCTCGAATTAGGCGCAGACAAAGCGGAAATTCCTTTAGGCGTTCCAACCCATAATTCATGGCTCGGATATAATTGACTACCTCTTCTACATCTTTGGGAATTTCCTGATTTTTGACATCGATTTCAAACTGAAGTACGTCTTCTAAGGTGCTTTGAGTTCCTTCAATCTGCGAACTCAGTACTGCTTCTTGACGGACATACATGGCTACAAACAAGTCAGGATTGGGGAGAATGGAGGTAGAACCATCAAGTCTGCCTAAGGCGCGATCGGCATCGGATAGCAGACGGATCAGTTCTGAATCATCCATCTTTATAGGCGGATCTGGAGGTAAGGGAGCCGGGATAAATGCACTGTAGCCCTCAACTTGTTTTACATATCGACCACTTCGCATAATATAACCAGATGAGTAAGAGTCTTATTTTAGTGCTGTGAAATAAGCCAGCAAGTTTTAAATCTTATTTTATTTATAGCCTATTTTATAAAATAAGATTTGGGCTTGCCTCCCGTTACCCTTGATCGCGCCGCTTATTCCAAATTGAATCCGTGGCGCTCGCTCCCGCTGAACCTAAACCTTAAATGAGCGATCGCGCTAAAGACTCAGCAAGTCATCATTGCTTTTGAAATTTTTAATAAAATAATGAGTATTTGCGCTGTGGATGGTTTATATTTACCGAGGGAGTGGTACTAAGTCTATGCACCTTCAGTGATGGAGGTCTCTGTAACTAAGACTCTCACACAATCACTAAGAGGTATAGCTGGTTTGGTGTTAGATAATTGGCAAATTCATACCACTTGCTTAATTGGTACAGATAAACATTAAACTTATAAATTCTACCAACCGCATTACCTCTAGCTTAAAACTCAAAGTATCATGTCTAAGGTTCTCGTCTCCGATCCGATTGACCAAGCTGGGATTGATATTTTATCCCAAGTTGCTACTGTTGATATCAAAACAAATCTCAAACCAGAAGAACTAGTACAAATCATTGGTGACTACGATGCACTAATGATTCGTTCTGGTACTCGCGTCACCAAAGAAATCATTGAAGCTGGCACACAGCTAAAAATTATTGGGCGCGCCGGCGTGGGTGTAGATAACGTGGATGTTCCCGCCGCTACCCGTAAAGGGATTGTAGTTGTCAACTCTCCAGAGGGCAACACGATCGCCGCAGCCGAACACGCACTAGCCATGATGTTATCTTTGTCTCGCTACATCCCCGATGCTAATGTATCTGTAAAACGCGGTGAGTGGGATCGCAAAAGCTTCATTGGAGCAGAAGTATACAAAAAAACTCTTGGTGTTATCGGCTTGGGTAAAATTGGCTCTCATGTTGCCAATGTTGCCAAAGCAATGGGAATGAAGTTGCTTGCCTACGATCCCTTCATTTCTACAGAACGAGCAGAACAAATCGGCTGTCAATTAGTAGATCTGGAATTATTGGTACAGCAAGCAGACTACATCACACTGCATATGCCTAAAACTCCAGAAACTACCCACCTGATTGATGCCAAAATGCTGGCAAAAATGAAACCCACTGCTCGGATTATAAATTGCGCTCGTGGTGGCATCATTGATGAAGAAGCTTTGGCTGTGGCTCTCAAACAAGGACAAATTGCCGGTGCGGCTCTAGATGTGTTTGAATCAGAACCCTTGGGAGAATCTTCCTTGAGAGCTTTAGGCAAAGAAATTATCCTCACTCCCCATTTAGGTGCATCGACGACAGAAGCACAGGTGAATGTAGCGATTGATGTTGCCGAACAAATTCGGGATGTATTGTTGGGATTACCAGCGCGATCAGCAGTTAACATTCCTGGACTAGGCCCTGATATATTGGAAGAACTCAAGCCCTATATGCAGTTGGCAGAAACTCTGGGTAAGCTGGTGGGACAGCTAGCTGGAGGTAGGGTAGAATTACTCAACGTTAGACTGCAAGGTGAGCTAGCAACCAATAAGAGTCAGCCTTTAGTTGTCGCATCCCTAAAAGGACTTCTTTACCAAGCACTACGGGAACGGGTAAATTATGTAAATGCTACCCTTGAAGCAAAAGAACGAGGAATTCGCGTCATTGAAACACGCGATGCTGCAATTAAAGACTACGCAGGTTCTTTGCATCTAGAAGCTACAGGTTCTTTGGGTACTCATTCTGTGACTGGTGCTTTGTTGGGCGATGGAGAAATCCGCCTGACTAACATTGACGGTTTCCCTGTTAACGTTCCTCCCAGCCAGCATATGCTATTTACCCTTCACCGGGATATGCCGGGAATTATTGGTAAACTTGGTTCCTTGTTGGGCAGCTTTAATGTCAATATTGCCAGTATGCAGGTAGGTAGAAAAATTGTTCGCGGTGATGCAGTGATGGTTCTCAGTCTTGATGATCCTTTACCGGATGGGATTTTGGCTGAGATTATCAAAGTACCTGGAATTCGCGATGCTTATACAGTAACACTTTAAAAGGATGAAGGATAAAGGATGAAGGATGAAATATTAAGTAAGTAGGTGGACAGAATGAAACATAAAATATTTATCTGTAATTTACCATCAGCATAACTGCCTTCTACTTAAAAATTCTTTCATCCTTTAGCCTTTACACTTCATACTTTAGATATGGCTAATACTTGGTGGGAACTAAAGATTTTTTGTGAGCCAGACTTAGAAGATTCTATTTTTTGGCGATTAGGGGTTTTTGGTTGTCGTGGCACAGCTAGCGAACAAAAAGGAAATTACAGTCTGGTTAAGGCTTACTTGCCGATATTTCAGGCGCAGCTTTTGGATTTAGCAGCGCTATCGTTGTGGCTGCGTCAAGACGCTCTTTGTATGGGAATTTCAGCACCCACCATGCATTGGCAGTTGATAGATGAACAAGATTGGGCAAGTAGTTGGAAACAATATTGGCAACCGCAAGAAATTGGCGATCGCTTTTTGATTAATCCTGCATGGCAGCCGCTTCCAGAAAATTCAGATCGCTTGCTAATCCTGCTCGATCCTGGTATGGCTTTTGGTACAGGTACTCACGCCACAACTCAATTATGTTTAGAATCTTTGGAAATGCGGCTGGGTAATTCTCTGACTCAGGTACAGGGAGGAGATGCGGTAATTGCCGATATTGGTTGTGGTTCAGGAATTCTCTCTATTGGTGCGTTGCGATTGGGAGCAAAAAAAGTATACGCGGTAGATAACGATCCCCTAGCAGTGCAATCTACTGAAGAAAATCGCGCTCTCAATAATATCGATCCTGACAGCCTAGTAGTGGCACAAGGAAGTGTAGATGTTTTGATAAAACTGGTTGCAGAGCCAGTTGATGGTATTGTTTGTAATATTTTGGCTGATGTAATTATTGAACTAGTACCGCAGATGAGTGCGATCGCCAAAGCTACAACTTGGGCTATTTTTAGCGGCATCTTAGTTGAACAGTCGCAAGCAGTTGCCGACACTTTAGAAAAACATGGTTGGATCGTAGCGACTTTGTGGAAACGTAAAGAATGGTGTTGTTTAAATGCGCGGCGTTCTTAAGAAAACCTTTGTAGAGACGCGATATATCGCGTCTCTACACCTGGATTCATAACGCGCTTGGGCAACGCCGTTTAAAAAAATGCAACTATACAATCAAGAGAATACTTGCCAGTCACAAATGCTTAGACTCTTGTCACATCTTCTTGACTTAACTGCTGCTCCACCTTACTAATAGCAGCATTCAGCCCAGCAAGTTTAGTCTCCAAATCATCTCGCATCGTCTTAAGAAATCTCAACTTACGCTCTAGCTGAGTCTTGCGAGAAACAGACTCTCCGCCATAGCAAGAGTTATACCAAACATTAAAGGGAAACATAATTGTCCTGTCTAAATAAAACCCTACTTAAATTTTGACTAAAATTATTGTGAGATGAGGGAGAAGAGTATAGAGGGAAAACCGAATAATGCTTTAAATCAGAATCCCCGACTTCTTTGAGAAGTCGGGGATCTGTGTCTTAAAATAAGAAGCGTCTGGCAATATCCTCATAGAAATCTCGATAAGTCCAGTAGCCTAAATGTGCTTCTACACCCCATTGACTTGGATATTCCATCTTAACATTATCTAATTTTTCATAATAATCTAGATGACCACTAATCGGATCTTGTAGATGATAATAGTTAACCCATTGGATTTTTTCTAGTTGGCATTGCACAGGATTAACATTCAAGTATGGAAGTTCCCAAATATATAACGGTTTAATCCGAAAAGAATTTAATTGTTCTAAAATACGCCGTCTAATGTATTGATGATGCTGCCCCATTTCTCTAAAGAAAAAAGCAATTTTATCTAATGGGGAACCAAAGGAAATTAATCCTGTAATTTTGTCAATCTGTAAACTTTTACCCAAATCTTGAGCAAGACTAGCTTCTAAGCACAAAAGATTGAGAGTGTCATAGGCAATACAACTACCTAAAGAATGTCCAGCTAGTATTACTTGGTCATAATTGGCTTGTTTATCCTTCAGAAGCGCTTTCAGCCTTGTTAAGGATTCTGCTAATATTTTCTCTCGAATCCAGTGGTAAGGAGATTTCATATCTGTAGTAGTGTAGATAGCAACATCTGCCACAAAATTTACTAACAATGGAGTTACAATTTCTTTACTCAATTGCCAAGCTGGTTGCAGAAAACGACCACTAAGAAATGGACTTATTATCAGCAAAATTAACCATACTAACAGTCGCAAAATAGGAAATATTAAGTTAAATATACGTATAAATATTGTCAGCCAACGTAAGCGAAATATAAAAATTCCTTTTCCTTGCTTGTCTTTTAAAAGTTCTTCTAATAAAGGTTTATTTTCTTTACGGCTGTAAAAGTCTATTGTGCCTTGTAGTGTTCGTTCAGCCCACTGTAAAATTTCCGGAATACTAATTTTATTTTCTGTATCAGGCGCCCAGTAGTATTCATGAATGTCTATGAAATCTTCTGCTTGAGAATTAGCCGAATTGATTCTGACAAAACTTTCTGTCCAAGGATAGCCTGTTGATAGTTTTCGCTTTTTAATTAGATGTTCTAGCTGAATCTGTAAATTTTCGTCTTTTAAGAATTGGAGCAAGTTCTGAGCAAAATAGTCCATAGTTTCAAATGGACTTTGTTCTCCAACACCGTGAATAACAAGAAATGCTGTACGACCTTTAGGAAATTTAATATTAACATCTTGATTGTTCATATTAATTCACACTTACCTGCAAAATCTTGATTTTTCAAATCCGCCTTATGCTCTACAGGCTGGAAGCCTGAGGCAACACGTACATAGACGCCGTAGGCGACTTCCCAGAGGCTAGCCTGCCAATACGGGCTAGAAAAAAAGGGTTAAAAAACAGATTTGGTATTACTTCTTCAGTTAAAAAAGCATCTATTAAATAAATCCAGCATTAATAGGGATTATTTCGGAATTGTAAAATACAGATTTAGATTGGATGAAAAATACATTCTTAAAACAATAATTGGATTATAAACGCAATTATTCAAGCAATAATTAGATTAATTGCCACTTACCGTTTTATTTAGCAATATTTACTTGATTATAGAGAAGAAAGCTTCCTCTCCAACTTTTGATATAGTGATCCCAAAAAAAATATGAAGTAAATTACGAAATATAGTAGTTCGTCAATAAAAAGACTGGCAATTTTAAAGTCACGAACTACACTGCCTATTTTTGCTGAGTAGATAGAGAATTGATTAGGGAGAAAATACTTATGACTACAGTTATAAAAGAAACTTTTTTATCAACTTCTAAAGAGCGATCGCTCATTCTCTGGTTCGACGAAGTTGGCATTGCTGACATACCCCTAGTTGGGGGCAAGAACGCATCTTTAGGCGAAATGATTCAGCAACTCATGCCTAAAGGAATTAAAGTACCGATTGGGTTTGCAACTACTGCCTATGCTTATCGTTATTTCATTCAATCAGCAGGGTTAGAAGCAAAGCTCCGAAAACTCTTTGTTGACTTAGATGTAGATAGTGTCAGGAATTTACAAGAACGAGGAAAAAAAGCGCGATCGCTCATCTTACAAACACCATTTCCACCGCAATTACGCAATGCGATCGCTAAAGCCTACCAAAGTCTCTGCGAACTATACAATCCAAATACAGATGTGGCTGTTCGCTCCAGCGCCACCGCCGAAGACTTACCTGATGCTAGTTTTGCCGGGCAACAAGAAACCTATCTTAACGTCACTGGTGTGGAAGGAGTTTTAGCAGCTTGTCATCAATGCTTTGCTTCCCTATTTACAGATCGCGCTATTTCCTATCGCCACATCAAAGGATTTGACCACTTTAGCATTGCTCTCGCCGTCGGCGTGCAAAAAATGGTGCGTTCCGATTTAGCATCTTCTGGAGTCATGTTTTCTATTGAAACGGAAACAGGCTTTAAAAATGCTGCGCTAATTACAGCAGCCTATGGTTTGGGTGAAAATGTTGTTCAAGGAACTGTCAATCCTGATGAATATTATGTATTTAAACCAACTTTAAAAGCAGGTTTTCGCCCTATTATCGATAAAAAATTGGGCAGTAAAGAATTAAAAATGGTTTATGATCACGGTTCTAAATTTACTAAAAATGTAGCAGTTACAAACGCAGAAAAAAGTAAATTTGTTCTTTGTGATGACGAAATTTTACAACTAGCGCGGTGGGCTTGTTTAATTGAAGATTATTACTCCCAAATCAACGGCACTTACACGCCGATGGATATCGAATGGGCAAAAGACGGCATTACTGAAGAATTGTTTGTTGTGCAAGCACGCCCGGAAACAGTGCAATCTCAGAGAAAACAGAATGTCTTGAGGACTTATCGGCTATTAGAAGAGGACAAGGGGACACGGAGACACGGAGACACGCCCCGTCCCCACCTCCCCGTGTCTGTTGTAACTGGAAGAGCCGTAGGTTCAGCCATCAGCCAAGGGAAAGTGCGGGTAATTATAGAAGCCGATAAAATCGAGCAATTCCAGCCAGGAGAAGTACTTGTCACCGAAAGAACAGATCCCGACTGGGAACCAATTATGAAAAAAGCCAGTGCGATTATTACTAATTCTGGCGGACGCACTTGTCACGCAGCTATTATTGCACGAGAATTAGGTGTACCTGCAATTGTCGGATGTGGTAATGCTACGGAAATCTTGAAAACTGGTCAAGAGGTGACTGTTTCTTGTGCCGAAGGAGAAGAGGGGCGGGTTTATCTAGGATTGCTACCTTTTGAGGTACAAGAAGTTCTTTTAGAAGATTTACCTCGTACCAACACGCAAATTTTGATGAATGTGGGCAATCCCCAGGAAGCCTTTAATTTATCTACCATTCCTAATGATGGGGTAGGTTTGGCGCGAACAGAATTTATTATTGCCAACCACATCCAAACTCATCCAATGGCATTGATTCATTACGAGCAGTTAAAAGATGAAGTTGTGAAGGAAAAAATAGCCGCAATCACCGCCCTTTACGATGACAAACCCCAGTATTTTGTTGATAAATTGGCACAAGGTATAAGTAGAATTGCTGCGGCATTTTATCCTAAGCCAGTTATTGTCAGAATGTCGGATTTTAAAAGTAACGAGTATGCAAATTTACTAGGTGGAAAACAGTTTGAACCTGATGAAGAAAATCCCATGCTGGGTTGGCGAGGAGCAGCACGTTACTATGATGAAGGTTATCGTCAAGCTTTTGCCTTAGAGTGTAAAGCCATCAAGCAAGTCAGAGATGAGATGGGTTTGACAAATGTGATTCCCATGATTCCCTTTTGTCGTACACCCGATGAAGGACGCCTGGTGTTAGCAGAAATGGCAAAAAATGGGTTAAAGCAAGGTGAAAATAACTTGCAAGTCTATGTAATGTGTGAGTTACCCAATAATGTCATAATGGCTGAAGAGTTTGCTGAGGTTTTTGATGGTTTTTCCATCGGTTCTAATGACCTCACTCAGTTGACATTGGGATTAGATAGAGATTCGGCATTGGTAGCGCGGTTATTTGACGAGCGCAGTCAGGGAGTAAAGCGAATGGTGAAAATGGCGATCGCAGCTGCAAAAAAACATCACCGCAAAATCGGTATTTGTGGGCAAGCACCTAGCGATTATCCAGAATTTACCCAGTTTTTGGTAGAACAGGGAATTGATTCCATCAGTCTCAATCCTGATTCGCTACTAAAAACTATGCTGGAAGTGGCAAAAGTAGAACAGCAAACTCATCTAGACAAAGCACAGCCCTGAATCTAGTGGCTCGCAAGTGTCCATTAAAATTTGGCAACATGGAGCCTGCCGAACAGTAAGGCAGGCTCTAAATCAACCGCGTCCTTAATATCTAATCAGTTAATCACGGGAAAATCCCACAACTAAGCATAAAAACTCTTTCCCTGTTCCCTGTTACCTGTTCCCTGTTAAGAGTTCTCCGTTCCCTATTTTCAAGACAGAAACAGGAATACAGCTACTTTATTTTCTGAGCTTGCATATTCCTAAGATAAAGTGAGAAAAGTGAGATTTAACCAAGTCTTTCAGCAATGAGCGCAACGACAACTAAGCCGAAACGATTTGATTATCAACTGTGGCGGAGATTTGTGACGCTTGCCAAACCTTACTGGTTTTCTGAACAAAAGTGGAAAGCCAGAGGGCTGTTAGCGCTGTTGATTTTGTTGGCATTATTAGTTAACGCTATCAATGTCAGTATCAGCTTTATTTTCAGAAACATTGATACTTCACTGGCAACTTTTCCGCAAACAGGAGATACAACAACATTTTGGCGATTCATCGCTATTTATGCAGGACTTTTAGTAATTGGTACTCCGATTGTTGTCATGTTTAGCTATATCCAAGACAAGCTAGGATTGTTCTGGCGGGATTGGCTGACAAACCGTTTTCTGGATAAATATTTCCAAAATCGTGCCTATTACAAAATTAATTTTAATGAGAATATTGACAATCCAGATCAACGTATATCTGAAGACATTAGGTCATTTACCCGCACCAGCTTATCTTTCTTACTACTGATTCTGACATCAATTGTGACTCTAGTTTCTTTCACTGGAGTCTTATTATCTATTTCTGTTTACCTATCAATTGCACTAATTATATATGCATTGATCGGAACAATAGTCACAGCTTGGATCGGTCAACGTTTAATTGGCATTAACTTCAATCAACTTAGAAAAGAGGCAGACTTTCGTTACGGTTTAGTTCATGTTCGGGATAACGCTGAATCAATTGCTTTTTACCAAGGTGAGTTTCAAGAATCTCTGCAACTTAGACAGCGTTTTTTGTTAGCAATCCGCAACTTTGATTTGTTAATTAACTGGCAGCGGAATTTAGGTTTCTTTACTCAAAGTTATAACTACTTTGTTTCTGCACTACCTTATATAGTAATTGCGCCCATCTACTTTGCAGGTCAAACTGATTTTGGCACATTTACCCAAGCAGCAATTGCCTTCCAGCAAATTTTCAGTGCTTTATCTGTTGTAGTTAGTCAGTTTGAAAACCTAACTGCTTTTGCCGCCGGGATAGAACGTATGGGAGGCTTGGCTGATGCCCTAGAAATAGAATCCAAGCCGCAGCCTGGAATGACAACTATCGACACAACAGAAGACTCCCAATTAGCATTGCGCCACGTGACGCTGTTGACTCCCAACTATGAACGTACTTTGGTGAGGGAACTGTCACTCAGCTTGCAGCCAGGGGAAGGTTTAGTTATCGTCGGTAACAGTGGTAGCGGTAAAAGTTCCTTATTGAGGGCGATCGCTGGATTATGGAATGCGGGTACAGGGCAAATTATTCGTCCTCCTCTAGCAGAGATGATGTTTTTGCCGCAACGTCCTTATATGGTGTTGGGTTCTTTACGCAGTCAGTTGCTTTACCCCAAAACTAATGGCGAAATTAGTGAAAGCAAGATGCATGAGGTACTAGAGCAAGTCAACTTAATCGACTTGCCAGAACGAGTGGGAGGCTTTGACGTAGAGTTAGACTGGTCAGGTGTATTATCTTTGGGAGAACAACAACGCCTTGCCTTCGCGAGACTGCTGTTGAATATACCCAACTATGCCATCTTAGATGAAGCAACTAGCGCCCTCGATCTTGCCAACGAACAAAAACTGTATCAGCAACTACGGACACAGCAAGCTACCTTGATCAGCGTCGGACACCGTCCTAGCTTGCTACAATACCACGAGTATGTATTAGAACTGGATGGAAACTCTAATTGGCAGTTGGTACCTACCGAGGAATACACAGCTAATCTGAGTGCATTCAGCTAATTAGATTTTCAAAGTTTTGCTGTTCAAACTAGATATCCCGAAAACCGCTTTTAGATGGGAAAATGACGAAACAGCCAAGTAAAAAGATTGATTATTGGTTTTGGTTAGGCATTGCAGGTATATTTATTCTCTCGCTTGCCCTGCGGTTTTGGGGACTAGAGAGATTTAATACCTTGGTATTTGACGAAGTTTACTACGCCACTTTTGGCAATAACTACCTTACCCACAAACCTTTTTTTGACGGTCATCCACCAGTTGGTAAACTGATTATTGCAGTGGGAATATGGCTTGGCAGTCACCTTCCCTTTGGACAAGATATGGTAAATGGGCTAACAGGTTCAGTGCGATCGCCCTGGAGTTATCGTTGGATTAATGCTCTGTTTGGCTCATTTATTCCCCTAATTATCGCTGGCATTGCCTATCAGTTAAGTTATCGCCGCAGCTTGGCTTTGCTTGCTGGTTTGTTCGCAGCCACCGACGGCATATTTATAGTTGAGTCTCGTTATGCCCTCATCAATATCTATATAGTTGTGTTTGGGTTGTTAGGGCAATGGTTGTTTTTATTGGCACTAGCCAAACAAAGACAGCAACGCAGATTTTATTTAGTACTTGCTGGTATTGCTTTTGGTGCTGCTATTGCCACGAAATGGAATGGTTTGTGGTTTCTTTTGGGTGTTTATCTGCTTTGGATCTTCGCTTGGGCGTGGAAAATTCTCATTGCCAGACATCAAGTAACTGATGTAAATAATCACTCCTCTGCCACACCTGCTACACAATCCGATGTCAACATCATCAATGGCAGACACAACCTTCATTTGTGGGAATCTGATCAGAATTTATCACCACTACAAAACTTAACTCAGCTTAATATTTTTCATATTGCTTTTTACTTAGGAATTATTCCTGTTGTCATTTACACTTTGATTTGGATTCCTCACCTACTAATAGACACAAGATTCAATTTCATCGAAGTTCACAAACAAATTTTATCGTTTCATGAAGGTTTAGGCGGTAATACTTCTAAGGTACATCCTTACTGCGCTCCTTGGTATACATGGCCTTTAATGATTAGACCAATGGCATACTTATACCAAACAGCAACAAGTTTACAAGAACCATTGCCCGTCATGGGGCCACCTTTACCTACGGGGACTGGAGAAGTAGTTTATGATGTCCATGCTATGGGCAATCCTTTTTTATGGTGGTTTGGTTTAGCGGCATTGTTGTTTTTAGTACTAATGCTTGGATGGTTAGTAGTAAATTCTTTAGTCAAGCAAAAGCGTTTTTCTTCTGTTGCAGTGCTTTCACTTGATACTTGGATTGCCTTGTACTTGGTTTTAAATTATGCCGCTAATATACTTCCTTGGGTGACAGTAAATCGCTGCGTTTTTATTTATCACTACATGACAGCAGTGGTATTTGCATTTTTAGCGATCGCTTGGTTTGTGGATCAGTGTCTTCGCAGTTACTACAAACCACTCCGCGCTGTTGGTGTCACCATTACCTTCATCATTCTCGCTGCTTTTGTTTTCTGGTTGCCTATTTATTTGGCTTTACCTCTGTCTCCTGAAGATTACAAATTGCGGATGTGGTTCAATTCTTGGATTTAAACAGAAGGCAGAGGGTACAGAGAAGTTAGAGCGGAGGCTTCCTTCGTAGCGTAAAGCCCTGCGGGCATGGCTGCGCTTACCGCGCAGTGTCTCGCTTTGCGACTTAGCTCCTCCACAAGGAGGCTCCAAACTTCGGAGAGGCAAGAGGTAGTAGACGCGGTAGACGCGGTAGATGCGGAGTAGCTACTTACCCTGCACCGAACCCCTACGGGGAACTGAAGGTGAAGTTTGAGCTTTTGAGGGTGAAAGTTGAGCTTTTGAGGGTGAAGTTTGAGCTTCTGAGGATGAAAGTCGAGCTTCTGAGGATGAAGTTTGAGCTTTTGAGGATGAAAGTCGAGCTTCTGAGGATGAAGTTTGAGCTTTTGAGGATGAAAGTCGAGCTTCTGAGGATGAAAGTCGAGCTTTTGAGGATGAAGTTTGAGCTTTTCAATCTTCCACTCTACCCCTCTACCCCTCTGCCTTCTGCCTTCTGCCTTCTGCCCTCTGCCTTCTACTCTACAAACTTAGTAATTTATGCATATAAAAAGCATTGTTTATTCATCAAAGTACATATTGAGAGTATGTAATAATAAACGACTTTTAACATTAATTAGCTGAATACTCCTCTATGACTTGTTAGACTGGGAACGCAAGTTAATTGAGAAACACTGCAAAAACAACTAAAGGCGGGAAAAGACTTAAGAATTCAGACAAGATTTTTATAACTTGGGAAATTTAGCAAGATTATAATCCTGTCGTTTAGCTTTAACTATCTGTGATTAAAAAGGTAGTTACAAAAATTAATCTACTGAGAGTAGTATACCCAATTGGTAATTCAGGCGATCGCTACTTTAGTTTTGAACGATCCGCAAGGAAAGAGGAGGATCTAAATGGTTAAGGAATTAGAATTGCAAAATATTAATTTGACTAATTTGAAAGAGCCACCAATTCATGTTATTGGTCAAATTCAACCATATGGCGTACTTTTGGTTTTAGAAGAGCCAGATTTAAAGATTTTGCAATTTAGCAGTAATACATCCAGTGTTTTTGGCATTACTCCTGAAGAACTACTGCAAAAAAAACTGGAAGATTTATTAGATCCATTCCAAATAGAGAGAATTAAAGCAGGACTTTTAGAAGAAAGTCTAGATTTTATCAATCCTGTCAAAATTTGGTTGAGAAGAAAAGGTGACGATTACGTAGTATTTGATGGAGTATTTCACCGTAATATCGACAATGTTTTGATTTTAGAGTTAGAGCCTGCTATCTCTCAGGAAAATATCCCCTTTCTCAGTATTTATCATTTAGCTAGAGCTTCCATCAGCAGACTAGAAGAAACAGGAAATACCCGTGATTTGTGTCAAATTATTGTGCAAGAAGTGCGAAAAGTCACTGGATTTGACAGGGTAATGCTGTATAAGTTTGATGATGATGGGCATGGCTCCGTACTTGCTGAAGAAAAACTAGAAAGTATGGAATCTTATCTGGGCTTGCATTATCCAGAGTCGGATATTCCCAAACCAGCCAGAAAATTATTCAGTTCAAATTGGATCAGAATAATTCCAGATACCCATTCTCAGCCTGTAGCAATCTTTCCTGCTGTTAACCCACTCACTCAACGTCCCCTCGATTTAACCAACTCTATTCTTAGAAGCCCCTATAGTTGTCACATGGAGTATCTACACAACATGGGCGTAGGTGCTTCTTTAACCATCTCTTTAATTAAAGAAGGTAAACTTTGGGGATTAATTGCTTGCCATCACCAAACACCCAAATATGTTTCCTATGAGTTACGCAAAGCTTGCGAATTCTTGGGGCGAGTGATATTTTCTGAACTTTCAGCCAGAGAAGAAACCGAAGATTATGACTACAGGATGCAGCTGACATATGTTCAATCAGGATTGATTGAACATATGTCCCAAGAAGAAAACTTTATTGATGGTTTGGTTAAACATCAACCAAATTTGCTGGATTTAACCAGTGCGCAAGGAGCAGCAATTTGCTTTGGTGGTAACTATACCTTAATCGGACAAACTCCTGCCGAAGAAGATGTAAACCTGTTAGTCCAATGGCTCAAGAATACCATTAATGAAGACATTTTCTACACAGATTCTTTGCCACGGCTATATCCAGATGCGCACAACTTTAAAAACGTTGCCAGTGGTTTACTTGCTATTCCCATTTCCAAGCGCAATTATGTATTGTGGTTCCGTCCAGAAGTAATTCAAACTGTCAATTGGGGTGGCGATCCTAATAAGGCGTTTGAGGTTAAGCAGTCCAATGGTAGTACGCGTCTTTGTCCGCGTAAATCATTTGAGTTGTGGAAAGAGACAGTTCGCTTAACTTCTTTGCCGTGGCGTTATGTAGAAATTAAAGCTGCACTAGAACTGCGCAAAGCAATTGTCAACATCGTGCTGCGGCAAGCAGATGAACTGGCACAGTTAGCGCACGATCTAGAACTTTCTAACTCGGAATTGAAAAAGTTTGCTTACGTCGCCTCCCACGACTTGCAAGAACCATTAAATCAAGTAGCAAACTACGTGCAATTGTTGGAGATGCGCTACAACGACTTTCTTGATGAAGACGCTAAAGAATTTATCACCTTTGCCGTCGAGGGAGTCAGTCTGATGCAAACACTAATTGATGACGTGTTGGCATACTCCAAGGTAGATATGCAAGCAATTGAGTTTGAACTAACGGAGGTAGATACAGCTTTAGAACGCGCCCTTGCCAATTTGCGCAAACGCATTAGCGAAACTGGTGCCACGATCACCCACGATCCTTTGCCAACAGTGATGGCTGATCATACCCAACTAATGCAACTGTTCCAAAACCTGATTGGCAACGCCATTAAATTCCGTAGCGATCAAGCACCAGAAATTCATGTCGGTGCCACTCGCTTAGAAGATGAATGGCTATTTTCAGTCCGAGACAATGGTATCGGTATCGATCCACAATTTAGCGATCGCATTTTCGTTATCTTTCAACGCCTGCACACCCGTGATGAATATGCAGGTACAGGCATGGGCTTGGCTATCTGCAAGAAAATTATCGAGTGTCACAGAGGGCGGATCTGGGTAGAATCACAACTAGGAGAGGGTGCAACATTCTACTTTACAATACCCGTGGGAGGGCGCGATCGTGAGCGTAGAAACGGACGAAAAGCACAAAACAATATTTTTGGTAGAAGATAACAAAGCTGACATCCGCCTGATCCAAGAGGCATTGAAAAATAGCTTGATACCGCACCAAGTCGTCACTGTCAGAGATGGGATGGATGCAATGGCTTATTTGCGCCAAGAGGGCGAGTATGCTAATGCACCCCGCCCCGATTTAATTCTGTTGGATTTAAACCTGCCTAAAAAAGATGGCAGAGAAGTTCTAGCAGAAATTAAAAACGATCCCAACCTCAAACGCATTCCCGTAGTAGTACTGACAACCTCACATAACGAGGAAGACATTTTTCACAGCTACGACTTGCACGTAAATTGCTATATCACCAAATCCCGCAACCTTAGTCAGCTATTCCAAATTGTTAAAGGAATAGAAGATTTTTGGTTATCTACTGTGACTCTGCCATCTGACTAAGGACAACAAAACAAGTGAATCGGGAAGACAAGGGAAAGGAAGCACTTTCTACTTTGTCTTCCTCTGTTCCCTGTTTATTCGCTCCACACTTTGCATTCAGCACTTGTAAAACAAACTATGGTTGGAAGCTCAGTAAAAATCTTGTTAATTGAAGATAACTTAGCAGAAGCTAGGTTGTTACAAGAGTTTCTGAAGCAAGCCCAGTCAAAGGAGTTTACTTTAATTCACGTTAAACGATTGGGAGAAGCCCTAGATATACTAAGTAATTATATTGATCAAGATAATCCTTTTGATATTATTTTGTTAGATCTAACGCTACCAGATAGTCAAGGATTGACATCTCTCCCGATTCTGAGCCACCTTGCTCCTACCTTGCCGATTGTAGTGCTAACTAATACCAATGATGAAGCGCTCGCAATTGAAGCAGTGCGGCAAGGCGCACAAGATTATCTCGTCAAGCGGCAGGTGAATTTAGAAGTGCTCCTGCGCTCTTTGCGCTATGCAATAGAGCGCAAGCAAGCTTTAGAATGCTTACGAAAAGATAATAAAAGTTTAGAAATTAGAGTACAAGAAAGAACGGCTGAGTTGCTTAAAGCAAAAGAACTCAACCAGTTTAAATCAGAATTTGTCTCAATGCTCTCTCATGATATCCGCAATCCTCTAAACACAATCCTATTAGCGGCTGGATTGTTGCAGAGCAACGATGACAAATTGCCCAAGGAAAAAAAACTGAATCATTATCAGTTAATTCGTTCTGCTGTCAAAAGTATGTCGCAACTATTGGATGAAGTTTCATTCATAGGTAAAGCCGATACAGGTAGACTTCAGTGTGAACTTGTGCTTGTGGATTTGGAAGCCTTCTGCCGTCAGTTAACTCAAGAAACTGAACTAAGTACAGCCCAGAAGCAAATCACAATTGTGTTTACTGCCAGTGGACAGTTGGATGAGGCATTATGGGATGAACACCTATTGCGACACATTTTAGGCAACTTGCTTACCAATGCCATTAAGTATTCGCCTGCAAACAGTAAAGTTCATTTTGAACTCATAGGTCAGGATAAGTCAGTAATATTCCGGGTAAAAGACCAGGGCATCGGTATTCCTCAAAACGAGCAACAGCACTTATTTCAACCTTTCCAACGTGCTTCCAATGTCGGTGCGATTCCTGGCACTGGCTTAGGACTAGCAATTGTCAAAAAGTGCGTAGAAGCACACGGTGGTGAAATTTTAGTTGAAAGTGAGGTGGGAGTAGGCACAAGTTTTACTGTGACGCTGCCAATGATTAAAGA
>NZ_JAYKTT020000004.1:0-8334 GCF_038404745.2 Chlorogloeopsis sp. ULAP02 | reverse complement strand
ACTAATTTAGTGCATGATATTTTGTAGGTTGGGTCGAGTTTACGAGACCAAACATCCCAATTCATGTTGGGTTGCGCTGCGCTTAAACGCCAGGTGCTTCAACGCGGGGAACCCGCAAGGATGCACTGGCTCCCCAACCTACACCTAATACACCATTTTAGCCTTAACACGCCACTACAGTTTAAGGTTTATTTTATAAATCATCTCTGATTCAGACTTTTTCATGTAGCGGCAACTTCACAAATATAGTTTTGATTTTAATTTGTTTGATAAATAAAAAATGAGAAGAATTAAAAATATCAAACTATTAGTATAGGTAAAGACACTGGGTTGTAATTTTTAATCCTTTCTTTTGATAGAGATAAATGTAATTGATTTGAGTTGAATAGGAAGTGTTGTGTCTCGTAAGCAGCCAATGCAAGAGTATTTATCTTTAAATCTCTGTGAGAAATCGGTTGCAATATTATTTCTATAATTTGCTGAGATTCAACCAAGATTTGCATAAATCAGGGGTAATCAAATGGAAAACATTAACGCCGCAAAACTGACAGAGCGTTACTGTGCTTTAACTATTGGTATTCTCTTTCTAGTTCTTGGTATAGCTGGATTTATACCAGCTTTTGTTTCATTACCAGGAACAACGGCATCTTATATTCCCGCTAACATGGCTCCTGGTGCCTACTCTGCCGGATTTGGCTATGTATTTGGGATTTTCCCTACTAACTTCTTGCATAACCTTGTACACTGTGCCGTGGGTTTGTTAGGAATTGCTTCCTATACTAATGCCACTAGTGCGCGACTTTTCAATGCTGCTTTTGCAGTTGCCTATATTATCATTGCCATCATGGGATTACTGCCTTTTGGTAAGACGATGTTTGGATTGATGCCTATTTTTGGTAACAATGTTTGGCTGAATGCCCTGACAGCGATCGCTGCTGGTTACTATGGGCTAATCATACCAAATAAGATAGCGGGTACGAATGTATCGCATAATGTTTAGCACTAGTAAGGTGGGCATTGCTTAGATTTGGTTCAAAACCTTATTTTGGCGTTGCGGGCAATGCCCACCCTACGCTGATTGAGAAAGGAGATAGAAAATGCGTTAACACAGCCTATGATTGCTTTGTTCGTACTAGCTAATATGAACAAGCGATTGATAATTAGATATACTTTTACATCCTCTGAAAAGATATTTTTTCAATAAATTACCCAAAATAGAAATACCTTTTTCAATATCCTCCGCTGAGTTAGCGAAAGTTAATCGCATCGCTGGATATCCCTGTTTATCTGGGAAAAATGGCGAACCACAAAAAATTAGAATATTTTGTGATAAAGCTTCTTTGGTAATTTCCTGAATGGGAATATCTCCTGGTAATTGTACCCAAAGAAATAAACCTCCTTTGGGAACAGTCCATCTTGCTTCTTCTGGAAAATAACCCTCTATTGCTTGTAGCATAATATTGCGGCTTTGAATATTTTCTGCTCGCAATTGGCTGAGATGACGGCGGTAATGCCCTGATGCTAGATACTCACTCACTATTGCCTGAGAAAATGTGGATACATGAACATCATGAAATAATTTCCGCTCCAGAATTGCTTGATAATGCTCACCTGTAACTACCATGTACCCGACTCTTAATCCAGGTACTAAAGTTTTAGAAAATGTACCGACATATGTTACCCAATTATTTTTATCTAAAGCCTTGATTGGGGCTGGTACAGGCTCAAAATTTAATCCTTCGTAAGCATTATCTTCCAAAATCGGGCATTCATATTGTTCGGCTAGGGCAAGCAATTTTTGACGATGGACTTGGGTGGTAGTCAAACCTGTAGGATTGTGTAGAGTACTAATGGTGTAAATTAATTTCGGGCGATGACTGCACAGATATTGTTCTAATAATTCTAGATTCATTCCCTCAGGAGTCATGGGAATACCAATGATTTTTGCTCCTAAACTTTCTAGGATGGCAATAACTCCAAAATATGTGGGAGCTTCTACAATTACCCAATCTCCTGGGCGCACAAAATGATAAATTGCTAATGATAAAGCTTGCTCAGAACCATTAGTAACAATTAAATTTTCGGTTGATACATTTAATCCTTGATGTACCAACATTTGAGTAATTTGTCTGCGTAGCGTTAACTGTCCTTGAGGCAAATCGTACTTGGATAGTGCATCTGCTTGGTTCAGCGCTCGTTTAGCAATTTGCGTTAAATTCTTGGGGGGGCGAGGGCAACCAAAGCTTAAATCTATCATTCCTGGTTGCCTCTGTGCGTGTACACCAGATACGTGCATATCAAAAAAAGAGTTGCTACCTGGCTCTTTGATGATTACTTCTTGAGCAGGAGAAAAGGTTGGTTGCAGGTTTGCACAAGGAACAATTTGAGTGCTAACAAAATAACCAGAACCCTGACGCGCACAGATTGCACCGTCTGCTTCTAAGACATTATAAGCCTCAATAATAGTTAATTTATTTACTTGTAAACTTTCTGCCAGAGAACGGATCGAGGGAAGCCGATCGCCTGGTTGTAATGCTCCAGATTTAATCAGACTACTAATGCGATCGCGAATTTGCAAATAGATTGGTTGAGGTGACTGCCGATCTAAAAAAATTTTCACAATTGGGCACTCACTAATCACTACAAAAGCTTGGCTATTGGCACTATAAGCGATTTTGCTGAGGTTCACATCGTACAATTGGGTGAATTTCAACTAGTACAGTTGCAATTACAAAAACTGTACTAGTCAATCTGGGCTAATTTGTACCTTCTCTAATTAAAAATCCTGGGTGAACGTAAAGATATAGTTCGCAATTCACCAGGATTTTTTACTATGAAAAAACAGAATTTTTTATTAATTTGCCAAAATATTTGGCAAGCGATCACTAATTGGGTAGCTAGTAGTTCTGAATTACAAGTATGGCAGGAATCAGACAGTCACGGTCATCCTTTTTGTTGGCACGCTTACGATCCTGTCACCGGAAACCATGCTTGTTTTGGTTCTGAAGAAGAAATTCGGATGTGGATTGAGCAACGTTACTATACCAATTCTCTATAATGTTGAGCGCCCTTCTCTTTCACTTTAGTACCGCAAGGTGGAAGTCAAAATAGTTGTATGTCCGGCTTTTGCACCATTTTAAATGGTGTTTTTATTAAGGTTTTGCTCACAAACAAAGCTCGTGAAGGCGATCGCTCTCATGAGTATGTGAATTAATGAAACAAGAAAGCATTCAAGCATTTTGAGTAAACAATATGCCTTTTTGCTTGCGGAAAACACCTTTAGGAGTGCGTGAATTACTGAAACAAGAAAGCATTCAAGCATTTTGAGTAAGCAATATGCCTTTTTGCTTGCGGAAAACACCTTTAGGAGTGCGTGAATTACTGAAATGAGAAAGCATTCAAGCATTTTAAGTAAGCAATATGCCTTTTTGCTTGCGGAAAACACCAAAATGAGAAAGCGATCAGGCATTTTGAGTAAGCATTTTGGCAAAACGAGAAAGCGATCGGGCATTTTGTTTATTGAAATTGACTTTATTTGTTGTTTTGATGAAGTGACAAGTGATGGCGATCGCTTCTCCTCAAAATTGCCAAGCATAGTAACTTTGCATTTCAGCAAATCCTTTGTGGGCTTGTTAGGTTGAGTATGATTGCCGTATTATCTACACACTTCAGCCAAATCCTGATGAAGATGAGGATGTGATTGTGCTAATTGATATAGGCTCTCATGATGAGGTATATTGAGAAATGTATGGAAGCGATCGCCATAAAAAATCTCCAATTTGTAGTAGTAGAGTGTGTTAGGACGATAGTTCGTAACGCACCATCAACCCTCCCAAAAATAGTGGGTTAGCGAAGCGTAACCCACCCTACATTTGATTGAATAATTTATTTTTTGGTAATTCCTTAATCTTCTTCTGCAACTGGTAGTGGAAATCTTTCGCCAGCCAAGTAAGCATCAAAATGTTGTTGAAAGTAAAGCCATGATGTCATATCTTCCACTTCATCTGAACAGGATTTTGGAGCATTTTTATATAAAGGAACGCGGGTATTAATTTCATCTTGAAGCAGTTGTGGTAATTCGTTAAAGCCACTAACTTTGCTGCCGTAAGCACTATAGATGAGATAACCAGGGCGATCGCCCTGGTTCATCCAAGGTAACCATTGACCAATCCTATCCCAACTTAGCCTGAGTTGAGAAACTGAAAACATTTTCTCATTAAATAAATCTGCGGTGGGGACAGTGATTTTAAACAACTCCGCAGCTTGGTAAGTAGATTGTGGACTGTATTGAGCTAATTTAGAATCTTCTGTCAGAGGATTATCATAAGTAGGAAATATATCAAACATGAAAGTTGTGCTATCACCGTCTACTAGCGCCGGAAACTTCCCCTTAAAATGGCCTTGCACTGGGCTATTGGCAACGTGCATAATCGTAACTGTTTCTCCCGTCCAAGGATTATCCCACTTATGTAAAATCTCCTCTGTTTGGGGATCAAGGTAGTAAGTCAGTTCTCTAGAGGTAAAATCCCAGCTATCCTCTTCAGTGGGGATACACCTGCTGACATTCATACCGACCATTTTAAACAAGAGTGTTCGTTTTTCACCGGGCATAAAAGCGTAAATTTTACCTGTCCAAATCAAAAAGCTGGATTCGTTAGGATCGAGGGATGAACGAGTTTTAACCCAGTACGAGGCATCTAATTCTTGAATTTGGGCAACCATTTTGGCTTCCTAGCTATCATCTAAAATCAACAATAGCGGATAGATTGTATTTTCAATTTCTTAAATCCTTGAATTTGCTAGGACTATAATACATTGAATAAGATTTAGGAAATGCTCCCACATACTCTGTATAAACTTTAGCTTCTGAAAACAGATGTTTGAGGCGGCGGAGGCTCATAATTTGTGTCTGTGCCATTTGCTTACAAAGAAAGTGCTGTCCTTGCTCCTTCCAGTGATGAAGCCATACTTGCTTGAGACACGATGGATAAAACCACCAAAAAGGTAAATTACAGTGGGCTTCGAGCGGAAACCAAATAGATGGAGTCTGTACCCAGTAGCTAGGAGCTAATCGACGCACATTCGCAGCAAAATTTTTTTGCTGTTTCCAACAACCAATATGTTCAATTACGCTATTACTAAAGACCAAATCGAACTCATTATCTGCAAAGCTTAACCATCCACAGGCATCTGCTTCAAAAATCTCATAATTTCGTTTCAGAGAGTTCGGCAGTTTTTTGTGTACCCCTGGTAGATTCAACAGGGTAATCTGCAAATCTATATCGATCATCTCCCAAAGTTCGGGAGTTCCACCAATATCAATAATTCTGGCACCAGTTCTAGGACACATACATTCAAGAAAAATCTCCATACGACGCTGGCGCCAAATGCTTTGCATCTGAACTTTAAGCTTGTCAATCATTAAGTATGCTCCTTGAAACCAACTTGACGCAGTAGCAATAAGCCTCGCTGAAACTGCTGTAGTAAAGGAACATGAGAAGCTAAACATAAATTACCGCATTCAGGTTGACCTAATTTCTCGCATTGCACCATCTGAGCGCGGAGTTGTTTCGTCCACTTACTGTACCAAATTTCACGAGCACTGCTAGTCCTGACGTTACCTAATGGAGGATATAAATGGCACATAATGATATCACCATTAGGTCGAATGTGATAGTCACGTAAGCTTAGACGGCAAGGTAAAACGCCATACTTTACAGTTTTTCCTTGGAAGTGATCGATAAAAGAGTATAGTTTTTGTTCACTAGTCTCAATTGGTGCTCCATCTTTTTTCATCGCAACCAGTGTTTCAACGGTTTGTCGTAATATTTCCAAGTCATGTTCATCCTGAATCCACAGTTCAGTCTTAACCTCTGTTGTCCAATGCTTAACCGCACTAAAATCGATAGTCGTTGCACCAATTTGCTTTGTCCAATTAACAAGTTCTAAGAGATGGCGAAGGTTGTATCGATGAACTGTTGGCTTGATTCGGATAGGAAAGTTTATTCCCTGCCGCTTTTGTTCTTCTCGTAAAAAAATTATTCCTTGAGAAATGTTGCTGTGAGAGTTAGGCATTCCCCGCACGAAGTCATGGATTTCTGCTATTGCACTATCCACTGAAATATCGATATTGACTGGACGCGCTGCAACAACCCTCTCTACTATCTTACGGTTGAAGGTTGAACCATTGGTAATCACCCCCCAAGCAATACCTTCTGCATGGCAGAATTCTAGCAAATCTACAAATCCCTTCTTAATAAAAGGTTCGCCTCCTGCAAATTGAATGACATACCATCCAAGAAACTCCTTGAGACTTAACAGTGCCTTCTGCCATTGTGCAATAGTCATTTCACTTTGATAATTATCCAATCGCCAAAAGTTACAATAACGACACTTATAATTACATCGCTCGTTTACTATACCTTGAATGGAACGGGGCTTAGTAAAATCAAGACCCGTTTTTAAGTAAACAGCTTCAGTAAGATTATGCTTAATGTGTTGTAAACCTAACTTAGTAAACTGCTGTAATAACATCTTTTAGATTCCCTATTAATGAGTTTGGTAAAACTATCAAAATTAGTCTAGACTTACATGACTATTACTTATATAAGTGGAAGAATATAAATAGTTTTTTATATTGCTAAATTTAAAATCTAACAATAGTTTTTCTAACTTATTTTGAGTATATTTAAGATTGATATAGCAAGTAAAATGTCGGAAAAAATCGAGTTTTAATTTAGGGTGATTTGGATCAAATTCTCGTGGATGGAGGTAAATCATTACGGGTTTGTTGTTAGCATTAATTTGTTTGATAGCAAAAGTAATTAATTGGTAAGGTGTCAATCGAAAGTAACCACCTCCAAACAAATAAACCTTTTGATTTAAAAAACTTAATGGAGTTATTGGAACTTCTATAATTTGTTTTCCTTTTGGTGTAGTAAGCCAACAAACCTCTGTTGAAGATTTAGGAAAACCCCCGTGATTTCTTTTGATGGGAAAGATTGATGAATCGTAACAAAAACCGAGATCTATCAAAATATCTAAAGCCCATAATGATGTGGCAGTAATTGAGAAACCTGGCGCTCGGTATCCTAAAATTGGTTGTGAAGTAATACGCGAAAGGTACTCTAAGGAAAGATTAACATCACGATAAAATTGTTCTGGTGTAAGTTTATATACTAATTCATGGCTATAACCATGTGTGCCAATTTCATGTCCTTGCCGATCAATTTCACGTACTAAATCCGGAAAATTTTCTGCCACCCAACCTAGTACAAAAAATGTGCATTTTATTTGGTATTTACGAAATAAATCTAAGATAAGAAGTGTATTTGCTACAATTCTACTCTCAAGATTAAACCAAGACGAAAGAGGTGGAGTTGAAGGCGTATCTAGAATATGAAACCAATCTTCAACATCAATTGTCAAAATATTAATATCTTGATTTTTGTTTTCAAGTATTTCACAAAACATAAACTTGCTATAATGGCAATCAAATTTAATATTGCTAGAGCTTGTTAGAAACAGCAAAAGGATTTTTATAAAGATTTAGTTTCTGTTTCAGAATTAGCCAAAAGAATGGTGGATCATCTAATAGATATCTTCGCCAGAGACGTCTAGGCTCACATAACAATCTATAGGGAGTTTCTAACCATAAATTTCTTAGCCATTTTGGTGCTCTTTTTTTATAACCAGCTTCAAAATCTATTGCAGCACCTACTGCTAAAAATATTTTGATATAACTTAAATATTTTTTGTATTTTAAAATCCATTTCTCTTGTTTAGGAGCACCTAGTCCTACTACTAGAACAGTTGCTTCAGATTTATTAATTAATTCGACGATTTTAAAACATTCTTGCTCAGATTTTTCAAAATTAAAAGGTGGAGAATATGAGCCACTTACAATTTTTCTACCAACCTTATTATTAATTATTTCTTGTGCTTTTTGAGCTACTCCTTTAACTCCACCTAGCAAAAATATCTTTATATTCGGATTCAGAGCATGATAAGAATAAAATACTGATAAAAAATCAGATCCCGAAATTTTTTCTTGTATACTATTACCCAAAAATTTTGAAGCAAGCATCACAAATTGACCATCGCATATACAATAATCTGCTTGCTGATAAACTTGGTAAAAATCTTGATCAACTTGTAATTTCATTAAATGGTCTACATTAGGTGTGAAGACAACACCACCCGTAAAATCAAGTTTTTTGAGTAAATCGATAGTTGATAAGCTATCAATCCTAATATTTAGTATGGTGACTTTTTTCAACATCACTAAATTACTAACTTTATAAGAATGGGGTGAGTGAGAGCTTTATATTTTAA